>CAZMBZ010000005.1:0-41782 GCA_964564285.1 uncultured Planctomycetaceae bacterium | reverse complement strand
CGGCGGGGGCGGGGGTGTTATTGTTTTCGTTCTTCTGGGTCTCCGCGTTGTACAATCGCGTGAGCGCGCGGACGGGCTGGGTTTTGCATTTGGCAACGTCGGTAAAATAGCTTTCCCATGAACCGGAGACGCCGGCGGCTCCGGGGGCGGTTATGTTGGACTGGATTTCCTTGTAGGCCTTCATGGCCTCGGGCTCGCGGCCGATCAGCGAAAGCAGGCCGCCTTTGATTTTCTTCTCGCCCTGGAGCTTGGCGCGGAATTCTTCGCGCATGGCGGGGTCGGCCTGGGCGTACCAGTCTTGAAGTTCGCCGATGGCGGCGGGTCCGCGGGTTTTCAGCGGGCGGAAACCGATCTTTCCGCCGAGTCCCCGTTGGGGGATGATCGCGCCGCCGGCTGTGCGGGCCTTGTCGAGCTGGCCCATAAATGAGATTGTGCCGGTGGAGGATTTGCGGCCTTCGGTATCGCCGGACATCATGGTCAGGTAGGACATGAACTCGGCGGATTGTTCGGGCTTCCAGCCAAACGGCTTGGCCGATGAAATGGCCGGGACGATGGCCTGAATCTGGGCTTGAAGATCCACGATGCGGCTCTGCTGGCCGATCTGGCGAATCCATCCGCCGGCCTTGGCGGGGTCCGTTCCGCCTGTAATTCGCATGACGTCCTGCAGGCCTCCGCCAAGTGTCGGCAGGTCCACTCCCTCGCCGGTAAGCGCTCCGACGCGGGAGGACTGGCTGAAGGCGGCGGCGAATGATTTATTCGACAGCGCGCCCTTGCTGGAAAGCATTTGGCCGGCAAGTTGCCAGAGCCTTTTTTGGTCGACCTTGCGGTCGGCGGCGGTGGTGGTGACGAGCTTGTCCAGCCAGGCGGTATCAACGCCGGCGGGCTTGTTGAGTAAGGCGACGGCGCGGGCGTTGCCGCTATCCATTTGGGCCTCGGCGGCGCGCTTTTGCTGGTCTACCAGATGGCGGTATTCGGCACGAAGCTGGTTGGCCACCATCAGGATTCCGCCGACGGCTCCGCCGATGCCGGCCACGGCGGTAACCATGCGCACGGCCTCGCGGCCGGCTCCGGCGAATGCGAATTTCGACTTGCGGCCGGCGGCGGCGGCCTTGTTGCCGACCTTGTCGATGGCGTTGGAGGCCTTGAGGCAGCCGCGGAGGAATTGCTCCTCGTTGGCGGTAAGATTCCAATTGACGGTTCCCATGGGTTTCTCCTTTTCTGTACGTGTTTTGACGGCCTCGGGGGCCGGACGGACGGACTAAGTTATGAAAGCGCGGCCTCGGCATCTCGCGCAGTTCGTTTGGGGCTGGGAAGGACCCGTCGAGGCGGGGGGTCGGGCTCGGGGGTCGGGTAGGTGAATCGCCGGCCACAGTTCCAGCAAGTCGCCTTCCGGGTTCTCTTGTGGCGCTGGCCAGGGCAGGTCCGCGGCTTGGGCATGAGCACAGGCGCGCCGCAATGTGTGCAGGCGATCGCGTTGTGCGTGGCCGGCGGCGGCGGCGGGCTGGCGGGCTCGGGTGTCGGCGTCGGTTTCGGCGTTGGTTTCGCCGTCGCCTTCGGGCGGCGTTTGGCTCGTTTTTTGATTGTTTTCATGGTTTTCCTATTATGAACGCCCCAGTGCTCGCCATATTCCCCCCGGATACCTATCCCTTATCAGTAGGAAGCTGTCCCACAGTGATTTTGCCCGTTTCGGCTGGCTCTTCCAGGTCCGGCCGGTCCGGCGTTTGAGGCCACTAGATTAGCGACTTCGGCGGCATGGCTTTTCCTCGCATCGTCGTATCGGCAAACCATTTGCGCGCTCGAGTGCCGGGAGAATTGCTGCACAGATCGAATATCCCCTTGAGTCGCCTCTAAAGCGCTCGTTATTGCCAGGTGGCGCAGACCGTGGGGAGTGCATTTGAAGCCACATTTTCGTGCACGCGCGCCCAGCATATCTCGAAGGCCGTCGTAACAAAGCGCGGCGCCCTTGGCTGCGGACTGGAAACTCGTCCATAAAGGGCCAGGCTGCGGGCCTCGAATCGCGAGCCAATGGGCTAGGACTTCGACGGTCTCGATGGGCAAATCCATCCATTGGCGCTCCAGCCGACCTTTTCCCATAATCGAAATTCGGCGGGCTCGCAGGTCCACGTGTTCGAGTTCAAGATTCAGGACTTCGGCGGCGCGGAGGGCCAGGTCGTGCAATAATCGAAGCAGGGCCAGGTCACGCCGGCCTTTGGCTTTGGGGTCTCGCTCACAGTTCGCGAGCAAGGCTGAAAACCCGTCGCGACCGGGTCCGCGAGTGTCTCGAATCGGCCTGGGCGATGGCGGGTGGGTATCGATCGTCCAGAAGAGCAAACCAAGTCTCCTAGCCCTTTTCACCAAAGCCTTAAGACTCGCGATTCGCCTCCAAACGGTAGCGGGCGAGCAGTTGTTCATACGAAGCCACTTGGCGTATTCCTCGCCCATTTCATTTCCTCGCGCGGGTTCCAGGGCCAGGATCGCGGCGGCGGTCGCGGTCGGGGTGCGCTTGCCTAGAAACCTTCCCAGCGTGGCCAGATCGATGGTATAGGCCCGGATCGTGTGCGGGCTGGGGTGGTTCAAGTAGGCTCGTAGAAGGCGCTGGGCGGGCGTTTTTGCGGCGGTCCAATTTTCAACAGGTGGCGTATTCATGGGGTTTTTCCTTTGCAGCCATGGCAGCGGCGAGCATTTCGACGCGGTCGGGATTGTCTGGCGTGAAGCAGTGGACTCGGGCCTGGGCTAGCCATTTTTCGCGGTCTGGCCTGGCGCGGAAGTCAGCCTGGGCTTTGTAAATCTTGGCCGTCTCGGCGGCGTTGCGGCCGTCGGCGGTGTCGTCAGAGGAAACAACTGGGCAACTTTTGCCTAGTTGTTTTGCGGCGGCGGTGGCGGCGCGGGTTTCCAATGCGTTCCGGACCCAACCGAAACCGAAGGGGCTTTTTTTGTCCGTGGCAAGTTTTCGGCCGGCTCGGATGGCGGCGGCGTCGATCGTGGCAAACAGCTCGGCGGCGGCGGGTTCGTCGCGGATCCTGCGCTCCCATTTGGCGGGCATGGGCATGGCGACGGCTTCGCGGTAGGCGGCGCTCCAGGCGGCGACGATCGCCTCAATCGGAAATTCTCCATCAGAGGGCAAACGACATTTAGCCCCCACTGGGGGTTTGGGGGTCTTCTTTGATTCTTTTGGTAATTCACTTAAGTAATTCGTAGGCAGTTTTTGCCGGGGTAGCCCGGTAGTTTTTGCCGGGGTGTCCGGTAGTTTTTGCCGGGGTAGTGCGGCAGTTTTTGCCGGGGTACCCCGGTAGTTTTTGCCGGGGTATTCTTGGCCAATGGGTGCGAAACGATAACGGCTCGTCTTGCCGACGGCGCGTTCGATGGTGACGAGTCCGGCCTTTTCCAGTTCGTCGATTGCGGTCCGGACGCTTCGTTCGCAGGCCCCTACCATGGCCGCCAGGCGGGGCAGGGATGGCCAGACAGGGACGGACAGGGCGGCATGGGGGGCAAGGTGGGCAAGAGCGGCCTGGTAGGCCAGCTTGGCGACGGCGGTAAGGTCTTTGCGGGCCATGATGGCCAGCGGCAGGGCGGCATATTCGCCCGGCTGGAGGATTTCAGATTTTGTCGGCGGCGGGGGCGGTTCGTTTCTTGCGATCATGGTTGCCGTTCCTATGCTGACAGATTGTAAACCAATATCGTTGACGGTCAAGCCCAAACCCAGGAAAAAATTATCATGGTGGCGTTGTCGCGATTTCCAGGGCGGCGCGTAGGGTTGGCGCGGAGAATCTCCCGTGGATCAGGCCGAAAACCAGGGTCGTGATTATTTCCGCCTCGGCTGGGGTCAAGGTCGGGAGTAGTGCCCCGGTGGCTGCTATTGTCGCCAGGTGGGTGTGTGGCGTTCTAATATCGGTTGCAGCGGGGCAGATGCCGGCTTTTCGCAGTTCGTTCTTGTGGGCCAAAATGGCGGCCTTCTGACGGGTCAGGCTGGCCACGATCAGATCCGTCCAGGCCTGGCGGGCCTCGGGCCTCAAGTCAAGATCAAAGATCGCCGCGGCGAGGTCCTGGCCGACTTCGAATTTTGTTTGCAGGTTCATGGTTGGGGGCTCCTTTAGGTGGCTGGAAATGGGATGGTTTGGCGGCGGGGGCTTTCGGCGGGGGTTCTTTCCGGCGAGCGGCGTTGTAAGAGTGCGGCGAGTCCCCAAAGGTCGCAGTCCGGGAGGTAGCTTTCGGCGAGTCCGGATATAGCGGCGGCGTTGATATCCTGCGGTAGGATTGAGGCGCGGCTTTCGATGATGTCCAGAATAGGCTGGCGGCGGGGTTTTACTGGCGTTGTGTTCGCTTTCATGCTACAATTCCCGTATCTAGGTTTGTGCGCCATTGGCGCATGGACACGCTGGGGACGCTACACACGTCCCTGGCGATTTTTATTTGGAGGGGTCAAGCAGCCAGGTGTGAACGTGGTCGGCGACGGCTTGCATGCGGGCGTCGTCGATTCTGCCGCGGTATCGCGCGGCCATTTCAATGGCGAACGGAGCCCCCGCCACATCGCTGGGCAGGTGTCCCATCGCCAAATCGATCGCTGGCCAGTCGCCGACGGCGTCGGCGACGGTGCGGAAGGTCCGGCGCAGGCAATAGAACCCACGGCCGGGCGTGTGGAGGTCCAGGCCGTCCAGGATGCGGCCAAACGCCGTTGCGATGGCGTCCAGGGGGTTTCCCTTGGCAGAGTAGGCAACATATGGCCTGCGGTGGCGCGTCACGAAGACACGGCCTTCCAGCTTGGCCGGCCAGGCCTTGCCGGCGTCGTCGTCTTTGGCCATCATGGCGTCGCGTCTCTCGATCGCGGCCTCGATGGCTTGGACGGTTTCGGGCCAAAGCCAGGCCCGGCGGGGCGCTCCGGTTTTTTGCCGGGGGAAGTCCAGCCAGGCTCCGCCGTCGACGGTGACGTCGAGGTGGCTTTCCTTGAGGGTCGCACAGTCGGTGTTACCGAGTCCGGCATTTATGCCCAACCACACCATCGCGACCAGCGGCGCGAGCGGTTCGGCGGCGGCCAAGATCGCTCGGACGTCTGCTGCCGTGAAATCCATTTTGCCGCGGGCTGCCCGGGCCAGCCTCATCGACCGGGCGGCCGGCATTGAAAATTCGCCGGCGTAGTGGGGCAAGTCTTCGAGGATGTCCATGGTTTTTGCCCAACGGAACATCGAGCGCAGCCGAGCCAGGATTCCCGAAAGTGTCGTCGCGTTGCGGCCCTGGCTTAATTCGCTGCGGAGTTTCCGGAAGGCGCCGGGGTCAAGGGACGCGGCCGGCTGCTGGCGCGGGAGGATTTTAAGAAGGCGGACGGCGTCGCGCTGGCAGTCGAGCCAGTGGGCGCGAGTCAGCCGGCCTTGCTCATGCGCCGCCCATTGGGCTTCAAGCCACCTGTTGGCCACTTCTTCGAGCGTCGCGCCGCCGATCTCCGGAGGAACCGGCCGGCCGGTGTACAAAAAATCTTGCGCGGCGTTGAATTTTTCCAACGCGGCGTTCGGATCGTGCCACGGCCCGAAATAATAGGTCTTCCCGAGAATCGCCTTTGCCCATTGCCCGGACGCGTGGGCGTAAAGGGGAAACGTGCGCCAGGGCTTTGCCGGCCGTTTTCCACGTCCCTTCTTTGAAACGGTAGCATTTACGGTAGCATCCCCGTTTTGCCGTCCTTCTGTGTTTTTCGTAAACATTGCTGCAATCAGCACTTTCTGCACTTGGGCCCTGTAGGATTCGAACCTACGACCAAGGGATTATGAGTCCCCTGCTCTAACCGCTGAGCTAAGGGCCCGGTTTTGTTGACCGGTGTTGGCGTCCGTTGCCAAGTGCCAGCTGCAATAGGTAATTGTGCGCTACTTGTGCCTTCACTGTCAAGGCTGTTATGTTGGCCTGCGATGGCGATACTTGGCCTGCCGGGGTCGCTGCGCGCTAGCGCATGCGCTATTCTCTTTTCGGGGTCTTTGACGGTGGTGTTGTAAGTTCCCGTGGCCTTGGCGACCTCTTGGTCAGGCTCTGCCGGGTCCATCGTGGGCAAACAGTCCAGGGCGGCGCGTTCATCGCCAATCAAAGTGTGCGTGTAATGGTCCATCGTCAAAGTGATCGTGCTGTGCCTTGCCAGACTCTTCGCCACTGCCGGCGTCACGCCCGACCGGGCCAAGCGAGTGATGAACGTGTGTCTGAGTGCGTGGAAATCGACGACATGGCCCGATGAATCGACCGGGGCACAGAAGTAGGTCTTCTCACGTTCTTCACGTTCATCAGGCTTCTTGGCTTCTTTGAGCCATGCCTGCCGCGCCGCCTCCAGGTCGGACCTGAGCATGTCCGCGGTGCGATCCGGCACGTTGAACAGCGGGGCAGTGGGGGGCCTGTCTTTGAGGAATGCGGCCACGACTTGGGCGAAGTCACGACGAAGAGGCACAAGATCGTCTCGCCTGTGCTTGCTGTATGCAGCGGAAACCTTGACGGCGGCCTTGCCCAAGTCGGTCAACAGGAAGTTCGTAGGCGTCAAGCTGGCCAATTCACCGGCCCGGAGACCAGTTTCAGCAGCCAGGCGGTAAAGCATGGCGCGCTCGTCGCCGCTGATGGTGCGGTTTTCGAGGCGGTAATCGTCATTGGCCTTGCCGTTGCCTTCCTTCCAAGTCCACGCCGGGCCTGCCTGAGCCGCCGCAATCAGTCGAGTCAGTTCATCGTCGGTCAATGCCCGTCGGACGTGCTGGCGGTCGGCCTTGGCGTTCAACTTAGACACCTGCATCATCGGGTCGGTGCGCATACGCTCGGTGCGAAACAGCCAACGGGTAAAGCTCTTGATGGCCGTCAGGCGGGCATTGATGGATCGGGCGTGCTTGCCCTCGTCTTTTAAGTCCGCGACGTGTGAGGACACCTTGGCCGCGTCCAGATACCCCGCCGTCTTGAACCCGCAGGCCTCAATGATTCCCTTGATAAACGACTTGGTGCGTTTGATGTGGGCTTCGGTCACACCTTTGCCACGCATCATGGTGACGAAGGCGGCCAGGTGTTCCGCCAGCGGCAGGGCTTCGCTGTGCGAAAGCCTCTCCGCCTTGACGTCGATCACGCCACGGCGAATCTGCCGGGCCTCGTCCTCCAATTTGCGGGCAATCGCCTGAGTGGCTTTGAGGTCGTGGCAGCCAGTGATTATCTTGCGGACGTGCGGCCGGGGGAAGTACGCGATCTTGTACTTGCCGGTCTTCTTGTCCCTGTAGATGCTAGCCATGCTTCACCTGTCCTTCTTGGCCGGTTTCTTCATCGGCGTCAATTCCAACCCCAACACCGTTGCCAGCTTTGCCGCGGTGGTCATTGTCGCGCTGCGTTTTCGGTTCACGAAGGTCGATATCACCGCTTGAGTCACGCCGGAGAGTTTCGCCAAGCGATACCGTGATATTTCCATGTGGAGAATCGCCTGCCGCAATTGTTCCTGAATGTCCGTTTTGGCCTTCATCCTACATAAGTTTACCCGTGTCCATTCTACTTAGCAACATAATAGCACCTCGATTTCAAGTTTTTTGCTGCATCGCCAGCCGCGCGGCCTCAGCCTGAGCCTGTTGGTGCGGCAGGCATCGCATTGGCCGCGCGATAGCTGGAATCAGGGTCCAGGTAGAGCGTCTCTCCGCCAATCCATCCGACGCGATCCCCTTCCGGTTGCCACTTGTTTTCTTCGCCCAACCCGACACCGACGATCCTTGGCCGCCATCAGACCGACGTAGGTTTTGCCAAGTCCGATGCCGTCGCAAAGGAACGCACCGCCGTATTTCTTTGCTCGCTTGAGCAGGCCGTGGTAGCCGCGCCGCTGGTAGTCGGCCAGGACGGGGTACCGGACTCATTGACCCGCTCGCACTGGACAGCTTGAAACGGCCCCAACGCACTACTAATAAAATGTACAGAATATTATAGATAATGCCGTTTTGAGGGCATATAAGATTAGTAGTCGGGCATGATAAACTTATATGTTTACCGTTCGAGAGGAGCCGGGCATGTCGAAAACCAAGGCAAAAAGGGCCAAGAAGGCGACAAAGGGCACGGATCGTCGGGTCACGCTGGCCCCCGACAAGTACCTGACCGCCGAGCAGGAGAAGAGGTTGCTGGACCACCTGCGAGACAAGGCCGACGCCGCGCGGCAACGGGGCAGTACCCGACAAGTCTTCAACGAGTTCCTGGTGACGCTGCTGCTACGGAGTGGATTGCGGATCGCGGAGGCCTGCAACCTCGACATCCGCGACGTGCCGATCACGCACGGCAAGGACGCCATCTACGTCCGCAACGGCAAAGGCGGCGTCGCGCGAACGGTCCTGATCGGGAAGAAGCTGCGGGATCGAATGCGCCGGTTCGTGGCCATCTTCCGGAATGTCGCCAGGCCGAAAGAACCGCTGCTGCTGGCCGAGACGGGCAACCGGCTCATCTACATGTCGGCCTATCAGAAGCTCAAAGGGATCGGCGCGGCCATGGGCTTTCGGCTCACTCCGCACATGCTCCGGCACAGCTACGCCATGCGGCTCTACGCACAAAGCCACGACCTTCTGTTCGTCCAGCGGCAGTTGGGGCACAGCGATCCCGCGACCACGGCCATCTATGCAAGAACTTGCGCCGCCGACGGCCAGGAACAGCTTGATGGGTTGGAGTCGGAAGATGACTAGGACCGGCCCGGGGTGGGCTGAGGATGGCCCCTGGGGCCATCGGCGTCGCGCAAGCCAAGCCCCTGCCAGTGCCACCGCGCCGTTCTGTGGAAGACAAGATTGCCTTCGGGCCAGCTCCACCGCCGGTGCAGAAGGCTCATCCCGCAGTTGCCCGCCCCAGGTCGGCAAGAATACGGCGCCACTCGTCCAGCGTGATCAAGCACTGTCGGCCGCGGGAGCCCTTGGGCTTTCCCAGAATGCCCACTTGAACCATCTGGTCGATGAGCGTGCCGGCGCGGGCGGAGTTGAGCTGGAGGCGGCGCTGTAGCAGCGAGGCCGTGCCGCGCCGAGCGTCCAGGACGATCTCCACGGCCTGCTCGAACATGTCGTCCAGGCGATGGGACAGGACGGCAGCGCCGCTGTCCTGGCCGTCGCCTATTTCGCTGGCCAGTTCGGAGCTGAAGGTCGGCGGGCCCCACCGGGTCAACTCGTTCACCACGGCAACGATCTCCTTATCGCGGACGAATGGGCCCTGGCCTCGCGTCAGCTTGCCCGAGCCCGGTCGAAGCAGCAGCATGTCGCCTTTGCCCAGGAGGACCTCGGCCCCGTTCTGGTCAAGGACGATTCGGCTTTCCAGTCGCGAAGCGACTTGGAAGCTCAAGCGGCAGGCGATGTTCGACTTGATCAGCCCGGTCACCACGTCCGCGCTGGGGCGTTGCGTGGCGAGGATCAGGTGGATGCCCACCGCGCGGGCCTTCTGGGCGATCCGCACGATGTGGGCCTGAACCTCTTTGCCGGCGGTCATCACCAAGTCGGCCAACTCATCCACGACCACCACGAAGTAGGGCAGGCAAAGGGGCGGGCAGTCGCCCTGCGGGCCGTCGGGAAGGCGGAGTCGCTTGCGAAGTTCGGCCTGGTCCAGGCGGTTGAAATCGACGATGTTGCGGACCTTGGCCCGCTTGAGCAGGCGGTATCGATCGTCCATCCGGGCGGCCGCCCAAGCCAGGGCGTCGGCGGCGCGGGCCATGTCGCTAACGACGGGGCACAGCAGGTGGGGGATGTCTTCGAAGGCGGTCATCTCAACCATCTTGGGATCGACCAGGACCATACGGACCTGTGCGGGCCGGCGGGTCAGCGTCAGGCCCAGGATGATTGCGTTCATGCAGACGCTCTTACCCGAGCCGGTCGTGCCCGCGATGAGCATGTGGGGCATCTCAGCCAAGTCGGCCACGATGGGCTGTCCCACGGTGTCTCGGCCCAGATAGAGGGGCAGGGCCATCTTGTCGGCCGCGTCTGGGGACAGCTCAATCAGTTCGCGCAGGTAAACCGCTTGGCGGTTGGCTCGGGGCACCTCCAGGCCTATAGTGTTGCGCCGTGGCAGCGGCGAAACAACGCGGACGCTGGCCACGCCGAGTGAACGGGCGAGGTCGTCGGCCAGATTGGAAACATCAGTCGCCTTGACACCCGGTGCGAGGGCCAGCTCGAACATCGTTAGCGAAGGTCCGTCTTCATGCCCTACGACCTGGGCAGATATGCGGAATCCCTGGAGGGCCTGCTCTAAGTCGTGGCGTTGGCTGGCGGCGCGGTCTTCGACACCTTGGGGCGAGTGGCCTTCGGTAGCGGGTGCAGACGGCACTTCCAGCCCGCTTTCAGAGGGTGGTGCGGGAGCGGAAGGCGGTTCGGGCTTGGCCAGCAGGTCCAGCGAGGGAAGGTCGTGCGCCCACTCGGGCGGAAGGGGCGGCTCGCCGGGCAGCAGCGGTGGGGAGATCTGCTGGCCCTCGTCTTTCGGCTTACGAGAGGGCAAACGGCTTTCGAGTTCCAGGCGGATGTGTTCCAGCAAGCGCGCTTGGTCGTCATATTCTGCGCCTGCGCCGTCGGCGGGAGACCCGCCCGCGGCCTCAACGGCCGCAGCACCTGTGTCGGCCGGTCCCGCGCCATTGTCGCTGGCGGGGGGCGCGGCTGCCCGTCGCTGCGCATCTGCCTGCTGCTGGGCGGCCTGTCGTTCGGCGACAGCCTTTCTCCAGGCGTGCAAGCGGGCCATGCCCCATGCGGGTGCGGTAATCAGCAATTTGCCAGCCGTCAGGAGGGACGCGATGGCGATGGCGACAATGACAATCGTCCATGCGCCCGACAAGGCGAAGTGGGCATGGAGGAACTGCCCGGTCTGCACGCCCAGTACGCCCGCGGAACCCACGTGCATCGCGTCGGCGCTAGAGGGGTGCAGCAGGTAGAGGGCGGAACTGACTGCCACCACCAGCAGCACGGCACCCAGCGCGCGGAGGACCGCGGTGGCGATTCGCCCCCGCAGAGCCAGCAGCAGGGCCGCCACGGTGACCAATAGCGCAGCGGCGTAGACTCCTCCGCCGACGTAGTGCAGCAGGGCGTGAGCCATGTGCGCCCCGACGATTCCGGCGGCATTGCGAACCTTCTGTCCGGCGGGGGCCGCGGAGGGCTGCGAGGCCGGTACCGAGGCGGAGGGGCGGGTCATCGAGGCCGTCAGCAGAGGCGGCTGCGAATGCGTTGCCGGCGCCGCGCCCACTTGCGCCGGCACGTCGTCAGGACAGTAGGTCAGCAGGCTCATCCATGCCAGGGCCACTAGTCCGATCATTACCAGCACGAGGCTATATCGCCAGTACCATCGAAGCGGGGCGTCGCTCTTGGCTCGCGGCGTTGCGGCGCGGCGTTTGGGATATACGGCTTGTTTGCGGGTCTTTCTGGCCATGTTCCTATACGCGGATCTGGAGGAGGTCAACTGACGGAGGCGAGGATGGCAGGGAGGGCCTTTCTCCACACGGAAAGCTGGCGGCATTTCTTGGGCGACGAGTCCTGTAGCGTATTCTGCGGGTCCATACGGAGTCTCCGAAAATCTCTGGGACATGATATCCCTTCGCAGCTGAATGCCCAAGCGCAAACTCCTCCATCTCCGCTCTATAGGAGAAGACAGGTTGGACCCGCTGAGGAGAGAGATCGACGTCGAGAGGTATTCTCGCCATGCCCAGAGCCTCCGAGAAGCCCCAAGGCCGAGTCGTGAGCCATTCGGGCTGCCCAGCTGACCAGCGGTCGCACCCCTGTGCTGCCCCTCGTCGCCTTCCTGGCCCTTCTTGCCTTGGTTTTCGTCATGTCACGGCTCCTCTCGCGCGGTAAACATGTAAGAGTATGATGGCTAACTACTAAGATTAAACCGCCCGAAAAGGCCATTACCCATAATATTCTGTGTATTTGCTTAGTATTACACGGGGCCCATTTTGGTTGCCGTGGCGTGCAGGTCGAGACTAACTAATTGCCAGGGAGTAGGCCCATGAGAAGTGTCGGGACGTTGATCGGAAAGGACACTCAGGTATGTCGTGGCCAAGGAATACTCCGCCATATTCTGGACGCTCTTGGATCTTGTCGGAAAGAAGAGCTTCGGTGATGTTGGCACGATCAGCACAGCGAGAGATAAAAGCCCGTTGGCCAAGCCATACTGAAACTTGTAGTAGTCCCTGTAGAGTGTGGAACTGTTCCCGAATTGGACCTCGACGAAGACCAAGCCCTTCTGGAAATCGCCGATCAACTTGGGGCGCGTTCTGAGCAAAGGCTGTGGATCCCAGCCTAGGCGAATGAACTCATTTCGAAAGGCTTTATTGTAGCCCGCCTGATGCTCTCAGCACGAATCTGCGTTGCCGTACACGAAGCTCTCGCTCCACTGGACAGCATGAATCGCACGCTCAATCTCGCCAATCTCATTGCTCAGCGTGTCCTTGAGCTGGCGTCCGCAATGGAAGTACGTGGTCTGGAATATCATGATTCCGCAATCGCACCGCTCTCCTCATCGAATTCAAGCAAGAGGTCGATTGGCCGGGAAGCGCTCTGTCGCATACGCGGCTTGGCTGCAATGTCCATGTCCAGACTGGTCATCCACGGTTCATCAGGCAACTCGTGCCTGGCAGGTTCGCCAAGCCAGCACGGATCAGCCAACGTAAGAACATCCGCAACCATTTGGCCCGCCCTGTCAGGACGCAGCAGACGCGAGGCGGATGTTGACTGAGGGTCGAGGCGGTCTGCGAACCTACTCAGCGGCGGCGTGCAAGACAACCGCGTGTGGGATGACTTGGCAGCCTTACGCGACGCTCCTGAATGGACAAGGGCATCCAAGACTTCCGCAGTGTCCTGGAGAGTCGAAGATGCGGCAGGCAGCCCCGTGGGCAAGCCAGTCATCGTAGCCGCAGCCGCCTGGGCCGACAATGACGCGCTGGCTTCGGGAACCGCCACCGCAGCCGTTGGCAACGCGACGATGTCGGAGCCGACGCCGGTCGTTGTGGACATCACCGATCCGGTCCCCGAGGCCTGCTCGGGGGCAGATACGGCCATGTTGATGCTCTGCCCGAAGCTGCTCTGAAGGGCCATAAGGTCTCCGTAGTCCACCGTGCCGCTGCAGTCGAAGTCGGCGGACCCGCCGGGCGACGCGACACCGGCACCGAAGTCCCGTTTGAGGGCGATGTAGTCGGAGGCACCTACAATTCCATCGCCGTCCGCGTCGCCCGGCAAGTTGCCAAAGTAGAATATGTCGTCCCTGCCTAGACCCAAGGACCCGCCGTTGGCGTCAGCCAGCACAGTCACTTCCAGCCATTGGCCCACGATGGCCCCGTCCGCCCAGGTCAACATGATACGATCCGAGCCGTCCTCACCCATGCCTGTGGCGATGGCCATACTCGACGGCGCCGGAGCTTCCGTCCAGGCTGAAGGATCCGGACTGTTCCCGACCCGCAGTACGAAATCGCTCGTCTCGGGTGCCCCCGCCGCCTGGTCGATATCGATAGCCAGACCGTTGAGGCCCAGGGCGTAGGTGGTGCGATTCGCCGCCGAGGATATCTCGCCCGGGAGCAATGGCTGCTTGTCTTCGTCGATCGCCTCACCCATGGGCGAGTTGTGGTAGAACACGTGCCTGGCGACCACGCCTTCGCTCGCCGGCGAAAGGTCCAGCCTCATCACCTGACCGACCTGATCCGGGTTCATCCCCGGGTCAGGGATCATGCCCACGACGACCTCGCCGGATTCGTCCACGGCGGAAGCCAGAAACAGCGGCGCCTCGCCCGCCGGCGTTACCAGAATCGGCAGGGACCACTGGCTGGTCTGATCGATTCGATACACGCCCAGCTCCTGATTCTTCATCCCGGTGAACAGCACACACACCTGGCCGTCATCGTCCACCGTCACAGCCGGCTCGTCGATGAACATCCAATCAGTCAGGACGGCTGTCGGAGCCGACCAGGCTGTCCCGTCATAAGCCGCCTGCATCAGCGAGAACCGCCCCGGCGCCTCGTGACGCACCCAGTACGCCTCGACGGATCCGTCCGGCATAGCCACCATGCGAAGATGCTGATTGTTGGACAGGCCGTCGGCGACGATCGCCCCTGCATTCCAACTGCCGGTGCCATCGTTCCAGACCGCGTAGTCCAGGCCGGAGGTCGGCTCGCCAGCCGTGGCCACGTCGCCGTCGGAGTCGGTGATCCAGGTCACCAGCGGCTCGCCCGTGGTCCGATAGAGCGTCTGCACGCCCCAGTCGGCGACACCGTCATTCGTCACGGCTTGCGGGAGCGACCAGGCCGCGCCATTCCACCGGCTGACAAGAATCTCCATCGAAGTCGGGTCCACGAGGTCCGCGCTGGGCGAGCCGGTCTCCCAGGCGATCAGGCCGTCGGCAGCGATCGGCGAGAACGCGATATCAGGGTTGCCGTGCAACTGGCTGTCCGTCACCAGAGGTGCGACAACCCACTCGTCCGCCCCGTCGTCATAGCGAGCCCATTGGAGGTTCTGCCCCGCGGCGAAACCCGCAAGGTCCTCCGGATCTATCGCGTCGAACGCCTGGGCGCTCTGGACGAACACCACGAACGGCGTGCCGCTGGCGTCATACGCCACAGCCGGCGCCGCCTCCATCTGCGCCGTTTGCGTCAGGAATGACGCCCCTTGCCACGCGCCACTGACCGGGTCGCGGAACTCGACCTGCAAGTCCTGGCGATGGCCCGACGGGTCGTCCGGATCGTCCCACACGTACACAGCGATGACATTGCCATGGCCGTCGTCTGCCAGGTCCACGTCCACATATGATTCGACCGCAAGATGGTCGGTCTCCGTGAACGCCACATCGTCGCCGGTGTTGCCGAAGAAATCCCACGACAGCACCCGCCAGTTCCAATCCTTCGACCACTTGAACAGGCCGCACAGCAGGGATCCCGTCAAGCGGGCGTTGATGTCCAGCGCGCCCGGGGCCTGGATGTCGAAGCCCAGGTCGCCGTCCCAGCCGAACTCGATGTTCTGCTGCATGGCCGCCCCCACCGCAATGCGCGCCTTGGCGACCAGCCCATACAACGCCTCGATCCCCACGTACACGTTTGGCGTGACGGTTCCCCCCGCAATGACATCGACATCCGTTACGGAGATGATGTTGTCGGCGTCGAGCTGTGCCGTCACCGATGCGCTGACGTCCACGTCGATCGTCATGCCCGCGCCGATCGAGGCCGTGAGAACCGGCAGCCCGGAGATCTGGGCCAGCACGATGTATTGGCTGTAGAAATCGAAATCGCGGTCGTAGCTGATCCCCAGCGTGACCCGGCCGGCGGCGCCCTGCCAACCCAGGTTGTCCGTAAAACTGTAGACAATGTCGCCCGTCAGCGTCCCTTGGAATGATCCATCCGAGGCCTCGCCCTGGTCGTTGGACTCGTCGGCGTTGCCGTAGCTTTCCTCGTCGTCGCCGAACTCATAGTTGTCAGACATCTCCACGAAGCGATCGTACAGGACCCAGCCAAGCACCGTAACGTTGATGCCGTAATGGATCGGCCCCGGCGTGACACGCCCCTCCAGGTCGGAGACCAACTCGAACTTCGACCCGCACCAGAAGCCCGTCCACTCGCTGGCCAGGTCGACCAATTCCAGTCCGAACTCCGGATCGTTAAACGACCAGTCGTTCGGCGTGGTGACACCGTAGATCACGTCGCGAACCTGCATCTGGAAAACGTATCCGCGATCCTCGTCAAACGACGCTTCATACTTGATGTGATCCTCCTGAAACCATTCCGGGAGCATCAGCACGTTCACGTCAAACAGGCCCGGATCGCTGACGCCGTCGGCCACCACGACCACCGGCCCCGGTGAGGCAACCTCGGACATGTTGATCGTCGCCGACCAGCCATCACCACCGTTGTCGTCGACGACGGTGATCCCTCCAACGCTGAATGACACGCTCGTCGGTGCCCCGGAGACCTCGGCGGTGAACGTCGTATGGACCACAGGAATCCCCAGGCCGGCTATGTACCGCATGGGATCCTGGAAATGCGGATCCTCTGGATCCCGACTGGAGGAGACCTCCGTCACAAACGGCATGACGTACCCATCGGGGACCAGGATCACGCCGGCATCGACGCTCCAGCCATCGTTGTTGAACTCGCCGCCACCTTCATCGATCACGCCCGTCGAATCGACCCGTGCCACCACGTAGTACCGTCCCATAGGCGCGCCGCCGGGGATCGTCATCGGCTTAACCGCCTGCGACGATCCGCCCGCCGCAAGCGCGCCGGCCTCCGTCCACGACCCCAACACCAGGTCGTCAGCGTCGCCAAACACCTGGTTGATCGAAAGGACCACCTGGACATCCCACCCCGCCGCCGCGTCGTCGCCGACGTTGCTCAAGGTCAGCGTCGGCGTGACGGTTTGTCCCGGATGGTAGATCCCGTACGCGTAGCTGTCCACGGCGACAGTCAGGTCCGGCTGGCCGCTCGGCGAACCGCCGCCCATGTCCGCCAGGAAGACATCCACGACGGCGTTGGCGTCGCCGGAGACCAAACCGGCGGACAACGAACTGTAGACCACCAGGGCGCCGTCGCCGGAGAGACCCGGTTCGCTGCTGTCGCCTTCGACTTGGGCGCCGGCGTCGGTGACGCTGACGCGCTCGATGGCTTCGGTCTGGCGGTCGACCCGGAAGATGTCATCATCCTCGTTGGTGTCGCCCGCCACCAGGTTCTCGGCGCCGGAGACGAAGGCCACATAGCGGCCATCGGAACTAATCGCCGGGGTCTCGCAATCCCAGTCGGCGGGATCGCCGCCGGCGCTGGCGCTGATGAGCTCGACGGCGCCGGTGGCGACCTCGTAAACGTAGATGTTCGTTCCGCCGATGGTCTGGCCCGGCACGAGGTTCGTCGAACTCGACTGGAACGCAACGAACGCTCCATCGGCGCTGATGGCTGGGCCGGTGCCGCCGCCGTAGTTCCCCTCCGTGCCATCGGCGGCCTGGCTCACGCGAACGATCGTGTCGGTTTGGCGGTCGGCGAGGAATACGTCGGCGAACCCGCCGGTGTCATCGGGAATCAGATTGGTCGCCATCGACAGGAACGTCACATATCGGCCGTCGCCGCTGATCGACGGGGCCAGGCTCATACCGTCCGGCGGGAGCTCGTCGTGGCCGATGGTGACCGTCTCTCGCGCGCCCGACTGGCGATCGATTACCGAAATCCCATGCCAGTTGATCCCGCCTGGCCCGGGTGGTGCCATCATGTCCTGGTACGTGAAGGCGACATAGCGGCCATCGTCGCTGATCGACGGCGCCCCCGAGACGATGCCAAGCTCGACGCCCTGGTTGGTCAGGCGGGTCAGGTCGCCCGTGGCGACCTCGTAGACGTACACGTCGGGCATGCCGTTGGCGTCGGCGGGAACGTCGGGCGCCGCGAGGACGGGCGCCGCGAGGCCGGCCAACGTGCTGGAAGACGACACGAACGCGACATACGCGCCGTCGGCGCTGATGGCCGG
Source organism: uncultured Planctomycetaceae bacterium (assembly GCA_964564285.1). Lineage (GTDB taxonomy): Bacteria > Planctomycetota > Phycisphaerae > SM23-33 > SM23-33 > JAUWQU01. Next base: position 24,380 of record CAZMBZ010000005.1, on the reverse strand, counting down.
ATCGACGCTGTTGCCGTCCCACGCGCCGATCAGCGGATTGGGGTCCATCGCCGGCTCGCTGATCCAGGTGATTCCGCCCGTCAGACGATCCATCAGGTATACGTCGTGGTATCCCGCCGTGTCCCCGGCGGCCAGGTTGCTCGCATCCGACTCGAACGCAACGTAGCGGCCATCGGCGCTGATCGAAGGGCTGCGACTCTCGGCGTTGGCTTGCGAGAGATCCGGATTCCGGGGCAACAGTTCAACCACGTTCGGCGTTCCGGATAGCAGCACACGAGGCTCGAGGGGCTCGCACCATCCAACTGCCGTGAAATCCATCGCTGACATCCGCCGCTCCTTTCTCCGAACCCACTGCTCCCCGCGTCTCGCCAGGCACCCATGTGCCATAGCCCCCAGCGCCTCCTTCATATTCCATCCGGGATTGCCTGGATAGATTCTCGCCGGCGGCCGCCTTTGACCTTTCTGGTAATTATAGCGCCGATCGAGAGATCAGCAAGCAAGCATTCTTCATGGCCGTTTGAGGGGGCAGCCGGGCACGCCATGCCGGGATGATAAAGCTTCTTGTGGAATGCAAAGAAAGCAATTTCCAGGTAATCATGAGCGGCCAAGAGGCAGTATGAAGCAGCAATCCCAGCCTTGCTCCGGTCATCGCTCATCTCTTCCTGGTAGTTGTACACGCACTCAAAGGCTTCTTGAATCCAGTCGTACACCTTGTCAGCGTACGTTGGCCAGTTGGGTTCAGCAATCGCCATCGTTAAGCTCCTGAACGGGTGATGATGAATTGGTGTCCATTTTCCGTCGGTTTTAGGGCAAGATCAAGTCGTTCCTCGATCGCCAGAATGCCCAAAGCATCCCGCAGCAGGGCTGCAGCAGAAGCATCGGAGTTAGCTTGCGGCGACATTCTCGCCAAGGAAAGACTGCCCGGAAGTGGCGGCCGTCACACGATATAGCGTCAAGCCTTGCTCGGCCCATAGTGCTTGTGGAAGGCCTCCCGCCCCAGTCGAGCACCGTCTTCGTTCATTCCGAAGCCCGCAAGGGTCTCGGCCTGGGCCATGCGTACAGCGAAGGCGAGGTCCCGCCGCACGTTGGTCGCGGCTGCCGCCTTGATCTTCTCCAGGTCGATCTCGCCCTCTGGCGGCGTCTCTTCCTCGGCAGGCTCGGCGTCATTCGCTTCGCACCTTGACAGGCTGCCCAGACCTGCCCGGAACGGGTTGCTGGGCACCCAGAAGTTGTACTGCTGGACAAGGAATTCGGCTTGCTTCACGACGGCGTCCAGGTACTTGGCCTCGACGGGAAACAGGACCGACTGACCGGCGAAGTAGTTCTGCTGCATGGCCTCCACGACGCCTCGGGAGAGGAAGGCTTTCATGGCGTACTCGACGATCTCCTCGCGGAGCCTATCGCCTTCCGTCAATGCCGTGAACAGGGAAGGTCCGTTCTCATCCTCGGATACTGCGGCCTCGGAAGCGACGCTCCCGTCGGACCTCGGGTAGAACTCCTCGCCCTTACGCCGGTATTCCGCCAACCGTCGCAGCCTCAGGAGGATGACCTTGGCCTCCAGGTCAAACTGGGTCGCATCGCGAACTAGCTTTTCATTGACGTTGATGAACAGCCTCACCAGGAAATGAGCCTCTCGGACCGCTCGCTGCTCGGCCTCAATGAGTGCGGCCTTTGATTGACCCTTCACGGCTGCGCGAACAGCATCGCAAACGAGGTCAGCCATCTTGTTCAGTGGGGCCTCGCTGCAAGGCTGATCGATCTGCCACTCGCCCAGTTCATGAAACGAGTTGAATCGGCGCATCTTGTCACCAATCCAGCCCAGGACCACCTGCTGCGGCGTAAGGTCCTTCGCGATCTTGTCCATGCGGTTCTTGGCAATCATGCTGTGGCTCCTTCTTGTACGGTTTGTTCAGCCTCCCCCGGATCGGACCCCCAACTGTCCGGGTCCGCGTCGAACAGGCTTTCCGTGTGCCTCTGGCCGGCGACGACGGCTTCCAGAGCCGCAAGCCGCTGCTCCATCTCTCCCTGCTCGTTGGCCTTCAAGATGATCCCGGACAGGTATCCGACACAGTTGCCGACCCTCGGGTCAAGCTCACCGACGCGAACCTGATGGATCGTCTCGGCCAGCAGTTCGATGACGTCGCAGGCCGTCTTAACTGGCCGCTGGGGCGTTTCCGGTGGCAGGACGGGGGCTTTGCCCTTCCGCCCACCGGCCTGCCGTGCAGCGGCCCGCTCAGCGGCCCTGGCGGGATCATGGAAGAAGCAGTAGTCCGATCCGTGAACCTTCCTGGCCCGGCACCGAGTCCCGTCGTCTTTGATGTGTTTGCATAGTTCTGGTTTCGCTTTCATGCTTCTGGCCCTCATCCATTACTTAGGTAGTCCCCCGGGGGATGTAGTCGCCAGCCCTGGCCTTGCGGCCCGCTCGTTATCGTTCATTGACCGGACCTCTACCCGACACTCGATCTCGGCCCGCATGGCTGGATGACGCAGACGACTGTCGGCGCCGATGATCGTGTCGGCAAGAGGTACTGGCAGGCAGCCTCTTATCGAAAGCACGACCTCCCCAACGCCCTGAGCTTCTGTCAGGTTTGTCAGGTTTGTCAGGTTTGTCAGGTTACTACAAGGGTAGGGTGCCTGGGTTTTGGAGAAAGGAAGCACCGTAAGTCGGACCTGATCGATCCAGTGGGCGTTCATTGGACACCCCCGGTACTGGGTGGCGTATGACCGGACGTAGTGTTCACCAGCGTGAGGATTGTGGCCTTGATGTGAGGAGGAAGATCGGCCCATGAATCAACCACTTGGGCCAGTTCGGAATCGACCTGTTGGCAGGTGTTGGCGGGCGTTGCTACCTGTGCGCTAGCGCAGGCGCTATCTTCATGAGAGGTATAAGCACGTAAGTTATCGGTATTGCAGTCGTTACGATTGTCGGGATTGTGATTATGAGTCCCCTGCTCTAACCGCTGAGCTAAGGGCCCGGGCTGCGGTGGGGGGCTTGCCTTCCATCCGCAGGTGCCGCTCACCTGAACTTCTGATTATTTACACGTCTTCGGGGGATTTTGCAAGCGCGGACAGGCTGCGGACGAAGGTTTTGTTGTGGCCTGGGCGAGCGGGTCGGCTGGATGGGTCAGCGGCGTCGTAGCGGAGGGAGGGGGCGACGGTCGATGCGGGGCCGGTCCCTGGCCGGGCCGAAGGCTATGTAGACGCCAGCTGCGTGCGTGGCGGAGGTCGCGATGGTCGAGGTAAAGATTCGCCGGACAGCGCCCGCGAACACAGGGCGCTGCCCGGCTTTGATCCGACATCAGCGGGTTATGTCGGATTATTCCTGATCGTCGTCGGCAGGAGGTCGGGGCGGCCGTCGATTGCCTCGGCGCGGGCCTCGGCGCGGGCCGTCGGCGTCGTCGCCTCTGGTCGGGCGTCGGTCGCCGTCCCGGGCGTTCTGGTCGCCTCGGGTGCCCTTGCGGGCTCGCGGGCCCTTGGCGTCTTCGCCTTCGCCGTCCCTGCCTGGTCGCGGGCCTCGCGGACGAAGCTCGACGCGGTCGATCTTGCCATCGTTGTTCTTATCGAGCTTCTTGAGGTTCACAGAGGCTGCCGCTATTTCCCCGGCCGAGAGGATGCCGTCTTTGTCGGTGTCCAATGCCCTGAAGAGCGGGCCGACGGGCGGCCTCATCTGCCTGCGGCCTGCCTGTTCGCCGTCGCGCTGCTGGCCGGCGGGACCCTGGCGTCGGCCTGGGGCGCGGTCGCCTTGCTCGCCGTCACGTGGCGGGCGACGTCTGGCTTTGCGGGCTCGGTCGCCGGAGTCCGAGTCGCCGGCGGGCTGGGCCATGAGCATGTTGGCACTGAATGCCAGACATGCACATGCAGTGAGAGTCGTGATCCACAGTTTCATGATGCATCTCCTTGTTTTGTTTTCGACGCGAGTTTGCCCGCCCACAAGGCTTGGCTTTTCGCATCGGTTTCTTGTCCCGCTAAGGGTCTGAACGCAAGGATCGGTGGGGCGTCTACAGGACTTGGACAAAAAAACATCGGCGGATGGGATGCATTGGAATGTCCCCACCCGAGGTGCCGCGTTCATTGAATAGGGACGCTAACCATTTTTGGCAGGTTCGCTGTGGGGAGAACCTGTGGAAAATGGTTAGCGTCCCTATTTAATGTTGTAGAATGGGGACGGTTCCTGCGTTTATCCTTATATGGCGGTGACTGATGACTGGTGCTAGCGGGAAGTCCGACATGGTTCATGAACGTTTGTTGCGGGCGGATAAAACCGCGCTGGCGGAGGCGTTTGCGCTTCACAGGCCGCGGCTTTGGCGGATGGTGAATTTCCGTATGGACCGTCGCATGGTCGGGCGCGTCGATCCGGATGATGTGCTCCAGGAGGCCTACCTCGCGGCTGCGTCGCGGATTGAGCATTACGCCGGCGGAGGGTTCAACTCGCCGTTTCTCTGGCTTCGCGTTATCGTGCGGCAAACGCTGATCGATGTACACCGTCGGCACCTGATGGCGAAGTCTCGTGATGCCGGGCGGGAGGTGGCGATGTTCGCGACGTATCCGCAGGCGACGTCGGCGTCCATGGCGATTCATCTGGTTGGCGACTGGACCAGTCCCAGTCAGGCGGCCGTGCGCGTGGAAATGCTCGACAGGGTCCAGGGCGCGATCGCGACGATGAACCCCGTCGACCAGGAGATACTGGCTTTGCGTCACTTCGAGGAATTGACCAACGCGGAGGTGGCAGAGACGCTTGGCATAGAGCCCAAGGCCGCGAGCGTGCGATACATGCGTGCGTTGCGTCGGCTCAGGGTGATACTCTCGGATTTCCCAGGTGTGCTTGACGGAGCTCGGGATGGATAACAAGCCGGTAGATGAAGACCCGTTGGATGCTCTGGCAGAGGATTTCCTGGCCCGTCAGCGTCGTGGCGAATCGCCATCCGTCCAGCAGTACGCGTCGAGCAATCCGGACTTGGCCGAGGAGATCCTCGAGTTGTTTCCCGCGATGGCGGCGATGGAACGCCTGAAGGCTCGCGGGGAGCGGACATCCGACGGCTCGGCCTCGCTTGGTCCGGTGAAGCTTGAGCGCCTTGGCGACTTCCGCATCATACGCGAGGTCGGTCGCGGCGGGATGGGGATCGTATTCGAGGCCGAGCAGGAATCGCTGGGCCGGCGGGTGGCGTTGAAAGTTCTGCCTCGCCAGGCATTGCTTGAGCGTCGGCACTTGGCGCGTTTCAAGCGTGAGGCCCGTTTGGCGTCGCGGCTGCACCATACGAACATCGTCCAGGTCTACGGCGTGGGTGATGAGGATGGCTTTCATTATTACGTCATGCAGTACGTTCGCGGCGTTGGGCTGGACAAGATCGTGGGTCGGCTGGGCCGGGTCGCGGGTTCGCCGGCGCCCGCCCAGGCGTCCGAGGGGCCGACCGGCGATAATGACGAGGCGAACGCGGAGCTTCTGGACCTGATATGGGAATCCCTTGTCGGGTCGAGTTCGTCGCCGCTGGATGATGTCATGTATTACCGTCGCGTCGCAGGCATCGGGGTGCAGGCGGCAGAGGCTTTGTCATACGCTCACGAGCAGGGGACGCTTCATCGTGACGTCAAGCCGGCAAACGTGCTCATGGACGACCAGGGGGTGGTATGGGTGACGGACTTCGGCCTGGCCAAGGCAATGCACGCCCCGGATGTGACCCAGCCGGGCGATCTGACGGGTACGCTGCGGTACTTGGCGCCCGAGCGACTTGGTGGCGGGGAGGTGGATGTTCGCGGCGACGTTTACGGGCTGGGGTTGACGCTGTACGAGCTTGTCACCGGCCGGCGTGCCTTTGATGCGCCCGACCGCTCGGCCCTGATCCGCGAGATTTCGGAGACATCTCCGCCTGCGCCTCGACGGATCAATCGTTCTGTCCCTCGCGATCTGGAGACGGTCGTTCTCAAGGCGATTGCCCGCGAGCCCGAGAGACGTTACTCCTCGGCGTGCGAGTTGGCGGACGACTTGCGACGGTTCATTGAGGACAGGCCGATCCTGGCTCGGCGCGTCGGGCCGGGCGAGAGGCTTTGGCGATGGTGCCGCCGCAATCGCGCCGTGGCGGCGCTGTCGGCGGCGACGCTGCTGCTGCTGGTGGCCGTGGCGGTCGTTGCGTCTGTCGGCTACATTCGCACGCGAACTGCCTTGGCCGGCGAGTTGCGGCAGCGGCAGAAGGCCGAGGTTATCGCGGACCTGGCCCGCGAGGCAATCGACCGGGTGTTCGACAGGCTCGGGTCGTATCGCCCGGATGGGTCGGCGAGTTTGCAGGTTGGCGATGGCAACGATACGAGCGTCGAGATTCCCCGCCCGGCCGTGGCGAGCAAGGAATCCGCGGCGCTCATGGAAGAGATGCTTCCGTTCTATGACCGGCTTGCCCGCCAGACTGGAGGCAGCGAGTTTTTCGCACTTCGCGCCGCGGCTGCGACGCGGCGGATCGGCGACATTCGGCAGCGTCTGGGTCAGTACGATCGGGCGACGGCGTCCTATGTCGATGCGATCGCGATGTACCTCGGGCAGGCAGAATCCGGCAGTGCGAAGGCGGATGGTTTGCTGCTGGTGGCGGCGGCGGGGACCTGCAACGAGCTTGGTAGAACGTATCGGCTCGAGCGTAAGCTCGACCAGGCCCGGCAGGCCCACGAGCGCGTGCTGAGTTTGCTCGGCGAGTCCGGCGGCGTGTCGCCGGCGGGGCGGTTTGAAGTGGCCAGGGCATACTACTACCTCGGCATGCACGTTGCTCTGGACCCCGGTACACGCCCGCCTGGGCAGGCAGGTCGCGGCCCGCGGGGCGGGGTCGGGTTCCGCGCGTCCGACGCACCAGGCGAAGGCCCAGCCCGCGCGCCGCGGCGGGGTATCGGCCAGGGCCTGCGCAGGGCGCCTTCGTTGTCCCGCGAGGGTCCGAGAAGGCCCGCGGGCGATGGTGACCGAGCGGGTGGGCGGATCTTCGGACGTCGCAAGGGGCTGGCACTGCCGCGCGGCGGGGATGGGCCTCAGGAGTCCGACGCCGACCGGCAGGCGCGACGCGAGTATCTCGCCAAGGCAGTTGCCATGCTCGATAAGCTCGTCAGCGAGGCCCCCGCCAATTGCGAGTACCGTCATCTGCTGGCGCTGTGCTATCGCGAAGCCAGGCCGGGCAGAGGGCCTCGCTCGCCCCTGAGAGCCAAGGGGAAGGATGGCGCCGACCGAGCGATCGCGATCCTCGAATCGCTGGTCAAAGAGTATCCCGAGGTTGCGGAGTATCGCTTCAACCTCAGCGAGACCTACGCGATGACCGAGGGGCGAGGCTCACCCGGCAGGGGTGAAGGCCCAGCCGCCGTCGAGGAGCGGCTTCGAAAGGCGATGACGCTGTCTCAAGGGCTGGTCGCCGAGCACCCGGGCGTTCCCGAATATCGCGCTAGCCAGGCCCACATCAGCCAGAAGCTCGGCCAGACGCTTCGGCGGATGCGACGGTTCGGTGATGCCCAGCAGGCCGACAGCCAGGCTGTCGCTATCCAAGCTGACCTTGCCGAGGAGTTCCCCGAGATCGTCACGTACCAGGTCTGGTTGGCGGCGTTTCGCAATTCGCTGGCCGACGATCTGCTTCGCGGCAATCGCGACGAAGCCCGCGCCCTGGCGGAAAAGAATATCGCGCGGATGACCACGCTGCTCGAAGAGCACGAGGGCTTGTGGTATCTCCACGCACTACTGGCGGACGCCAACGATGCTCTCGCGGCCGCGCTGCGAGGCAGCGGCGAAAGCGACCTCGCCGACCAGGCCGAAAAGCAGGCCGAGAAGCATCGCCAGGAGATTCGCCCAGCCGAACCTGACAGTACTCCGTAGAAGTCCTGCCAGGGCGTTCGCAGCAATGCCTTGATGCTCGAAATCCCGTCTGGCTTTCGCGACGAGAACCATTTCTGAGCGGGCCGCTATGGCAACTCGCGGATTCGCAGGTTCTTGAAGTCGATCGGCGAGCCCTCGGATTCCAGGCAGAGGTATCCTTCGCAAGGCTGGCAGCCGTTTCCGCCGGAGACTTCCTCGCCGTTGACCCACAGCCGGACCTCGCCGTTTATGCAGCGGATGTAGTAGTGGTTCCACTGGTTGACGCCCTTGCTGAGGTCCTTCGACGGGAAGCTGCGGCTGCCGTTTGCCGACAGGGGCGGGAACGGTTTCATCTTCACGCCGCAGGGAAACACGTCGCCGTTGGTTGTGAACCAGTCGGGCTGTTTCTTGGTGCGTTTGATGTAGTTCTCGGCGTAGCCGTGGTCGAGCGCCTGGCACTCGATGCCCTTGGGAAGCCTGCCTTTGCCCTTCTTGAGTGTCGCCAGCGACTCCGGGGTCGCCCAGATGAATACGCCCGAGTTGCCCGCGGATTTCAGGTGCCGCCACTGGACGACAAGCTCGAAGTTCTTGTAGGACTTTTTTGACTGGATCACGCCGGTCGGTTTGCCCGTGCAGTGAATCACGCCGTCCTTCCACTTCCACGTGTCCTCGTCGCAGTTGACGTCGGCGAAGTCGTCCTCGACCATTGCCTTCCAGCCATCCTCGATGCCGGTGATAAAGGCCTTTGCACAGGCAGGCTCGTCGTCGGACGTCGCGGCGAGCGATCCCGCTGAAAGCAGGCCCACAGACAGGCAGGACGTTCCAGCCAAAAATTCACGTCGGGTAGGTTTCATCAAATGTTCCTTTCTTGCCAACTATTCCAAGCGATCGAGCAGGTGCCGGCCGGCCCTGGGCCTGCCTGAATTCCGTCTCGTTCGCAAGCTCCTCGAGTCGCACGTTGCAGGATCATACAGGATCATACAGGCCCGGCCTCATCCTGAAACCCGCCGCGCCCGCTCGGGGGTCGATTATTCAGCCGGTGCCATGGTCGGACGGTCCTTGGAAGTCCTGACATGCTTCCGGGAGAAGCGTTGGGAAGCATGACGCCGCCTTCTATGGTTTGGCGACAATGGCACCGGCCCGATGGTGGCAGCCCTGGTCTTGCATTTTAAGGGCGGATTCCAACTCTGTCTTTAGTCCTCGCGATGATAGTTCACGCCGAGCATTTCCAAACGCGGCAGTTGGGCCTTCACGCGCGTGGCGAAGTCGGCTGTGTCCGTGTCAGCCTTAGGCGACCAGCCACGTTCGGCGATGCCCAGAAGTCGGGGAAAAAGCTGGGCGTCCACCAACGGCTCCTCGCGGTCGATGTGCGACCAGAAGTTGGCCTGGAGGCCTAGCACAAACCGGGCCTGGGCGTCGGTCATCCCGGCCGTCGGGTCGAACGAAAACGCCCGCCGCGTGTCGATCCGTTTCCAGTTGTAGTCGAAATAGCAGTGGCTCGTTGGCGACATCACCACATCATGCCCGGCCTTGGCGGCCGCCTGCCCGCCTTTCACGCCGCGCCAGCTCATCACGGCGGCGTTGTCGGCCAGGCCCCCCTGGAGAATCTCGTCCCAGCCGATGATCCTCTTGCCCTTGCTCGTGACGAACTTGTCGATTCGCTTGATGAACCAGCTCTGGAGTTCGTGTGCGTCCTTGAGACCTTCGGCCTTAATGCGGGCCTGGCACTTGGGGCACTTGTTCCAGCAGTCTTTTTTCGCCTCGTCGCCGCCGATGTGAATGTACTGCGACGGAAACAGCTCGATGACCTCGCTCAGCACGTTTTTGAGAAACTCGAACGTCTCTTCGTTGCCGGCGCAGTATATTTCCTTGTGAACGCCCGGACCCTTGAAGAACGGGTGAATCTCGAAGGGCCCGCCTGTGCAACCCAGCCGCGGATAACACGCCAGGGCCGCCAGACAGTGGCCTGGCATCTCGATCTCCGGAACGATCGTGATGTGCCGCGCGGCCGCGTATGCGATCAGCGCCTTCATCTGCGTCTGCGTGTAATAGCCCTGGTGGCGGGCGGGTTCGTTGTACTTCGCGGGGAACTCGGCGCCCTTCTTCGTGAGCTCGGGATACCTGCGAATCTCCAGCCGCCAGCCCTGGTCGTCCGTCAGGTGCATGTGCAGGACGTTCATCTTGTACAGGGCCATGCGGTCGATGGTCTTGCGGACGTAGTCCACGGACTGAAACGTCCGGCTGCAATCGAGCATGAGCCCGCGCCACGCGAAACGCGGCGCGTCGGTAATCCGCATCGCCGGGATCGACGCTGGCGGGATCTTCGCCGCGGGCTTGGCGTCGGCGGTGGGCTTGGCCTTTGCCTCCAACGTCTCGCCCGGCAGCAGCAGTTGCAGCAGCGTTCGAGTGCCGTAAAACCGCCCCGCGGGCCGCGACGCGCGAATCCTCACGCTCGACGGCCCGACCACCAGCTCGTACGCCTCGTCGCCTTTCGGCAGGGGCCGGGTCCCGCTCGCGGATCGGATTTCAATCACCTTGCTGGCAGTCGCCATCGCCGTCACGGTCTTCAGATCCAGATGCGTCTGGGCCGCGATGTCCTTGGCGAGCATCTCCGCAAGCTCAGCCGTGGCCTTGTCGTGCAGGATCACCGTCTCGGGCGAAATCTGAAACGCCCGGGCCGCGCCATCCGACACCTTCATCTCCGCGGGTTTCGGCACGAGCCGCACACGAGGTGCATTCGCGCCGCCCGCTGTCGCTGCCGCGCAGAACAACACGCCCATCACCGCCCATGCGCCAATCGTCACGTACGTCTCGCCGCTTGCTGTCATCTCTGTGGTTCCTTTGCGTTGGGGACTCGCGTTTCGGCTGCTCACGCGGAAAGTATACCGCCGTCCGCACAATGCGACAAGGTGTGCGACCACCCTTTTGCAAGACAATTGTGAATCTACTAAGACAGCCAGACCGACACCAACGTACCATCCGCCACATCGTCGTGGCACGGCCGACACCAACGTGGTCCCGCGCCTCCGCCCTTGCCGCCATCCAGCACGCGCGCTACAATATCTCAGTCGAAGCGGTAGCGGGAATCCCTGAAGGCGGGTACTTGTCGTCATTCATCAGGCGGTGCGGCTATGGGGTTTGGCGGGGGCGCCGTGGTTGGGGTGACGGCAGGCCGAAGAAGGCGCGCAAATAGTGTGATGACGAATGGCCCGGAAATGTGCCCCAGATGTCCCCGGGTATGAGGCGAAAGGAACAAAGAGATGAAGGCAATCAGAGGACTGATGTGCTTCCTTGCCGGTGTATCCATGTGCCTCATCGCAGTCTGGATATCAACTGCGCGCGGTGGCGACGCTGAGGGAGTTAGTTCTGACTCCAATATGGACCAACGGCTGGTTGTGCTAGCTAGCCTTAAGACCCTTGCGGTCGAGCGCGTACAGACAATGAGCTTTGACGAACGCGAACTGTTCACAAAGTTTCTGGAAATGCGCGAACGATGGGCAAGACAAACGGTTACCTCGGTCCAGATGAACAGGCTGCTGAATTGGTCGCCGCGCAAGATGAAATGCTCGATCGTCTCACCGCGCATGACCCTTCGCGTGGGTGACAACATTCGGATAGCCGCGGTTCTGAAGAACTTATCGGATCAACCTGCTGCTGTGTTCCCATTTGAAATCGTGCGCATTACGGAAAGAGGCGATAAGGAAAGAGATATCAGGACTGACAGCTTCGCATTGAATGAGAGACCGTCGTTGACGGGCAATGTGTGGCTTGTCCCTGCTGGGGACGAGATTGTCGTTCCCTTCGACTTGGACGCGGTGCCGGCGGGCGCGTATAGGCTCAATGTTGCTTTGAGTTTGGCTCGGTTCATGGAAGATGGGCCAAAGATGGGGTACGACATGTCAGTGGAAGTGAACGAATCGTTTGACTTCACGGTGCAGCAGGCTTCTGGGAACGGACGGAGAGCGGAGTAACGGGAAAATCGAGCATTGGTATCGCTCGATGTGCGGCCAGTGGCATGGTCCGACGGTCCTTGGAATTGGTGGGATGCTTCCGGGAGTTTTTGCCGGAAGCATGTTGCAGGTTCGATCCTGGTACGACGAGGCCCACAGAGGCCCCACAAGCGTCGATGGAACACGTTTGACGCAAACGGCCGGGGAAGCGTGCGGGAGCGCAAATATGGAGTGCGGTGGCGCAGACACCGCTTTGGGCCTGCCTGCCGGTAGGCAGGTTGGATTGCGGCTGGATTTGCGCACTGGCCTTGGCCTTGTTCGATCCAAAGCGGTGTCTCCATCCCTGCGGGATTCCGCCACGCGCACTCCATAAAAAAGCCGTCCCGCAGCGTGTGCTGGCAGCCCGTTTAGAAAGCTGCCCTTGCTGCGAGCGGCCTGGATTCCTGCGAGTCTGCGTCAGCATAAAGAGGCCTCGGCCATACTAAAGCATTGCCTGCGTTTTCTTCCTTGATGCTCGACATTCTTACTCGCTCTCGCTGACGGGACCATTTCCAAACGGACTGTCAGGGCTTGTGGCTGCTGGGGGAGGTGGTCGTTTCAGGTTGGTCCTTCGTACGTTGGTTTACTTCGCCGACGAGCGCGAGCATGTACTTTCTGTTGTTCTCGAACGTGACGTTCCAGTCTTTATTCTGGCCGGCGTGGTCGAATACCCAAATCGCCGATAGCGGGACCTTTGCTGCTTCGACGCTGTGTAACAGTGCCGAGAAGGCTTGTCGGTCTTTCTCCGGGGAGTCCGACCGCCGGATGCCGAACTCGCCGATGAACAGGGGCTTCTTTGCTTTCACGCTGTCGTCTTGCACCATCCTGATCAACTCGGCCAGGTTCCTTGCGCTTCTGGGATATTCGCCGCCGGCGCTGGGGTACAGATGCACGCAGATCGTGTCGTACGGACTTGGATTATCCCGCAGGAGGACCTTGCGAAACTGCTCCGGCGAGTCGGGCTTCCAACTTCGATCGAGCGAGTTGTGGTAGGCGCTGCGACGCGGAATCGAATTGCCCGTAATCAGGATGCGGTGCTTGTCGTATAGGCGCACGGTCCTGGCAAAGTCGGCGTATGCGGTCAGCATGGCGCGTGAGGTGAGGTCATCGCGTTGGCTTCTCTGGGGCGCGGTTTTAAGGGTCGGCCAGACCGGCGGGCGGTGCGGGGCCGCGTTGGGCAAATCGATGTGCAGGTTGTACTCGTTTCCGAATTCCCAGCCCCAGATAGCCGGCGAGTCCTTGTATCGCGTCACCAGTTCCCGCGTGTAGTTCCGCATGAACGCGATCGTCCGGCTGTCGGCGTTGCCCCATTGATCCATCGGCTCGCCAACGATGTCCGGCACGGTGGCCATGTTCCAGAATAGCGACGGGATCAATCCGATGCGGTTCTTTTCAGCCGCCGCGATCACATCGTCCAGTCGCGCGAAGTATGCCTTCTTGTTATGTTGATACAGGTCCCAGTCGACCGGCCAGAATCCGCATGCCATGAAGCGCACGAACGGAATGTTCGCCTTGGAAAGTTTAGCAAGTTCCAGGCGATATGAAGTGTCGGCCGGGTTCTTCAGCGTCCGATAGAAAAGGCTGAAGTAGTTGACGCCCATCCCGCGGTATGGTTTGCCCCGCAAGAGCAGTTGCCCCTGTCGGACAGACAGTCCCGGCTCGGCTGCGCTTGCCGATAAGGTTAGACAGACAAGTGTGGTTGCCAGGCTCCATCGCATTACTTGTTATTTTCCGATTACTTCCCAAATAGTCTTCGACCGATCCCGGATCGCCGGGACCATCAGCCTTTCGGATGAGTCTACCGCCGATCGCGAGGTCGGCAAGGGTATTTCCTGCTCGGGGCAGGTGGTATGGTGGCCAGCCGGCTGCGGGGCATTGGGGGCGGCTGTTAATGCTTTCCATGCTCTTAACTCGATCCCGATGGTCTTTTGGTTTTCTTGAGTTTTGGGCGACTTGTTAGAATCGTTGGCGTGTTTTATGAAATGATGCGAGTCTTGTTTGGCGAATCGGAATTGTGGCTGCGAGAGATCGAAAGGGAAGACGAATGAACAGGATTGTTGGAATGTACCTGGCGGTTGCGGTGGCCATGTGGTTGGTTTATCTCGCGGCGCCGGTCCTGGCTGGCGCGGGCGAACGAGTTCTGCCGGCTTCGGTGGATGCCTATGACGTGGTGTGGGATTCGCTCGGCAAGGGCGAGCACGACTCGATGCCGCTGGGCAATGGCGACGTTTGCGTCAACGCCTGGACCGAGCCGGGCGGTGACCTGGTTTTCTACATCTCCAAGATTGACGCATGGGATGACAACGCCCGGCTGGTGAAGGTCGGGCGGGTGAGAATCCACCTGGACCCAAGCCCCCTTGTCGGTGCCAGGCCGTTCGTCCAGAAGCTCAGCCTGCGCGATGGGACGATCTTGATAAAGGCCGGCAAGGGAGCGGACGCATCGCGCTTGCGCTTGTGGGTGGATGCGCATCGGCCCGTGATTCACATCGAGGCCGACACCGCCAAGGCTACCCGGGCGACCGCGTCGGTCGAGTTGTGGCGGACAAAGCGCCAGAAGTACACCAATCTGGAATGCAGCGACATTATGAACAGCGCCCCGGCCAGTGCCCGCAAGCCGACGATAATCGAGCCGGACACCGTTTTGACCAACCAGACGGGGCGGGTCGGCTGGTATCATCACAATGTCAAGTCATTCGGCCCGGCGATACTCGATAAGATTCAGGGCTTCGAGGATTTCGAGCAGGCCGATCCGCTGCTGGGTCGGACTTTCGGCGCTGTCATCAAGGCCGGCAAAGGTCGGCGGGTGGATGATCTCAGCCTGCGGTCGCCGCGCGGCAAGAAGCACAGCTTCAGCATCCACGTGTTGACTCGTCATCCATCGACGCCGGAGAAGTGGCTGGCCGCGATGGATGATACGATCCGCGACGCCGAGTCCGTACCTGCCGCCACGTGCCGCAGCGAGCACGAAAAATGGTGGTCGGAGTTCTGGGATCGCAGCTACATACGTGCCGCGGACGCATCGCCCAAAGGCGACGCCGCCTATGTCAGTCAGATGTACCACCTCCAGCGGTTCATCAACGCCTGCGCGGGCCGCGGGGCGTATCCGATCAAGTTCAACGGCTCGTTGTTCACGGTTGCCCCGGCCGGCAAGGACCCGGACTACCGCCGCTGGGGGCCGGGATATTGGTGGCAGAACACGCGCCTGCCATACATCAGCATGTGCACCAGTGGCGACTTCGACCTGATGAAGCCGTTGTGGAAAATGTACGCCGGCGAGGTCATGCGGCTGAGCAAGTACCGCACGAAGCTCTACTGCGGCCACGATGGTGCGTTCCTGCCCGAGTGCATATATTTCTGGGGACCGATCTTCAGCCAGACGTACGGCTGGCAGCCTTGGGACGAGCGGAAAGACAAGCTCCAGGCGAGCGGCTGGCACAAGTGGGAGTGGGTCAGCGGCCCGGAGCTGTGCTGGATGATGCTCGACTATTACGACCACACGCGGGATGGGGAGTTCCTCACCAGCACCGTCCTGCCGACCTGCCGGGAGATACTCACGTTCTTCGACCAGCACTACAAGACCGACGAGGCGGGCAAGCTCATCATGCATCCATCGCAGGCGCTCGAGACGTGGTGGGACTGCACCAACCCCATGCCCGAGATAGCGGGGTGTATCGCCGTTACCGACCGCCTGCTGGCCCTGCCGGATGCCGCAGCGCCCGCGGCCGAGAGGGCGCTCTGGCGGCGCCTGCGCGACAAAATGCCCGAGTTGCCCACCCGGCAGATAAAGGGCAAGACGGCGCTGGCTCCGGCGGAGAAGTTCGCCAACAAGCGCAACAGCGAGGTCCCCGAACTCTACGCCGTGTTCCCGTTCCGCCTCGTGGCGCTGGGCAGGCCCAACCTGGATTGGGGCATCGAGGCCCTTCACCACAGGCGGGATCGCGGGGCGTCTGGATGGCGGCAGGATGATATCTTCATGGCATACCTGGGCCTGGCGGACGAGGCCCGCAAGAACCTCGTCGCGCGAGCACGCAGCCACGACCCCAAGGAGCGTTTCCCCGCATTCTGGGGGCCCAACTTCGACTGGACGCCGGACCAGGACCACGGGGGCATCCTGCTAAAGGCCTTCCAGGCTATGCTCATGCAGACTGATGGCGAGAAGATATTCCTCCTGCCGGCCTGGCCTAAAGATTGGGATGTGGACTTCCGCCTGCACGCCCCGGGGCGCACGATTATCCAGGGCAAGGTTCGCGGTGGCAAGGTGGTGGACCTGTTGGTAACGCCGGCCGGGCGGAAGAAGGACGTGGTTCTCCCAGCCGGGCTGTGACGGCGGCGGGGGAGCAAAGTTTTTTGCAGCATTGCGACATTGCAGCAGGCCCCGCTTGCGGTTGGGGCGTGCTTCAGTTGTAGTTGCCCCAGAGGATGCGCGGACCGTATTTCGAACGATCAGGAGATACGCATGAGCAAGAAGATGACTATCGGCAGGCGGAAGTTTCTCAAGGCAGCCGGCGCGGGCGGCGCGGCCGTGGCGGCGTTTACTATCGTGCCGCGACACGTAATGGCGGCCAGCGGCCAGACGGCCCCGAGCGACAAGCTCAACATCGCCAGCATCGGCGTGGGAGGCATGGGAGGCGGGGACGTCCGCAACGTTTCCCGGGGCAACAACATGGTCGCCCTGTGCGACGTGGACCTCAAACGCGGCGCGCGGTCCTTCAAGGCCCACCCGCAGGCGAAGGTCTACCGCGACTTCCGCAAGATGTTCGACGACATGTCGGACAAGATCGACGCCGTCACCGTCTCCACGCCGGACCACACGCATGCGGTGGCGGCGATGGCGGCCATCAAACGCGGCAAGCACGTTTACTGCCAGAAGCCACTCGCCCACTCGGTGTGGGAGGTCCGCGAGCTGATGAAGGCCGCCAAGGAGCACAAGGTGGTCACGCAGCTCGGCAACCAGGGGCATTCGACCGACTCGATCCGCAACTTCTGCGAGTGGATATGGGACGGCGCGATCGGCAAGGTTCACACGATCACCTGCGCATGCAGGGCGGTGAACTCAGGCCTGGGCAACCTCGAGCGCATCAAACAGCCATCGCCCATCCCCGGCACGCTGGACTGGGACCTCTGGCAGGGCCCGGCGAAGGCGCGCCAGTACAGCCCGTGCTACCTGCCGGGCGCGTGGCGCGGCTGGACTCCGTACGGCAATGGGACGATCGGCGATTGGACGTGCCATATCATCGACCCGGTATTCTGGGCGCTCGATCTGGGCGCCCCCACGACGATCGTCGCCGAGGCAAAGGGCTACAATCCCAAGACCCAAGGCGACGCGTATCCCAAGGGCGACCGCATCACGTACGAGTTCGCCGGCAACGCCAAGCGCGGGCCGATCACGCTTCACTGGTGCAGCGGCACCGAGCCGATGCCCCGGCCAAAGCAGCTCGAGCCCGGCCGCAAGCCCATCCGGACCGGCGCGTACGTCTTCGGCGACGACGGCGTCATCGGCTACGGCTCGCACGGAGCGGGCGGCGTGCGGCTGATCCCGGAAAAGGCGATGAAGGCCTACAAGGTTCCCGCAAAGAGCATCCCGCGAGCCCGCGAGCATCACGCGGACTGGCTGGAGGCCATCCGCAAGGGCACAAAGGCCGGCTCGGACTTCCACGACTACGGCGGCCCGCTGACCGAGATCGCCATGCTCGGCGTGATCGCTCTGAAGATGCCCGGCGTGAAGCTAAGGTGGGACTCCGCCAAAATGGAGTTCACCAACTCCGCTGATGCCAACCAGTGGGTAAAGCCAACCTATCGTGAAGGCTGGACAGTCTGAGTTTGGCAGCCGGTAGCCGGTTCGTCGCGACACAGGTCGGCGAGATGCTTCCGTGAATGGATGCGGAAGCATCGCGCCGGACTGGTGTGTCGCCAGTTAAAATGCGGCCCATCTACTTCGCGGGCCACCATTGGTTTATGCGGGCGCGCAGGGCCTTAACCTTGTCGGGCTGGCTGGCGGCTTGGTTCTTCTTCTCGTCGGCGTCGGTCAGCACATCATACAACTCCACCTTGCCATCCTTGCCGCCGTCCTTGTCGGCGCGGATGATGAGCTTCCACCGGCCCTCGATGCACCACCGCGCATCGCAGCTCCGGGCTGGGTGCGCCAGGTCCGCCATGTCGTGGGCGAACCCTTCGCCGAATATCCGCTCCCGCTTGCCCAGCGCGGCGGCGTCGAGCAGGTTCACGCCTTGCATGTCGGCCGTTGGCTCCAGGCCGCAGGCAGCCAGGATGGTCGGCACGATGTCGATGCTGCTGGCCAGGTGCGTTTCATCCACGCCAGGCCGCACTCGACCCGGCCAGCGGACCACGATGGGCGTGCGAATGCCGCCCTCGTATACCGTCCGCTTGCCGCGCTTGTCGCCAAACGCCCCGTGACGCCGCGCCCCCTGAGTCCAGCCGTTGTCGACAACGAAGATCACCAGCGTGTTGTCGGCCAGGCCCTTTTTGTCCAGGCACCCCAGCACGTCGCCGCACGTCTCATCAAACCACTCGCACATGGCGTAGTAGGTCGCGAGCGCTTTGGGCCGGCCGGGAGTGATGTACTTGTCCAGCAGTCGCCGGGGCGGGTTGTGCGGCAGGTGCGGCAGGAAGGGCGCGTACCACACGAAGAACGGCTTGTCCGCCTTGACGGACTCGTCGATGAAGTCGTGGAACGGCTGCATCGTCTCGCGGCCTATCTTCAGCCCGACGTCGCCGTGGCGGCTTCCCCGCGTCATGCCGTGCGTGAACCCGCCTCGCTTCCAGCTTCCTTCCCACCACTTGCCCGTCTGAAGGCAGTTGTACCCGCACCCGGCGAGCATCCGCGGCAGGGCGGGCACGCCGCAGAAGAGCTTGATCGACTCCTCCCGGCCGTTGGCGATGCCCCTGCTCGCGTCGTTGCCCGTGATGCGGTGCTGGTGGGGGTACAGGCCGGTGCTCAGCGTCGCCAGGCTGGGTCGGCACAGAGCGGTCGGCACGTAGGACCGGCGAAGGACCACCCCGCCGCCGGCCAGCTTGTCCAGATGCGGGGTCTTGACCACGTCGCTGCCCATGAACCCGAAGCTCGACCAGTGCTGGTCGTCCGAGATAATCAGCACCACGTTCGGCGGATGTTTGGAAACCGCCGCACCCAGCGCCGCCGCGTGCCGCCCGAACACCCCGGCCGCACCCGCGCCGGCCGCCAACTTCAGAAAACGTCGCCGATCCATATCGCACCTTTCGTCTTTCGACTTGCTACTTGCCTTTGGCTTTTACTTTTACTTTAACTTTAGCTTTGGGCGCCGCATCGAGCGAGCTCACCTTGACGATCCATCGCTGTTTGATCTCGACGCCGCCGCGCCGTGTGAGCTCGCCGCGGATGAGCACCTGCTTGCCGTTTAGTTTCTCAGCCTTCTTTCGCAGGTCATCATCGTGGCCAAGGTCCAACTCCCAGGTCACGCCTTTGGCGGTGATGATCGTGCCGGTGGTCTCCCCGCCGATAGCCATGATCCCCGTCCGCAGCGTGCCCTGAACCTCGACCCGGATGAACTCCACGCCCTTGGCCGCGGGTTTGCCCTTGTCCTTGCCCCATGCCGCCGCCGACATCAGAAGCACCAACGTCAACGCGCTGAGAATCGTTACCGACCTGTAAGCCTTGTGCGATTTACTCTTCATGACCTGTCTCCTTGAAATGCCACCTGGCAGCCCGTTTAGAAAGCTGCCCTTGCTACGAGCGGCCCGAATGTCTGCGCGTCTGCGTCAGAAATACTCGACAATGCTAAGGCATTGCCTGCGTTTTCTTCCTTGATGCTCGACATTCTTGCTCGCTCTCGCTGGCGGGCCCATTTCTAAACGGACTGCAACGGTATCCAATCGCGGGCACGACATCTCCCGCAAAGCCGTCAACCCGCGACCGCCGCGGGCCAGCCCAGCCAGAATGCTCCTGCCGATTATACATAATTATACATAAAAACACCCCGCATCCCACCCCCAGCCGGTCCAATCCGAAGCTTTCCACATCCAAAACGAGCGCACCCAGCTAGCGTCCGGTCGTCCCGAATAACCGCGAGGACCCTTCGAAGCTTCGGCTTGTCAACCACGAAGAACATTAGTCACCTCCGCCACGCCGCATAAACTCCCCAAAGTTCATCCCGGCAAAACACAACGCCATCCCGGCCGAACCGCTCGCCCGCCAATACAAAGCCATCCAAGAAAAACAAAACACAAGAAAAGCCCCGCAACGTTTCAGCGAACCACAAACCACAACAAATGCCTGACACGAATGGCCCTCCAAACCACCACAAACTACCGTTAACTACCTGTCAATATAGCATATAAAATAGTTCTGACCCGTTTTCCCCGTTTGGACCTTCACCCGCGCATAATGCCGAGCGTGGCGTAGAACGCTTGCCAATTCTCTCTCGCGCGCGCATAATCTACTCCTAATCAAGGCTGATCCTTGTAGCGAAGCTTGCTGTTCTAGGAAGACGCGTACCCATACTCTGGGGATTGAAGAGCGTATGACATCCGCGATCGATCATGAACTAACTTTCTGCAGCGATGCCGCCGGGTGGATGAACCAAGAGCTTGAGGCACGTCCGGAACTGGAATTCGGACGAGTCAAAATTGAGCAGTCAGCCAGGGGCTCGCGCAAGCGCCGTGACTTGACCATCTATGACCGCTCTGGAAAAGTCGCAATCGCCGGAGAAGTCAAGCTCCCGTATATGCCGGAGGGGGGCTCACCCTACAACGAGTCTGTCGTCGATGATGCTCACAATAAGGCCAGCCGGGCTGGCGCGATGTTCTTCATTACCTGGAACGTTAACCGTATCGTGATCTGGAGAACGGATGACGTCGGCAAGCCACTTCACGACCGGCATTTCCACGAGCAAACCCTGGCCCAAGTTCGCAATGAAGCCGACTTAGTAAATCCCGTGGTGCAACAAGGCATTCGCCGAGGCCTCTCGCGATTCATCGAGCGCGCCAGCCAAGCTTATACCGGCATTCTGCCGCTAGAGAAACGCCCACTGGATGAATCATTCCTTACATTCCTCGAAGCAGCCCTTGAGCGACCCATCACCACTACCCGAGCGGCGATTACCACAAAATACCGGTCTACTGCCGGATTCAAGACAGATTTGAATCGTTGGATGCGCGAGGAACAGCAATGGCAGCTTTCCGATAGCGAACAGGCGCAAGGCGACAACTTGGAACGAGCCGCTAAACTGTCCTGCTATGTCCTGGCCAACAAGATTGTCTTTTACAACGCGTTGAGACGTCGATTCACGCGTCTTCCCACCATTCGCATTCCGGCAAAGCTGACATCTGCGACCCAGTTGGCCTCCACGTTCAACGACTACTTCGCCAAGGCCAAGGCCGCCACTCGCGATTATGAGACGGTTTTTGATGGCGGTTTTGCAGATGGCTTGCCGTTCATGGCCGATACCGTCGTTCCGACCTGGCGAGACTTCCTGAATTCCATCGATCGCTTCGACTTTACCAAACTTGACTTCGACGTGATCGGCCTTATATTCGTCCGCCTAACCTCCCCCGAAGAGCGCCATCGCTACGGACAGCACTACACCAAGCCGGAGATCGTTGACCTCATCGAGGCTTTCTGCATTCGGAAGCCTGAAGCCGCGGTTCTCGATCCTTCCTGCGGCGGCGGAACTTTTCTTGTTCGAGCTTACGCGCGCAAGAAATTCCTTGCGCAAAGGGCCGGCCAAAACCTTCAGCATGAGGAACTCCTCGGGCAACTCTACGGCGTAGATATTTCTGCCTATGCCGCCCACTTGACTACAATAAACTTGGCGACGCGCGATCTCATTGATGAGCAAAACTACCCCTTGGTCGCCCAAAGCGATTTCTTCGATATCCGGCGAGGACAGGCGCTTCTTCACATCCCGATGGCTCCTGGTGCGAAGAACAAGCAGCTTCGGCCGATTATCATCGGTGAAGTGGACGCGATTGTGGGGAATCCACCCTATGTTCGGCAGGAAGAAATAAGCAAGCCTCCAAAAACACATGCTAAGAACAAGGTCAAGGCGGGTCCGCGGTCATTAGAGCAGATAAAGGCCGAGGCTAAGTCGTACAAGAAACACCTGATGCAACTTTCGCGAGAGTCCTGGCCGGAAGGAACCTTTTCTGGTAGAAGTGATCTCCACGTGTTCTTCTGGCCGCATGCTGGTTCGCTTCTTCGGGCTGGCGGCTACTTCGGTTTCCTTACGAGCAGTGGCTGGCTGGATGTAGAGTATGGGTTCCATCTTCAGAGATTCATCCTGGAGCACTATTCCATTCTCGCGGTCTTTGAATCGCAGGTAGAACCATGGTTTACCGGCGCTCGCGTCACCACCTGCGCCACCATTCTGCGCAAGGAACCAGACCAGCGTAAGCGTGAGGCCAATATCGTTCGCTTCGTTCAACTTCGTTCGCCACTTTCTGCGATCTTTCCGGCCGATGCAACCGAGGAACGTCGGCAACTCGCCGCCGAAGTGTTGCGAGAGCGAATCGAGAGTCTAACAACCAATACCAGTGACCCACATTGGCGCGTCCGGGTTGTGAGGCAGCACGACCTATATCGCCAAGGCCTTGCGACCGTCGCCACCTCAGATTTGGAGGAAGACGGCGAAACAGGTTTTGAGGCGCTGCAGGAACCGGTTGCCTACAGCGGAAGTAAGTGGGGCATGTACCTCCGTGCCCCTGACTTCTTCTTCGAGTTGCAAGACCGTTTCGAGGAACGCATGGTACCGCTTTCCAGCGTTGCCCATATCAAGAGAGGCATCACGACCGGGTGTGACCGTTTCTACTTCGTGCGCGACGTTACTACGGAACGCCTCGCGAAAACGACTGACCCCAAGAAATTCAAGGCGAAATATGGGATCCAGCCGGTGCAGACGGCCAAGGTGCGCATTGTCTTGGCTGGCGACAAGAGCCTTCACTTGATTGAGGATGAATACCTAGAGCCTGAAATCCACTCTCTAATGGAAATCCACCAGGGGGCCATCGACGAGAACGCTCTAGAGCGAAAAGTCTTCATTTGTAATAAGTCCAAGAAGAAACTAGGCAATACGTTCGCGTTGAAGTACATCCTGTGGGGTGAGAAAGAGAACTTTCACAAGACGGTCACTGTGGCCGCAAGGGGCAATTCGCGCGAGTGGTACGATGTGAGCGACTGCGTTCGGCCGCAGGTGATCCTTCCCAAGATTCAGCAATACCGCCATATCGTGCCGCTGAACCCGCGGAGGCTGACCTGCAACTGCAGTCAGATGGGAATCATGACGGGCTCGGACCCCAAGGTTCTTGCGGCTGTTCTCAATTCGACCTTAGTCGGATTTATAAAATGGTTTTACGGGCGTCAACTCGGCAACGAAGGCAACCTGCAAATGGACGTCTATGCGGCCAAGACGCTGCCGATTCCCGATCCACGGCGCGCTTCAAGCCCTGTTGCCAACCGCCTGAAGAAAGCGATGACCCAATTGTGCACCCGCACGATTGTGGACCTAGACGAGGACGTAGGGGCGAAGGACAGGCGAGAGCTTGACGATGCGGTGTTTGAGTTGCTCGGGGAGGATTCCGCCGCGATTCGCCTGGAGTTGGTGGACACGCTTTATGCTGAGATCCAGTCTTTTCACCGAGCGATGAAGGAAAAGGAGCGACTGGCCATGAAGAACCGGGCCACCACTTCTCGCGGGAGCAGTGTATCGGCGACAGAAATCGCGGATGAGATTTGGAAAGAGATTGCGCCGTCTTTGAAGTTGCGATTCCCCGAAGACTTCATTGATCCAGCCGAAGCAGTGGAGACGGTGGAATTGCCGGACGGGAAGTTCAAGACCATTGATGAGCCTCTTATGGGGCGGATCGGATTCGACATTCACGGCAGGCACACAGAACTTGGCAACGAACGCCGGCTACAATTGGTCCGCGCCATCTTCACGTTTGGTCGCCGCGGGACCGTGCCGATTCCGCGGTCGGTCGAGACCTGCGCTACTATCCTGCCCCGCTTCCGTTCGTATGACGACCAAGTGCTTTCCGAATTCTCCAGTCAGGTTGCCGAAAAGACCGCTAACGAGAAGATGCAAGCCAGGGTCCTTAACATTCTGAAGCACAAGCTGGTCAATCTTGAGCCAGCGGTATGATGGCGCCAGGGGTATCTGGCGGACAGGATAGGTCACAACTTCCACCGAGAAGGGGCACCAAATCCGAATAACCGACGATCTGAGCTGGCACCCGCCCGATTCAATGGTGGGCAGGCAGGGCCGCCCGGCTCGCGGTGGTTGAGATTCGGATCTGTAGGGTTAGCGATGATGATAATAGGGGACGGTCACCAATGGCCCGAAGTTAAAGCCGAAGTACTCCTTATCCCAGTACTTCCAAGCCTTCGACTGACGGGGGGCTATGAAGACTCAGACCTCATTGATCGAGGTCTTGTACGCGAACGTGCCCGGTGGCATTCTCGATGACTTGCTGCGTCTTCTCCGATGCCCATTCGTTCTCTAGGAAGCGAACATACATCTCCACCAGCACAGATACAGGCAGGAGCTTGAAGTTCTGTCCATTTCCAGCATAGGCATCAGCATTCTTCACCGCAA
>CAZMBZ010000004.1:45867-49025 GCA_964564285.1 uncultured Planctomycetaceae bacterium | reverse complement strand
GGGTCGATGACCGCGCTGCCGATCTGCGAGACGCAGGAAGGCGAGGTCTCGGCGTACATTCCGACGAACCTTATCTCGATCACCGACGGGCAGATTTACCTCGAACCGGGCCTGTTCTTCGCGGGCGTTCGCCCGGCGATCAATGCGGGTATTTCGGTAAGCCGCGTTGGGTACAAGGCGGCCACCAAGGCGATGAAGCAGGTGGCGGCGAGCCTTCGGCTGGATCTGGCGGCCTATCGCGAACTTGCGGCCTATACTCAGTTGAGCATGGCCGTCGATGCCGCAACCCGCCGGCAGCTCGACCGTGG
Source organism: uncultured Planctomycetaceae bacterium (assembly GCA_964564285.1). Taxonomy (GTDB): domain Bacteria; phylum Planctomycetota; class Phycisphaerae; order SM23-33; family SM23-33; genus JAUWQU01. Next base: position 48,717 of record CAZMBZ010000004.1, on the reverse strand, counting down.
CGAGCGACTGGTGAAGTTGCTGGTTCAGCCCCAGTACCAGCCGATGTCGGTGGTGGATCAGGTGGTGGCGATTTACGCGGCCACTCGCGGATTTGTGGATGAAATCAAGGCCGAGGAGGTCCCGGGATTCGAGGCTGACTTGCTCAAGAGATTCCGTGATGACCACAAAGCGTTCCGCGCGGAGCTCGAGGCCGACCCCGCCCTGAACGACGATCGAGAGGCTAAGCTTCGCAAGATCATCAACGCCTGCAAGGAGGGGATGGCGTCCCGCAGTCGTGTTGCGGAGATTCCCATTCCCCCAGCCGACGTGGAGTAACGCTGACTAACCGCGATGGCGAAGACCCGAAACATCCTCAAGCGAGTCCGTGCGGTGGGAAATATCCGCACGGTGACTCGCGCGATGCAGATGGTGGCGACGGCCCGGTTCAAGGTCGTTCACGATCACGTTACTGCGTTCTCGCCGTTCAGCACACACCTCCAGCAGATGGTGGCGGACTTGGTGATTCGCGCCGCGGCTGGGGAAAAACTTTCCCACCCGTTGCTGGTTCCACAGACGGGCGTTCGCCGGGATGTGCTGCTGGTGATTACCAGCAATCGCGGGCTGTGCGGGTCTTACAACTCTTCGGTTCTGAAACTTGCGATGAATCGCCTGGCCCAGCTTCGCGCGGCGAACTACGACGTTCTTCTCCACGCGGTCGGCGGGCGCGGTGCGCGGTACCTGCGGTTTCGCAAGATAGACGTCGATCGGGAGTACCTGGACTTCGGCGACCTGCCGGAATACTCGCGGATCGCGGCGCTTGGCGACGAGATGATGTCGCGGTTCCTCGGCGGCAAGATCAGCGGCCTGGAGGTTGCGTACATGCAGTTCATCTCTGGAGGCCAGCAGAAGCCGGTTATCGCCAAGCTGCTGCCGCTGGAAGACCTGCCTCAGTCCAGCCAGGCCGAGTCGGACCCGTCGCTGCTGGCGCCGTGCGACTTTCTGCCATCGCCCGGGAGAATCCTGCGACGCCTCCTGCCAAACACCGTCCGGCTGAAACTCTACCAGTGTTTCCTGGACGCCGCCGCGGCAGAGCAACTTATGCGCCGCGTTGCCATGCAGGCCGCGACTGATAACGCCGACGAAATGACGCACGATCTGCGAAGAATCGCCAACCGCCTGAGACAGATGCAGATCACCACTGAACTGTCCGAGATAATCGGAGGCCGGGCCGGACTGGAAGCGAAATAGCCCGGCCGGTGCCGCGAATGACAAATGGCAGGAATGATGAGTGGCAGGAATGGCAGGGATGGCGAATGCCAGGAATGATGAATGCCAAGAATGCCGCGAACTGGCCGGCGAGTGATGGATGTTGGATTTGTGACCTGCCTGCCGATAGGCAGGTTTGAAATCTAAAATGTGAGACGCCAGATGGCGGATAGCTACCGACTTACTACCGGCCACTGACTACCGATTACTGACTACTACGTACTACTTACCTTCTTCACGGAATATGAAATGCCCGCTACTGGCAGAATAGTTCAGGTCGTTGGATCGACATTCGACGCCGAGTTCGAGGAAGATTCGCTTCCGAAGATCTTCAACGCCGTTCGCGTGATGGATGGCGAAAAGGTTATGGTCACCGGCGAGGTCGAGCAGCACCTTGGCGGGGGGCGGGTGCGGTGCGTGGCCCTGGGGACGACTGACGGTATGAAGCGCGGCATGGCCGCGGTGGACACGGGCAAGTCCGTGGAAATGCCCGTTGGTCCGAATACCCTCGGTCGAATATTCAACGTTCTCGGCGAGCCGGTCGATGGACGCGGACCCGTCGAGGCTGAGGAATATCGGTCCATCCACGCGGACGTTCCATCCTTCGATTCGCTGGTTCCCAAGAGCGAGATTTTCGAGACCGGCATAAAGGTGGTCGACCTTCTGGCGCCATTTGTTCGCGGCGGCAAGACGGGTCTGTTCGGCGGGGCGGGCCTCGGCAAGACCCTTATTATCCAGGAGCTCATCGCCCGAATCGCCACTCGCCACGGTGGGTACAGCGTGTTCGCCGGAGTTGGCGAGCGGACGCGCGAAGGCAATGACATGTGGCTGGAAATGCAGGAGATGGATATCGGCAATACCGGCCAGAAGCTGCTCGAGAAGACGTCGCTGATCTTCGGGCAGATGAACGAGCCGCCGGGGGCGCGTCTTCGCGTGGCGCTGTCGGCGCTGGCGGTTGCGGAGTACTTCCGCGACCAGGGCGCCGAGACGCTGCTGTTTATCGACAATATTTTCCGTTTCTCCCAGGCCGGCAGCGAGGTCTCGGCGCTGCTGGGCCGCATGCCCTCGGCCGTGGGATACCAGCCCACGCTCGCTACGGAGATGGGCGCGCTTCAAGAGCGGATTACCTCGACCCGTGACGGTGCGATTACGTCCGTCCAGGCCGTCTACGTGCCTGCTGATGACATGACGGACCCGGCGCCGGCTACGGCGGTTGCCCACCTCGACGCGTTCATTGTGCTGGAACGCTCGATTGTGGAAAAGGGCATCTACCCGGCGATTGATCCGCTGGCGAGCTCGTCGCGAATTCTGGACCCGCAGATCGTCGGGCAGGAGCATTACGACACCGCCAGACGCGTGCAGGAGATTCTCCAGCGCTACCGCGACCTTCAGGATATCATCGCGATTCTCGGCATCGACGAACTCGGCGAGCACGACCAGCAGATCGTCGCGCGGGCAAGGCGGATCGAGAGGTTCCTCAGCCAGGCGTTCATCGTGGCTGAGGTGTTTACGGGCAAACCGGGAGACTACACGCCGCTCAGCGAAACGATCCGCTGCTTCCGCGAGATATGCGATGGGAAGTGGGACCACCTGCCAGAGCAGGC
>CAZMBZ010000004.1:25404-45767 GCA_964564285.1 uncultured Planctomycetaceae bacterium | reverse complement strand
CGCAAGGCGATTGCCGATGCCTCCGAACAGCCGTGGATGGCCCAGTCGCCGGTGATAATCGCTGTCGTCGGGCTTACCGATTACGTGATGTCCTGCAACGTCCCGGCCGACCCGGTCGATTGCGCTATCGCCCTGGACCACATAGCCCTCGCCGCGACGGCTGAGGGACTCGGCACGTGCTGGGTGGGGCACTTCGACCAAGACAAGTGCCGGAAGCTGCTCGGTGTGCCGGACGGCGCTACGATTATTCAACTGCTGACGATGGGCTACACCACCGGCAAGGCCAGGCCGACGAAGAACCGTCTGCCTTACGACAAGGTTGTCTGCAAGGAAACGTTTCGGCCGTGATCGCCGGCGCGGTTGCGCCCGGTCAGGCCGATCGCGATTTTAGGATTCCAATGGTCAGCTACTCAAAGGCATTTCGGTGCGACGTGGTGACGCCCGAGGGCAACGTGTTCTCGGGCGAACTGGTCGGCGCGAAGTTTCCGGCCCAGGACGGCCTGATCGGCATCCTTGGCGGGCGCGGTCCGCTGGTGATGCTGCTGGGCAGTGGACCCTTCAGCGTCCGCCAGACCACCGGCGAGGAGGCGTTATTTTTTGTCGCGGGAGGATTCGCTCGATTTCAGAACAACGCGCTGACCCTCTTGGCCGAGCAGTGCCAGGGCGTCGGGGACATCGACGCGGAAACCGCTTGGCAGGATATCCTCGAGGCCCAGAAATTACCCGCCGACACGCCCGAGCAGAAGGAAATCCGCGAAGAAGCCATCGAAGCTGCCAAGAACAAGTTCAATATGGCCCAGAAGTACAATCAGGAGACCGAAGGGATGTAGTTTCGGATGCACAAAGCGCCTTTTCGTGGTCCCAAGACGCTCGGAAGATGGTCAGAAGACGGTTGGAAATGGTCGGAAGATGGTCCTAAGACGACCCAAAGATGGGTCGAAGAGGGCAATTCGAGGTGAAAACGTTGAGTTTGGAGTGGGTATTGGGGCGCATTGAGGCGTCTTTCGTTCATAATTAACCATGCCAAGAGTAAGAATCGCCACACGGGCAAGCAATCTGGCGATGGCCCAGACAGGTCAGGTCGCCGACATGATCCGCCGGGTGCATCCGGAAATTACGACCGAATTGGTCTCGATTTCCACGCGCGGCGATCGATACACCGGGCCGCTGGCTGAAGTAGGCGGCAAAGGTTTGTTCACGCAGGAGTTGGAGGAAGCGCTACGCCAAGGGCAAGTGGACCTGGCCGTTCACTCAGCCAAGGACCTCCCGGCCGAGATGGAAGGCGAATTCGCTATCGTAGCGGTCCCGCTCAGGCAGGACCCCCGCGACGTCCTGGCCAGCCGGTGCGGCGATTTGGATGGTTTGGCCAAAGGCGCGACCGTCGGCACGGGTAGCCTTCGCCGACGCGCGCAAATGCTTTCGGTTAGGCATGATATAAAAGTTGTACCCATCCGTGGAAACGTCGAAACCCGCCTGAAAAAAGCCGTTGGCGATACGCCTGAAATGGATGCCGTCGTCCTGGCCATGGCGGGTCTCAATCGTGGTGGCCTGGCCGAACCGTATGGGCAATATCTGCATCCGCTGGACCCGGAGCAAATCATACCCGCCGCCGGGCAGGGAATCTTGGCGATCCAGGCAATGGCGGACAGGACGGATGTTGCACAAATGTTTTCAGATATTGAAGATATAGATTCACGAGTGGCCCTGGAAGCCGAACGATCCGTTCTCCGTGGCCTTGGTGCCGGGTGTCAGAGTTGTGTGGCGATCCACATAGGTCGGGCGGGTGGTCGATGGTTTGGTCGGGCTATGGTGGCCCGTCCAGACGGTCGAGATATGATCCGCCTGTCCTGCGATGCCTCCAGTGCCGCAACTGCTGGCCAAGACTTGCTTTCCAATCTGATCGAAGGCGGTGCCGCCGGCTTGCTGGCGGAGTAGTGAATATTGTTTATTTGTCATATATCGCGTCGCATAACGGTATAATAGTGAATTTGGGATTGTTCGGATTCTTACTTGCCGGTCGAGGCACGAATCGTGAAGACAGATTTGCGTAAGTTGTTAGTGCTGCAAGGGCCTGCATTTGAGGCCAAGGGCATTCTGGGGTTTCTCCGGGATCATTTCGAGGTCCATTCCGTCGACGAGTTTGATGATGCGTTGTCTGCGATGCGGGACGACCACTTCGACGCGGTGCTTGCCGAGACGGCCGACTTTCTGCCGTTGGAACGCGGCGTGGTGACGCAGCAGGCGGCGGCGGTGTTAAATACTATTGGCGACGGCGTTTGCATCGTCGACCCTGGTGGCCAAATGGTCTGGGCCAACCGCAAGATGCGCGAGTTTCCCGAGTCTCTCCTGGGCGAACTTCGCAGGCTTTGCGTCGAGGCCTATGGTGAGTTCGCTTCCGCCGGCGACGCCGTGCAAAACCGTGGGCGTCGGTTCTCGCTGATGCCCGATGACAAGAGCTACTACGAAGTGATCTGCTCGCCCGTGCTGGACTGCCATGGCAAGCTGCGTCAGGTGGCAGCCGTGGCGGTCAACGCCACCAGCCAGCGTCGCCAGCAACAGAAGTTCAACGCTATCGAGCGGGCCGGCCGGGAGTTAGTGAGTCTGGAGCGCGACGACGTAGCCCAGCGCGACCCGAGCGAGCGAGTGGAAATGCTCGAGAAGTTAATCGTCCGTTGCAGTCGCGACGTGCTTAAGTTCGAGCATTTCGCCGTGCTGCTTCTGGATGAGAAGACCAACCGCCTGAACGTGATCATGTCCGAGGGCCTGGACGATAACGCCTGGTGGCACGAGATGTTCGCAACGTCCGAGGGCAACGGGATTTGCGGTTACGTGGTCGCCACGGGCCGTAGCTATGTTTGCCCGGACGTCACCGCCGACGACCGGTATCTTTCCGGCCTGTCCGAGGCCCGCAGCAGCCTGACGGTTCCACTGCGTCTCAACGACAAAATTATCGGGGCGATCAATATCGAGTCCCGCGTCCGCGGGGCTTTCAATCAGGAGGACCGTCAGTTCGCGGAGATTTTCGCCAACTACGTGGCGCTGGCTCTGAACATACTGAACCTTTTGGTCACGGCCCGCCACACGGCCCACACGCAACTGACGGGCTCGATCTGCGCAGAGCTTACCGGTCCGCTGAACGATATCATCAGCGAGATAACCGACGTGATGGAGGAGTACATCGGGGCCGACGACCTTCGGCGCCGGTTGAGCCTGGTGGTCGACCAGGCGGCGATGGTTCGCCGGTCGATCCAACATCTTGACCAGTCGCCCGCATGCGGGGTTATCGCGGCCTCGCCGCCGCAGCGGCTTGAGCCTCTGCTGGCAGGCAAAAGAATTCTGGTGGCCGATGACGAGGAGCCCATTCGCCGGACGGTTCAAGACGTTCTGGTTCCTCACGGTTGTCAGGTGGACCTTGCCGCCGATGGTGCCGAGGCGATCGATCGTATTTGTTCTGGGCATTACGATCTGATTATTTCCGACATAAAGATGCCCAAGGCCAACGGTTACGAGGTGTTCAGCCAAGCGAAGTCCCGCCTTGGTGACGTGCCTGTAATCCTGATAACAGCCTTCGGTTACGACCCTAATCATTCGATAGTTCGTGCTCGTCAGGAAGGGCTATCTGCTGTCGTACTCAAGCCGTTTAAGGTCAAAGCCCTGATGGATCAGGTTCTCGCTGCCTTGTCCGCGTCGGCTAAGTGAGGGGCGATCCTGGCGGTATTAGGGTAAAAGCCGTACTTGAATTGGCATCTGCTTGCCTGAATTATACACTTCCCTTTGTAGCAACCGCGACCTGTTCATAAGAGTCGCGAAACGAGTTCCTCGAAAAGGCAAACCGGGCGAGACGAAGCCCGGCGCGCAAAGCCGCGGGTCCTGTTGAGTAGGACAGCCGGGCTACCGAAGGGAACGCCGATGAAAGCCAACTCATCGCTGGCGCGCGTCTGTTTCTCCGGGCGCGACGCACCCTCCTGGCAGCTCGATTCCCGGCAAGTCAACAATTTCATATGGTTAGTCAAGCCCCCCGTATATGAGGCCGATACTCACGCAGGGCCGATCGGAAATCGGTCTTGTACGCAATGTGCGGGCTTCTACGGGTTAAATGGCTCGATGGCACATAGCGTGCGGTTGTCCCAGGAGAGGAGGTGAAGCGATCCCGAGGACAAGCCTGCTGACGGCGAGCGGTTTACACAAGCCTTGGCAGTGCATGCAAGCAAGAGCAGTCCCGCAAAAGTGCCACGAAGACAGACCTTACATGACTTGAGATATTGACATAAACAGGAGTATGGAAGCGAACGATCGAACACGGAGGTTTTTTCAAAAGAGTTGTAGGTGCAGTGCCCATAGTGGGCGAGCAATAGAATACGTTGGAGGAGTTATTTCATGAAACGCAAGAATACTGGCTTTACCCTGGTCGAAATCCTGATCGTCGTAATCATCCTTGGCATCTTGGCCGCAATCGTGATCCCGCAGTTCACCGAGGCGTCGAATGATGCCCGTGTGTCCGCGCTGGTCAGCGACTTGCAGACTGTCCGCGGCCAGATCGAACTGTACAAGGTGCAGCACAAGGACGATTATCCCGGCACCGTCAGCGACGCGTGGACGATCGGCAACTTCGTCACTGCCCTGACGAGCAAGACGGACATCGACGGCGTCGTCGGCGGAACCGGAACCCTTGGGCCGTACCTCCAGAAGTTCCCGACCAACGGATTCGAATCCGACAACACCGTTGCCGAAGCGACGGCCGTGGCGGACCCGCTTGCGGAGGTCGCTGGTGGGGCTGGCTGGTGGTTTAACCAGACGACCGGCAACTTCGGTGTCAACACCCTCGACTACATCGATAGGTAAATCATTGTGCCGTCACCAATGCCGACCTCGAAGTCGGACTTGACGGCAGGAACAGGCAACAGACCCGGTCGGAGGCGCCTCGGCGTTTCCGACCGGGTTCTGGCGCTTTGTTCTTGATCGCGAAACAACGCAATGGTTCGTGGGTCAAGAAGACGGGACAGGTGCGAATAATGACAGCCCGAAAAGGTTTCACCCTTGTCGAGATCCTTATCGTGGTGATCATCCTCGGCATTCTCGCGGCCATGATTATCCCTCAGTTCTCATCGGCCACTGAAAGTGCTCGTGCATCCATGCTTATGGACGACCTTCGTGTGATGCGTTCCCAAATGGAGGTCTTTAAGGCTCAGCATCAGGGAGTGCCCCCAGGGTTCCCCAATTGCGACATCGCCCAGACGCCGACCGAGGCGACAGTGCTGGTGCATATCACGCAGTCATCGACACCAGCGGGCGTCACTGCAGCAGTAGGCACGGTTGGCTATCCCTACGGGCCTTACATGAAGGAAATCCCAACCAATCCGATTAACGGCAAGTCGTCCATACTGGTCATTACGGGCGCGAATCCTTGCCCGAACACTCCGTCGGACCTGTACGGATGGATATACCAACCGTCCTCCATGACATTCAAGGCGGACTGCCTCGGCACGGATGGAGACGGGGTTCCTTACTTCAACTACTGATTCACGATCCGAGACATCGGCTGATCGCAAAATGAGAAACGCGACAAGAATAACAAGCAAGGCCTTCACCCTGATCGAAGCACTTATGGCTTCGGTGATCCTGTCGATAACCGTGTCGGCCGCCATCATGCCTTTCACTTGCGGCATGCGGAACCAGCAAGTCGAGAGCCGTCAGACTATCGCGGTCAGTCTGGCTGAAGACCTGATGGAGGAGATCATCCTCAAGCCGTTCGAGGAACCAGGCGACGGCGATGAGGACCACGAGCCCGAGTCCAGCTTCGGACCCGACAGCGGGGAGTCCTCGTCGTCAAGTTTTTCCGCCATCGACGATTACGACGGCTACACCGAACTGGCCGGTCAGGTTATCGACCCGGCCGGACAGATCATCACTGACCCCGCCGTCGCGGGCATCAGTCGGCACGTGACGGTCAGCTATGTCTACATGCCCGGTCAGGACGTGACCGAACCGCCGAACTTTTTCCGAGTCGTGGTGGAGGTCCAGTACAAAGGCCAGCCGATTGTAACGCTCACCCGTCTGATGCACCGGATCAAGTGAATCAAAGGAGAGACACATGCGCGGATTCAGGCGGGGTTTAACGCTGGCTGAATTGGTTTTGGCTATGGCCATTACTGCTGTGATCGGCCTGGCCGTGACGGGTGTGACGGCAGCTATGTCAAATATCAACGAGCGGGCGGAGGATTACTATGAGTACCTCCAGAGCGGGCGGGTCGCCGCAAGCAGGCTGGAGGAAGCGCTTCGTTCGGCTAGGTTGATAACCGTCGCGTCGGGCAGCAGCATAGTGGCCTGGACGAGCAACGAGACCGACAAGACCAAGATCAACGTGTCCGAAGTGACAAAGGTATATTTGGACACCGATACCAGGCAACTCATGCAGCGTACCACTGTGTTTCCGGATTCGATGGAGCCGAGCACAAAGACGGCTCTGGACACGTCGGTGGCACTGGCGGACCTGGTTTCAGCCAATGCGGCTGACGACGCGCCTCCGTATGTCCAGTACGACGTGACCCGGGTCCTGGCTCGCAACGTGCAGGAATTCCAAGTCTATCCAGATGTGCCTACTCCGCTGACGCAGACTGTAAAATTTCGTCTGGTGATCGGGTCGTATGCACAGACGGTAACGCAGTATGGCGCGGTCACACTTCGCGCCTCAAAAGTGTCGAGGGTGGGTGTCTCAGGCGGCACATACGTCCTGGACTAGACAGAGGTTCTGAAAGAATATGAGAAGAGGAAACAGACGACAACGCGGGATCGCGATGCTCCTTGTGCTGACGATGGTCATCGTGGCGTCGATCATGGGCATGAGTTATCTGTCAATCGCGTCGGTTAAGCTGGCTGGCTCGACCAATATGATCCGCGCCAGCCAGGCGATGTACATGGCCGAGTCCGGCATTCATCACGCGCTGTGGCTCCTGCGGTCGGATTCGGGGGATCTCGCGGCGGCGACACAGGCCAACCCGTTGGGGCCATTCCAGTTGGATTCTGACGGCGGCCAGTACACTTTGTACGTTGAGCCAACGGGTACGCCGCTTGAATACACGGTGGTCGCCAAAGGCACGGCGATGGGTGTCACGCGGACCAGCCAGGCTGTGGCGAGGATCTACAGCGAGTACCAGGACAAGGTCATGGCGATGGGGCCGATTCGGTACTGGCGGTTGGGGGAACCCAGTGGCGACAGTGCCATTGACAGCACTGGCACGGAAAACGGCATTTACAATCACCATCCCGACCAGGGCCAGCCTGGCGCCATCTGCGGCGACCTCGACGGGGCAGTCCATTTAGACGGGATCGAACAATACGTCGATGCGAAAAATATGGACCTGCCTGGAGGCAGGATGACGATCCTGTGCTGGTTCAAGGCTGACGATTTTAATATCTCCGATGCTCGTTTGGTATCTAAGGCCAAGAACCTTGCGTCCGATGATCACTATTGGATGCTCGGCACGGTTCTGTCCAGCGGTGAGCCGGTTCTGCGGGTGCGTATTCGCAGCGAGGGGTGGACGGGGACTATGACGGCGCCGACCGGCACGTTGGAGACGGATAGGTGGACGATGGCGGTGACCACGTTCGACGACCCTTGGGTGGCGTTGTACAAGGACTCAGAGCGGGTGGCGCTTGGTCTGAAATCCGGCTTAATTGCCCAGAACAAAGACGTAAAGGCTTGGATTGGCGCCAACCCGGACTACGAGCAGGACCGGCCTTTTCATGGCTCCATTGACGAGGTGGCCATGTTCAGCCGTGCGCTTACGTCGACTGAGATCAAAGAGCTTTACGAGGCTCGCATAGCGTCTGTGGAAATAGTGTCATGGGATAAGTGATATAAATCTGTGTGCATTGGAGACTTGGCTATGGGCAAAACACGACGAAAAGTTGAGATTCGAGTGGACGTTTACACGCGGTGTTGCCTGACGGTGATCGCGGTGTTGTTGTCGGTAATGATTGTGGCCCTATGGGCCCAGCCACTGCCGATCAGCGGCCAGGCGATTGCCGCGCCGTCGGTGGGCATTCCGGATTCCGGACGTCAGCGACAAATCATGATCAAAGAACTTGAAAAGAACACCTCCAAGTTGGAGGACCTGGTCCGGCTCTTCGAGACGGGCAAGGCGAAAGTCCAGGTGGTCCAAGATGGCAAGACCAGAGGCAAATAGTCACATGAAGGCATTTACGCTACTGGAACTGATGGTGGTCGTGGTCATCATGGCCATTACAGGGGCGATGATCGTGCCGATGATCGCGGGTGCCGGTGAGATGCAAGCTCTTAGCGCTGCTCGTATTATCGCTACGGATATTCAGTACGCTCAGAACGTGGCCATTACCATGCAGACTCCGGTAACGGTGCAGTTCGACGCATCAGCCGACAAGTACACATTGTCTAACGCAAGTGGTCCCCTGAAACACCCGATGACCAACAAGGACTATGTGATGGACTTTCAGACAAGAGGAGATTTCGAACAATTGGATCTTGCATCGGTGAGCTTTGACGGTGGGGACAGCCTGATTTTTGACGAGTTGGGCTCGCCGGATGCGGGAGGGAGCGTGACGGTGCTGGGCGGTTCGCAGACGTATCGAATTGATGTGACCTCCGTCACCGGAACAGTAAACGTTGTCACCCCGTGATGTTGACGGGCGATTTAAAAGGAACTGGGCATGTTGGACTTTCTGGTTGGCAAGAAGCGTTGGCCGATCGCATTGGACATAGGCACTGACTGCGTCAAGATGCTCCAGATGCAGTCGGTGGGCGGAAATATGTCCGTACGGGCCAGCGGGCATTGGCAGGCGCCCCACGGCGAACCGCGTAGCGGCGATCCATGGCGGCAACTGGTGATCGGGGCTGTCAAGGAGATGCTCCAGCGGGGTAACTTCGCTGGCAATCGTGTCATCACGGCTCTGTCGAGCAACGATCTGATGATTAAGAACGTTCGTCTGCCGCTAATGTCTCCGACCGAGACGGATGAAGCTATCCGGTGGGAAGCCAAGGAGCGTTTCGGTTGCGATTTCGCGCCGGACCAACTGCACTTTCTGAATGCCGGGCAGATCCGCCAAGGCACCGAAAGTTGCCAGGAAGTCATACTCCTGGCCTCGCCGGGCGAACTCGTCGAATCACACGTGGCGATGCTTAAGGAGATGGGCTTGATTCCCGAGTACATCGACGCCGAGCCACAGGCTATGTTTCGCCCGTTCGAACGCATGCTTCGCCGTCGTGCGGACGAGAACGAAATCAGCGTTATTGTCGACCTCGGGCATTCATCGACCAAGGTCGTAGTCGGACGTGGGCGAGACTTGGTCCTGGTTAAGAAGATCGACATAGGAGGCAAGGACCTCGCCGAGGCGGTCGCACGGCAGTTGAATCTCTCCTTTGAGGAGGCGTCTGAGTTACGGCTTCAGATTATCGGCGAGCATGCCAACTCCGAGAGGGACCCTGAAAGCGATGGCTACAAAGCCGATCCCAACTCGACGTCGTGGACAATCGTCGATGCGGTTCGAGGCAAGGTCGAAGAACTGGGTCGGGAGATTGCACTTTGCCTGCGGTATTGCTCGGTGACTTTCCGTGGCCTGAGGCCTCGGCGGGTGATGCTTACGGGCGGACAGGCGTACGATCCGGCCGTGATGAAGCTACTGGGCGAGCAACTGAACATAGAGTGCCAGATCGGCCGGCCGTTGCATGGCATAGACACGTCGGCTACGGATCTTGGCGGCAATCGTCGAGGAATGTTGGCGGAATGGAACCTTTGCGCAGGGCTGTCCTTCAGGTCGGCCCAATACGAGCGCAGTTTGCGAAAGAGCGATCATGAAAGAAATCAACTTTCTGCCTGAGCGCATAAAGCAACAGCGTAAAAGGCGGCACCGACTGATATGTCAGGGCTATCTGATGGTTATTTGCGTAGCCGGGCTGACTGTAATTATGTACGCCTTTGGGTTGCGGGTGGACAAGGTCCGCAACGAGCTGCAAATGCTCCAGAGCCGATCCGCAGCGATGGACAGCCAGTTGGCCCTGCGGGACAAGTTGAACGAGCAGTTGGCCGAGATGATGATAAAGGGCCGGATCGAAGAACAACTTGGTCGGTGCGTCGGGACTCTGGATGTTCTGGGTGAACTTCAGCGGGTGATGCCCGAAAGCCTGGCGCTGACTAACATGACGATGCAAACAGTCGAGGTACCGTTGGAGTTGGTCCCGGCCGAGCGACGCAACTCATCGAACAAGCCGGTGGCGCGGTCGGGTTCTGCCAAGACCAAGATGGTTAAGCGTGTCCGGCTGGTGCTGACGGGAATGGCCCCGACGGACGTGGACGTAGCCAACTTCATCGGTCAGCTTGCTGGCAGCAGGCTTTTCGAGGACGTGAGCATGGGCTACGCCAAGAACGTGACCTTCCGCAACCGCGGGGCTCGAAAATTCCAGGCTAACTGCTACTTGACGAGATAATCGCAGGAGTATGCCGTGACTCACGCAACCCGAAACAACACGATAGGCATGGGAATCTTGGCCGGGATAATCGTTGTGGCCACGATGGTGGTCTACGTTCCCCAGCAGCGCGAGTTGAATCGCCTTCGCGCTGAAATCAGCCAAGAGAAGATTCGTATGACGGACAATGGTCGCATCTGTTCGGCGGTGCCGGCGATGCTCAAGCAGGTCCAGACTCTCAAGAAGCGATACAGCAATTTCGACCAGCGACTGCCTCGGCAGATCGAGTTGGGGGGTTTCCTGCGAGAGATCAGCGGCGATCTGGCCCAGGAGAGCCTGGTCAACCAGTCTATCGAGCCGGGCAACCCGAGGCGGTCGGATCTGTTTCACACACTGCCGATCATGCTGCGGTTTAGAGGTACGTATCTGTCGCTGGCTAGTTTCCTCAAGAGGCTGAGCGAGATGGAGCGGCTTACCCAGGTCGAACGGATCACGATCTCCGGTGAAAACGGTAATCCGTCCAAGCCCGGTGAACCTTGGGGCCTGAACATAGAAGTCCTCATGAACATCTATTTCACGGAGAGCTAGGGAGAGCCTCATGAACGATACTAAGGCAAAAAACAATGGCTTTAAGGATCGGGTGCTGGCCGAGATGCGGCGCGATCCCAAGAAGGCGTCCATTCTGGGTGTGCTGACGCTTGTGCTGCTGATAATTGGCGGGCGAGAAGTCGCGAAGCTAGTAGGCTTGCCCAAGACCGGGTTGGCTGCGACGGCCCAGATTACGGACCAACTCGGCGGGACAAGCTTGCGAAAACCCGTGACCACGCCTGGGACTGCCGGGAGTTTGCCGGACGGATTGGGTGAACAGGATGCCCTGGCTGAGGATATGCCCGCACTGCCGGTGGATCGAGATATCTTCACGCCGAAGGAAGCGTATTTCCCCATCGAGAAGGCAGACAAGCCAACCAGACCGGTTGTCGCCACCGTCGTCGATCCCAATGCCCGCAAGGAGGCCGTCAGACGCGAGGTCCAGGCCCACGCCCAGTCCCTTTCGCTTCAGAGCACGGTCGTAGGATCGGTCTCGACGGCGATAGTCAACGGGCGGGTGCTTCATGTGGACGATTGGATCAACGATTTTCAGGTAGTCAAGATTACGTCGCGGTATTGCCAGTTGGAGAAGTCAGGCATCCGCGTGATGTTGGAAATGGCAAAGTGACTTAGCAGCCCGCGTCTTTGGAGGCGCAGGTTGCCCATCAAAAGTGTCGGTTGTCTTTGAGACGACCAGTTGGGAAGGAGACACGAGATGAAACGGTTCGAACGATTCAAGAGTTGCATGCGGATTATGGTGACAGTCGTCATATGCGCGTGCTTGTCTGCCTCGAAGGCCTTGGCTCAGCCAACGACCCGAGGGGCAACTTCTTCAGGCGGTGCGACGGAGCTCGAGGACATGACTCCACCGTCCAAGCCGTCGGCTGATGTATCTACGCCGCCTACCAAAGCCGCTGGCGGTGAAATGGTGGTGGTGCCTGGCTCTGCCGCGGACGATGAACGGGGCAAGTCTGGCGTGGCAGTGACTCGTCCTGGCACGTTCGAGATTCACGTTCAGGGGGCAGACCTTCGCGGTGTGCTGCAACTGCTCAGCAACCAGGACAAGCGGAATATCATCGCCACCAAGGATATTCAGGGGTCTGTTACGGCCGACCTCTACGGCGTGACCTTCCAGCAGGCTCTCGAGGCCGTTCTTGCCTCCAGCGGGTTCGACTACATCGAGGAGGATGGCTTTATATACGTTTACACGATGGAGCAAAAGGCCGCCCTGCTTAAGAAGAAGATCAAACCCATTTCAAAGGTTTTCCACCTATCGTACATTTCGGCCGCTGACGCGCAGGCGCTGATTGCTCCGGCCTTGTCTGAAGCGGGTTCCATGGCCGTTTCGCCGGCCTCGGGAATCGGCATCGAAACCAGCAAGACCGAAGCCGGTGGAAACAGCTACCCCAACGGCGATGCCTTGGTTGTCAGGGACGTGCCCGAGGCCCTTGATCGGGTGGCGGAACTGTTGACCGAACTCGACGTCAAGCCCGACCAGGTGCTCATCGAGACCACCATCCTCAGCGCCGACCTGCGCGAGGGCAACAAACTGGGCGTGAACTTCAACTTCCTGGGTGGCGTCGATTTCGGCGACACTGCCGGCACGTGGAGCACAAGCGGTGCTCCGACGTTTACCTCCGGCAACGCTGTGAGCCGAAGCGGCGGTAACTTCCGGACGGACTTTTCGCCGGTATCCGGTGGTATGACCCTGGGCCTCTTCGGAAACGACATAGCGTTCTTCATCAGCGCCCTGGAGACAGTGACCGACGTTACCGTTATCGCCAACCCAAAGCTGCTGGTTATCAACAAGCAGCGAGGTGAGGTGCTGGTCGGCAAGCGTGACGGCTACTTGACGACGACGTTGACCGAGACCAGCGCCACGCAGACCGTCGAGTTTCTGGAAACGGGCACTAAGCTGGTGGTCCGTCCCTTCGTGGCCAGGGATAAGTACATCCGCATGGAAGTACACCCGGAAGACTCCGATGGCAGCGTCGAGAACCAATTGCCCAGCCAGACCACCACAGAGGTCACCAGCAACATCCTGGTAAAGGACGGGCACACCATCGTGCTCGGAGGTCTGTTCCGCGAGAACACCTCCACCACGAAGAACCAGATTCCCGTGCTTGGTAACATCCCGTACCTCGGGACGCTTTTCAAGAGCCACGATGACAGCACTGACAGGAACGAGGTCATAATCCTCATCACGCCGCACATTATCAGCAACGAGGTGGATGAGGCCGTCAGCAGGCAAATCCGTGACGATGCCGAGCGAATCCGAATGGGCCAGCGAAAAGGGCTTCAGTGGTGGTCCAGCGAACGGATGGCTATGTGCTATCTGCGGGCCGCAAAGGAGGCCATCCGCGCCGGCAACCGCGAGCAGGCCCTTTGGGACCTCGACATGGCTTTGTCGATCAGGCCGCGGCTGTTCGAAGCCATCCGCATCAAAGAACAACTGACCCAGAAAGCCTATTGGGACGGCGAGGTCCAACATACCTCATCTAAGTATGTTATCGAGCGGATGATAATGCAGGATCTTGGCAAGCCTTATGATACTGTGATCCCGCCGAACAAGCCGTTGCATGCAGAGCGGATACCCGAGGACGTTCGCAAGGCCCTTGGAATCCAGCCGGAAATACCGCTTTCCTGGCCAGGGAAATTGTCGGGTCAGACAGGCCAGCCACGGGTTAAGGTGGAGATTCAGGTCCCCGCCAACGCCAAGCCGGCCGGGCCGCAGCCCATCGAGGTCCAGGCTACCGAACCGCAGGTGATCGCCCCCCAGCCGAAGAAGTCCGAAGCGGTCGAGGCACCACTGGTCCAGCCGAAACCTTCAGAGGATAGTGCTGATGAAGTAAAGCCGAGCGCCGCGAGACCCGATTAGTGAGCTATCAGCGAACCATCGGAGGCTCGCGGAAGCGGGTAGGCTTTGAAAACCCGAAGGCAGCTTTTTTTTGGCCACCAGTGTCAATATAAGGCACATACGAAGTTTGCGTAAGTTGAAGCCGAACTTAGGAGTTTGGTCATGAATAAATGGATATTTGCTGGAATCTTAGTGCTGATCACGGCCGGATGTCAGGGCACGAATACCTCGTTTTCCGACCAGCAGAATGACGCTCAGCAGCGATGGTCCAAGGCGAGAGCTTCCGTTGCGCTTCGAGTTGCGGAGAACAGGCTCTCTGCCGGGGCATTGGATGAGGCCTACAAGGCGGCCAAGCAGGCCATGACGCTCGAGCCTGACAGGTTCGAGGCCAAGATCGTCTTCGGTCGTGTACTGATCGAGAAGGGCAGGTTCACCGAGGCTGCCAACATTTTCAGCCAAGCCTGCCAGAGCCGTCCCAACGATGTCAGGGTGGTTTACTACCTGGGCGTCGCCCAGGAGAAGAACGGCCGGCTCGAAGACGCCCTGGCGACGTACCGCCGGGCTTACAGTTTGGACCAGTCCGATGTCGGGCCGATCAAGGCGGCGGCAGAGGTACTGGTAGCCATGGGCCAGCCGAGGGCGGCAATGTTGCAGATCGAGAGCTACTTGCCCAAGGCCCAGAACGACCCGGGCATGTACGAACTTGCCGGTCGGCTTGCTCTTATGGGCAAGGAGTACGACAAGGCGGCCAATTATTTCCAGCAGGTTTTGGACATGGACTCTCAGAATGTTCGTTACGCGGAGCTTCTGGCCCGTGCCCAGCACTCGGCTGGCCAATACACTCCGCTCGTGGACAATCTGACGGATTTGATAGGCCGGACGGATTACGAGGCACC
Organism: uncultured Planctomycetaceae bacterium; assembly: GCA_964564285.1. Lineage (GTDB taxonomy): Bacteria > Planctomycetota > Phycisphaerae > SM23-33 > SM23-33 > JAUWQU01. The sequence goes on along the minus strand of CAZMBZ010000004.1, from coordinate 30,988 downwards.
GACATGGGTGTACCTGATGTTGGGCGACGCCTACCTGGCTAATCGCCGTGGCAAGGAGGCGTTCAACGCCTATTTCACGGCCAGCGAGCGCCAGCCCGGGCGTGTTGAGGTATGGCTTTCGCTTTCGCGTGCGGCCCTGGCTATGAACGACTCGCCTCGGGCGGTTGCTTCTGCCCAGAGGGCGCTCCAGGTAAGCGAATCTGACATTAACGCGCAATTGCTGCTGGGGTATTCCCTGCTGAGGGACAGCCAGCCCGCACGGGCCATACTGGTGCTGACCGACGCCGCGGCGGACCATCCCGCCAGCAGCACCCTCCAGTGCCTGATGGGCCGGGCTCACGCAGCCATCGGGCGGAAGTCCGAGGCCATCCGTTGCTACACGGTAGCGTTGCGCCTGGAGCCGGGCAACATGGTAGCGAGGCAGTTGCTTCAGTCGTCGACGAATGGTGAGAGCCTTTCGAAAGTCCAGTAGCCGTCGGGTCGTGCCGGGTGTTTTCGCCACGGCGACCGTGGTAATGCAGAACCCAATGGGAGATGCCGCGTGACAACCGCTAAGAGAGTTGGACTGACGGGATTGGCCGTCGTGGCGTTGGGGGGCTGTGCGGCCTACTACGCCGCTATGGTGATCGCGTACAAACCGGACGCTCCAGACGCTCGGCTCGGGTATCTCATTCCCGTCATGCTGGCATCGCTGACGGTGATGATTCTCGTCGGATTTCAGCGTCAGGTTCACCGCAGCGCAGGCTCCATCGGAAACCAGCTGAAGCAGTTGAAGGAATCCGACGAGGTCGGACTGATCGAAGTCAGCGACGGTGAGGAATTGGTCTCGGTGGCCACGCCGCTTAACGAGTACCTCCTGTCGATCCGCAAGAACATGAATCGACTGCGATCAGAAAATCGGGAACTTCAGATTCAGGCTCGGATCGCCGCGGCAGAGAAGCACCACACCGAGGCGATCATCTTTTCGATTTCCGATGCCGTTATCGTAACTAACCGATTTGACGAGTTGCTGTTGGCCAATGACGCAGCCGAGAAGCTCCTGGGCTTCCAGTTGTCCTCGGCGGTCCGCAAGAACATCGACCGCATCGTTTCGGACGGAACGTTAGTGCGGCTGATCCGCGAGACGCGAAGCCACGGCAGCAGCTTTACGCGGAAGGTGGTCGAGCACAGCATCGACAGCAAGGGCACGCCTCGGACCTTCAGCATCACACTAAGTTGCATCGTGGCGCCGGACGAGGAAGTCTCGGGTGTCGTGGCGGTCCTGCACGACGTGACGCGGGAGAAGGACATCGCCCGCATGAAGACCGACTTCGTTTCCAATGTCTCTCACGAACTCAAGACGCCGCTGGCTTCGATCAAGGCGTACGTCGAGATGCTCATGGATGATGAGGCCGAGGACGAGGCCACCAAGGCCGAGTTCTACGAGATCATTTCCACCGAGGCTGATCGTCTCCACAGGCTCATCGAGAACATCCTGAACATCTCTCGGATCGAATCGGGCGTGGTCAAGGTTGTGCGCGAGCCGGTTAGCCTGCCGGGTGTGGTCAAGCAGGTTCTGGATGTGGCCTCGCCCCAGGCGAAGCTCAAGGGTCTCAAGTTGTTCAGCCACCTTGCCCCGATCTACTACCAGGTTGAGGCAGACCACGACATGATCTACCAAGCCGTGATGAACCTGGTGTCCAACGCGATCAAGTACACTCCTCAGAATGGACAGGTAAGTGTAACGGTGGGGGTGGACGAGAGGCGAGGAATCAGCTTCTGTGAGGTTTCCGACGACGGGGCAGGCATCGCCGTTGAGGAACTGCCGCACATATTCGACAAGTTCTACAGAATTAAGGCTAACAACAAGTTGGCCAAAGGTACGGGGCTTGGCTTGACGCTGGTGAAACACATTATCGAAACGGTTCACGATGGCAAGCTGTCGGTGACCAGCGCCGAAGGCAATGGCAGCACGTTTACGTTCGAGCTGCCCGTTATAAACTGAGCGGATAAATCGTAAAAGGCAGGTGTGACAATGAGTGTTAAGAAGATCCTGGTTGCCGACGATGAAGCCCACATACTGCACGTGGTTTCCATGAAACTCCGTAACGCGGGCTTTGAAATAATCACGGCGGTCGATGGAGAGGAGGCCTTGGAGCTGTGTATTTCCGAAAGGCCCGATCTGCTCATTACGGACTTTCAGATGCCGTTTATGACTGGACTGGAACTGTGTACACAACTTCGTCGGCAGGATGCCACGCGAGACATACCCGCGATGATGCTGACGGCCCGGGGATTCGACATAGAGCCCGAGGAGATGGAGGCCGCCAAAATACTGGCTGTGCTGGCAAAGCCTTTCTCTCCACGGGAGGTCCTTCAGAAAGTTAACGAGTTATTGGCCACGGTGGGCGCGGAGCAGGAATGAACTTCACGCAGACAAGTACCTGTAAGATTCTCGCCGAAATGGAACCGATGTTCCATCGACTCGGGGATCGCGCCCGCGACCTGGGTTTGGAACTGAGCGTTTGGAATTCCGAGGGTCTCCGGGTTGGCGAGTTTGAGCCCAACTGCGAGTTCTGCCGAACCGTTTTCGAGGCCGGCGGAGGTTGTATGGATCGCGTGCGGGAGATCGCCGCAAGTGTTTCCCAGGACGGATCGCCTGTGGCTACCTGCCTGTCAGGCGGTTGCTCGGTTGTCGCCGTGCCGATTCGAAAACGCCGCCGCATAGTCGGCACGGTCGTTACGTGCTGGCCTGGCCAGTCGTGGCTGGATGAGGAATTTGTCGCACGCCGATGCGACGAACTGCATCTGGACCACCAAACTCTCTCGGCGATGGTGCGGAAGGTTTGTGGCCGGAACCAGCAGAAATGCGAGGAACTCCTGCCCTGGCTGGAGTGGGTCGTCGAAAACGAGCAGGCCCTCCACACGGCCAATAACGAACTGGCGACGCTTTCGACAAATCTGTCCACCACATACGAAGAGCTCAGCCTGCTTTATTCCATCAGTGGCTCGATGCGGGTCACCCAGTCGCCCGAGGCCTTCCTGCAGGCCGTCTGCGAAGAAGTTCGGGAGGTGATGAACCTCTCGGCTGCTGCGGCGGTTTTGCATGCCCATCCGCCGGCCGTGCATGAAGACACCGTCGTGATATCCGGCGATCTGAGCCTTACGAATGAGCAGGTCATGCTCCTTGCATCCACACAGATCATGCCCATGCTGGTCGAGAACAACCACGTCGTGGTGGAAAACCAGTTCCAGTGGGCCGCGCATCCGGACCTGGGCAAGGAGGTTCGCAACATCGTGGCCGTGCCGCTGATGGGTGAGAATACTCTCGGTATGCTGCTGGCTTTCAACAAGGAATCCGCGGATTTCAACAGTGTGGACATAAAGCTGATGAATTCCATTGGCAACCAGTCGACGGTGTTCCTGACTAACAACATGCTGTATGCGGACCTTCAGGACTTGCTGATGGGCGTTTTGCATGCCCTGACGGCGACTATCGACGCCAAGGACCCGTACACGTGCGGCCATTCCAACCGGGTGGCGATAATCTCGAAGCGACTTGCCGAGAGCATGGGCCTTCCCGCCCAGCGGGTCCAGCAGATTTACCTGGCCGGTCTGATGCATGATATCGGCAAGATCGGTGTGCCGGAGAGCGTGCTGTGCAAGCCCGGCCGGCTTACGAACGACGAATACGACGCGATAAAGAAGCACCCGGGCCTTGGGGCGAAGATTCTCGGTGGGATACGGCAGTTGGACGATGTCATCGCCGGCATTCTCTGCCACCACGAGCGTCTGGACGGGCACGGTTATCCGCAGGGGATCAGTGGCGACGAGGTGCCGCTGGACGCGCGGATAATCGGCCTAGCTGACTGCTTCGATGCCATGAGCAGCGACCGTACCTACCGCAAGGCCCTTCCGCTGGAGGCAGTGGTCAGCGAGGTACAAAAGTGTTCGGGCACTCAGTTCGATCCCAAGGTTGTCGAGCACCTGCTCTCGTGGGATCTCGAAGCGTTGCTTAAGGAACTTTGCCAGCCCGCCAAGACAGTGTTTCCCATCCGTATTGCACAGGAGGATGCCGTATGAACATAAGCACTGAAAGCTACGGACACGCAGTCATCATGATCCTCAAGGGCGAGTTTGTCGAGGATGTCATCGGTGCAATTCGCAAGGCGGTCGAGCATCAGTTGGAGTCCGACGAGGTTGTGGACGTCGTCTTCAACTTGGAGGAAGTGACCTTCATAGACTCGGCCGGACTGGAGTACCTGCTTGATCTCCAAGATCGTCTGGCCGAACGCTTCGGTCAAGTCAAGTTGGTCCGCCCGGACGATAACGTAACGCAAATCCTGGATTTCACCCGGCTGCGTTCGACGTTTGAGGTCTACAAAGAAACTAACGATGCCGTCAAGAGTATTTCGGCCTGACCAGCCGTAAGGGGAGACTATACATGATAACAAACGCAGGACAGAAACTTCAACTCGGCCAATTGCTGGTTGAGCAGGGCGTGTTGACGACCGAGCAGGTCGAAGAAGCGCTATTATACCAGAAGGAAACGGGCAACGCGCTGCTTTTAGGCGAGGTGCTTCGTAAGCTCAATCTCTGCCAGGAAGAGGACGTGATGAAGGCGCTGGCTAGCGCCTACGGCGTGCCGTTTGCGCGGATATCGCCACGACTGGCGGATGCGAAAATAATGGAAGTCCTGCCGAGGGAATTCCTCGAACGACACAATGTCTTGCCCCTTTTCCGGGTAAGAAATCGTCTCTCGCTGGCGGTCAACGAGCCGGCGAACGTCTTCCTGCTCGAAGAGATAGGGAGATTGACCAACTGTGAGGTCCTGGTTGTCTGCGCTGCCGCAAAGGATATCAAGGCCACCCTCGACACGCACATGCCGGCCGCGAATGTCTTCATTATCGACGATATCATCGACGACTTCGACTCGTCAGAGTTGTCGATTGTCGAGGCCCAGATGGATGATATCGCGGATTTGGAACTGGCGGCGGAGGGATCCCCGGTTATCAAGTTGGTCAACTATCTGATCTACAACGCTGTGCGAGAGGGAGCGTCGGACATTCATATCGAGCCGGACGACAACTCGCTTCGCGTGCGATACCGAATAGACGGGCGGCTCTACGAGAAGCTCCGCCCGCCGTTCAAGATGCTGCCGAGCATCTCAAGCCGCATCAAGATCATGGCGAATCTCGACATCGCCGAGCGCCGCTTGCCTCAGGACGGCGGCATCCACGTGATGATGGACAGTCGGCCCATCGACCTTCGTGTCTCGACGCTGGCCGGACAGTTCGGCGAGAAGGTCGTCATCCGAGTCATCGACAATCGCAACGTGCTGGTGAACCTCGAAAAGCTCGGCTTCGACTACGAGATGCTCAAACGCTGGAGGAAGGTCACCAAGTTGCCCAACGGTATAGCCCTGGTGACGGGTCCGACCGGAAGCGGCAAGAGCACGACGCTTTACGGTTCGTTGCGGGAGATCAACTCCGACGACGTGAACATATGCACCGTCGAGGACCCCGTCGAGTTCAACTTGCCTTGGGTCAATCAGTTCCAGGTGAATGTCAAGGCGGGCTTCACGTTCGCCTCGGCCCTTCGCAGT
>CAZMBZ010000004.1:0-25304 GCA_964564285.1 uncultured Planctomycetaceae bacterium | reverse complement strand
TCAGTTCCAGGTGAATGTCAAGGCGGGCTTCACGTTCGCCTCGGCCCTTCGCAGTCTGCTGAGGCAGGACCCGGATATCGTTATGATCGGCGAGATCCGCGATACCGAGACCGCTCGCATCGCCGTGCAGGCCGCGCTTACCGGGCACTTGGTTCTGAGTACGCTGCACACCAACGACGCTCCCAGTGCCGTGACGCGGCTGCTGAATATCGGCATCGAGCCCTACCTTGTCGCGGCGAGCCTAGAGGCGATTCTTGCCCAGAGGCTCGTGCGGAAGATTTGTACGCACTGCAAGGAGCCCTATGATCCGCCGATGAACATTCGCCGGGCTGTGGAAAAGGCCGTCGGTGGAGTAGACGAGTTCTATCACGGCGTCGGTTGCAGTAAATGCCGCAATACGGGCTTCTCCGGCCGAATCGGCATATACGAACTGTTAATGATGAACGACCAGATTCGCGACAAGATTTCGGCCAATGTATCCATCAACGAACTGCGGACGATATCCAGGGATAGTGGCATGGTTACATTGCACCAGGACGGTATGGCCAAAGTGAAGGCCGGCCTTACGACTGTTGAGGAAGTTTTTAGAGTTACAGCCGGGTAGGCGGAAATGGCGGTCTATTCTCGTGCCGATGGATGCACAAACGTTCGTCGGACACGGGTTGCTGGCCAGGGAGCATATGGTAATGTCCAAGCCGGAAAATACAACACAAGAGACGTCGCGGTGGCAGCATCCCAGCCAGATCGCTGCCTCTGCCGCCCGCAAGTCGGGCAGTCTGCCGCCGCACGCGCAGCGGGGCATATCCTTCGAGAAGCAGGGGTTTCGCGCTGCCGACGCGGTGCCGCCACCGAGAATCAACGCCTCTCGCGTGAAGGTAAAGCGGGACGAGGTCATCTTCTTCACCACCCAACTGGCAGTGATGGTCGAGACCGGCGTGACACTCTCGGAGGCTCTCGATGCCATCGCTGATCAACTCACCGAGCCGGTCTTCAAGGCCATCGTGACGGATCTGTCAGAGCAGGTAAAAGCCGGCGTGGAGTTCTCGGCCGTGCTGGAAAAGTATCCCCGTGTCTTCACCCGGATGTTCGTGGCTCTGATGAGGGCGTCGGAGGTGTCAGGCCAGATGGGTACGATGCTCATGCGGGCCTCGGAGTATATGAGTCAAGAGCGTGAGACACTCAAGAAGATTCGCGGTGCAATGATTTATCCGATGTGCATGATGGCATTTTGCACGCTGGTTGTGGTCGGCTTGCTGGTGTTCATCCTGCCTCGCTTCGAGAAGATTTATTCCGGCAAGGGGGCGTTGCTGCCGTTGCCCACGCGGTTCCTGTTGGGCCTGAGTCACGGTATGACCGACTACTGGTTCCTTGTGATTCCCGCCGTCGCGGGGGTTGGGGTGGGGCTGTTCTATTTTTGCCGCAGCCCCGCGGGCAAGGATATGATGGACACTGTCCGCATCCGAATGCCGTTAGTGGGCGGCATGTATCGAAAAGCGTACCTGGCCCGTGGGCTTCGGACGCTTGGGACGATGGTTTCCACGGGCGTTGCCTTGCTGGAAGGGCTCGAGATTACCTCGCGTATCGCGGGCAACCGACATTTTCAGGCGATTTGGGAATCGGTAGCCGGGCAGGTCGAGCAGGGCGGCAGCATCACTGATGAGTTGATAAAGCACCCGCTCGTGCCTGGCACAATCACTCACATGATCGCTGCCGGAGAACGCACCGGCCAATTGGCCAACGTGATGAATCGCGTGGCGGACTTTTGCGAGGCGGACGTCAAGATCGCCGTGAAAAGCGTTACCAGCCTCATCGAGCCGTTGATGATCATCATGATGGGCATAATCATCGGTGGCATAGCAATGGCGCTGCTGCTTCCGGTGTTCAGTATGTCCAAACTTGTGCGTTGAAAACTTAATAGAGGTCTAGGCCGCCCGGTCTGGCAGGACGCCGGCGGCCCGTGGTCCTTCCCAGCCCCCGTCGTGGCGATTGGCCGGTTTTCCGGTTAGTCCCGCGGCGGGGGCACCTTTTTTGCGCCTTGCTCGAAGGAACCGGTGAACTCTGGTGATCCGCCGGTCCGGCCTGTAGAATGACATGTATGGCCAAGCGTGATTATTACGATGTTTTGGGAGTCAAGCGAAGCGCAAAGGCCGACGAGATCAAGTCGGCCTATCGCAAGCTTGCGCGCAAGTATCATCCAGACGCCAACAAATCCGCTGGCGCGCCCGAGAAGTTCAATGAAGCCACCGAGGCCTACGATGTTCTTTCCGACCCCGAGAAGCGGAAGATATACGATCAGTACGGTCATGCCGGCCCAAGCTCCGGCCCGGGCTTTCCCGGCGCCGGTCGGCGCGGTCATTCGGGCCAGGGGGTGTCATTCAACTTCAGCGACATATTCGGAGGCGGCGGTAGCGGTTTTGCGGGCATGAGCTTGGATGATATTCTCCAGTCCCTCGGTGGTGGCCGCGCTCGACGGGGCAGGCAGCGCCAGCCAAGGCCTTCGCGGCGAGGTGGTGACAGCGAGACACGCCTGACGCTTGACTTCCTCCAGGCCATCCGCGGCACGAGTACTCGCATCCGTATTTCGCGGCAGGGGTTTGATGGCGCGGCGCAGCAGGAAACCATTGAGGTGAAGATCCCCGCCGGCGTGAAGGACGGCTCGAAGATTCGCGTGCGCGGCAAGGGTGAACTGGGCGCCGACAGCCCCGGGGACCTGTACATTAGCATCAACGTTCGCAGCCATGATTACTTCCGCAGGGAAGGCGACGATATCCACGTGTCTGTGCCCATCAGTATTACCGAGGCGGCCTTGGGGGCCAAGGTGGACGTGCCGACCATTAACGGCACGAGTACGGTCAAGGTTCCCGCCGGAACCGCCAGCGGGCGAAAGCTACGCCTTCGCGGCAAGGGCGTGCATCGCGCCTCGGCCGAGTCCGGCGACCTGTACGTTGTGATACAGATCGTCCCGCCACCCAGCCCGAACGAGCGGGCCAAGCAACTCTTGACCGAATTGCAGGGCTTGCTGACCCACGATCCGCGAGCGAATTGTCCGTGGCGATAGAACCCAACACAACTTTCCGTTCCGCGAGCTTTGTCATCGTAATCGTCGGCCTGACTGTGATTTGCGTCGGGTTGGGGGCGATGATGTTCATCACGATCGAGGCAGCGATGGTGACAAACGATCCTGCCGCCCGCAAGTTACTTGCCCGGCTGGCCTGGATGTCGCTGGTGCTAATGTGCCTGGCCCTGATAATGACGATCTGGGTCTTGCTGCGGTACGTCCGCCACCGGATGAAGGACGCCGAACGGAAGCCCGAACCCTCGAAGTACATCAACGCGTGGGAACTGGCCGGCAAGCGGTTCCAGCTAAACGAGGACAACGAGCCCGAAGACCCAGACTACCTGTCCGATGACGGCCTGGGCGAAGATGAAGATGAAGATGAAGATGAGGAAGACCACCGGCCCCGGGACAGATGGCGTTAAGGTGTCGCAATGGCTGTTCGGCGGCGGAAGAGGCGGACTTCGTTGGGGCGGAGCATTAGCGTGAGCGTTTTGGCGGGCTGGTATACCATGTTGTCTTGATCCATCTGCCGGGTTCGCCAGTAGATGGGGCCGAGTCCCCGTGCCGGGGCCGACCATGTGGTAGTTCGACGGCAGGAGACGGAGCAGATGTCACCGTCTTGTCGTGTGATAACCAGCGGGCAGTTGGCGAGGCTTACGTAGATCGCGCCCGATGCTGCGGCGACGACCAAACCCGCGGCCAGCAGGCGCCAAACTGGTCGGCGAATCAGCAGTGTCGCGCCCATTCCCACCAGCATCAGAACCGACACAAGGAACGCGTTTCGCACGGTCCCCGTCGGCCAGCGGGGTAGGTCCTCGATGTAGTCGTCATAAGCCGGCGAATCGAGTAACCGGTTGCGGGCGGTCTCGACGGCGCCGATGTCGTCGGTCTCGACCGTCACTTTGTGCTCCAGGAGAACGGACGCTGTCGGCGAGGCTTCGGTGAGGAGGCGGACGACATACGTTTGGCGGACGGATACCATCGGTAGCAGCACGCGAAAGCTGCCGCTGGCGCCGGGGGCGATGGAAGCTTCGTAGAACATTGTCGGCCCGCCGGCCAGGCGGCGAAGCGTGATCGCTTGGGCTGCGCTGGGCAACTGGCCGTTGGCGTCGGCGATCCTAAGCTCGGCCGGCGTGAAACCCTCGGGCGTTACGGCCTTACCGGGCAGGGGGGTAAGGTGCATCTCGACAGCAGCACGTGCCGCCGTCACGGCGGATATCAGCACCAAGATTGCCAGGCCTATCGTGCGGTTCATGGTCATAGTGTCGATTGCTTGTTTCCCTCGGCTGCGTCTATCAGGCGTTTTGCCCGGAGCACCTCGCCGACGGACCATGCCTGGGCGACGCATCCGTGCGGGTCGTGCGGTGCGTCGCCATCGAATATCTCGCTGATATTCCCGACGCCAGCGGTGCGTAGGTGTTCGTTGAACCCGCCGAGCCACTGGCGAGCCTGGGCCAGGGCGAAGGGCTTGAAGTCTTCGACCTTGAGGTAGGCCTCGATGAACGGTCCCATCAGCCAGGCCCATACCGTGCCTTGGTGGTAAGATCGGTCGCGGGATTCCCACGACCCGCCGTAGCGGTGGCGATACCGAGGGTCGGCCGGGTCCAGCGTTCGCAGGCCCATGGGCGTAAGGAGTCGCTCGGTAACAATTTTGACCACCGCTTTCTGGCTCTCTGGCGGTAGGGGGCTGTGGGGCAGGGAGACTGCCAGGATCTGATTTGGCCTGATTGTCGGGTCCGGTTCGCCGTCGGGCAGGCAGTCATAGAGATAGCCGCCCCGGTCGCACCAAAAGGCTTTGTTGAAGGCCTTGGCGATTATTTCCGCCCGGCCCGACATGTGCTCTGCAAGGTCCGGGTCGATTTCGCGGCATCTTTCGGCAAGGATGCGGTGGGCGCTGTACCACATCGCGTTGATCTCCACACACTTGCCGTGCCGGGGTGTGATGGCCTCGTCGCCGATCTTGGCGTCCATCCAGGTGAGCTGCGTGTTGTAGCTGCCGCCGGTCAGCAGCCCGTCGGCGTCGGCGTGAATGTCGAACCGCGTGCCGGCCTGGTAGCTGTGCAGGATCTTTTGTATGGCAGGCAGGAGCGTTTGACGCCAGAAGGCGACGTCGTTGGTAGCCTGGACGTATCGCTCAGCCGCGATGATGAACCATAGGGACGCGTCGATGGAGTTGTAGTGCGCGAGTGTCGAGTAGTCGTCAAAGCAATTCGGCACCATGCCTTCGGATACATTTCCGGCGAAGGTGCGAAACACCTCACGTGCCTGGGCGTAGCGTTTGGTACACAGCAGCAGGCCTGGCAGTGCGATGAAGGCGTCGCGGCCCCAGTCGGCGAACCAGTGATACCCGGCCAGGATTGTCCATGACGGCGGGAGGTTCGGAAAATGCCTGCGGACGACGAACGCGTCGCTCGCGACGGCGAGGTGGCGGCTTAGTTCGTCGGCATCGGGTCCGAGGCTGGCGGCCAATTCTTCCATTCGCTCTCGGCGTAGACTGGCGGTATCGTCGAAGTGTACTTGTCTGGGGTCGCTCAGGCTGGCGTCGAATTGTCCCGGCTGGCCATCGGCGAGTTGCAGGACAAAGCATCCTGGGGCGTAGAGGTCTTCGTCGGCTTCTTGCCCACGACAGAGGTCCATGCGATAGTGGAAGCGATACCACCATTGCGGGTTCGGCTCGAACGCGGCGTCGCGGGCGGCCAGGTACAGCGGAGGCACCGGGTGCATGCGGTCGTGTATGACAGCGCCTGCGTCGGTAAGCTCGAAGGTCAACTGGTGAGGTTCGTGGGCCTTGCGGAGGTGGTGGAAGTCGCGAAGGGCCACGAACGGGCGGATCCGCAGTTCGCCCGATCCGCCGGAAAGGCGATATCGTACCGCCACCGCGTTGGCGGACTCAGCCAGGATTATCTCCTTCGTCAGCGTCAGGGCTCCCAGGCGGTAGACAAACCGAGGCGCGATGTCGTTGACGAACTCCTGAAGGTTGTCCGTGCCTCTAGGATGGATGGCGTTTGGAAACTCGAAGGTCGACAGGTCGTAGGTTTTTTGGCCGACGATAAGCTGCTCGTGAAGCTGGCTCAGCGCAGTAAGCCTGCCGACGGGCGGCTTGGTGGCGCCGACCAGCAGCGCATGGTATCGCCGCGTGTTGCATCCGGTTACGGACTGCGAGGCGTATGCGCCGATCTGGTTGGTAGTGAGCCACTCGGCTTCCATGAGGTGGTCGATGTCCACGCCGGCGCATGGGATGACAATCGGCGGAGGCATTGCCGAACTGGATTTTTCTGATGCCATTATAAACGCTCCGGTTATACCTATCGGTTCAGAGGTGTTTGGCGGTTTGGCAAATCCGCCCTGCCTACCGGCAGGCAGGTTGCCCGCGAAGGCGGATGATCGCTTCGGACCGACAGCCAGACGCCGTAAAGACTTTACGCTAAGAACGTAATAGCATCGGAGGCGAGTTCTGCGTTACAGAACTGCTCAGCGGGGATCCCAGTATTTGGTGCAGTTTTCCGGGTTTTCCGGGTGGATGTCATCGGGATTCATCAGACGAACGGTTCCGTTGGTGAAAAGCACGTTGGCTTTGCGCATGTGCCGGGCGAATTTCAATGGGCCGGTGGGATCGTTGGGGTCCGGCCTCCACCTTTCGTTAAGCTGGTTGGCGCGGTCACCGGTCTCGTCGTACTGCGATCCGGCAACTGTTATGTAGTCGTAGTCCATGAGGAGAATCTTGTCGCCGTCGCCGGGCTCGATCTGATCTGCCACCGTGTTGATCCCGTAGCTGGCGATTCCCTTTCCTGGAATCTCCACGGTCTGGCCATGCTTGCGCTTGGTGTCGGCTATCAGGATTTTCTTGCCTGGCCCAGTGCCCTGGGTAAGGTTGTGGGTATACCCCGTGTAGCCGGGCGTGACGGTTATCACGACGTTGATGCCATCGGTTTCGATCTTATAGTTTACATCCCAGAAGTCCATGTCTCCGCCGCCCCGCCAGGCGTTGTCCTCAAGCATGTAGTAGTAGACGCTAGGGTTACTGTCGGGTTGATAGCCCGTATAGTTGTATCCCTTGCCATGGCCTGGGGCGTTGAGGAACACGTTGAATTGGGTTTGCGAGAGCTTCCAGACAAAGGGGCTGTCGCTTTCGCTCAGCGCCATTGCGCCCTGGTAGTTATTGCCGATGTAGACCTCGTTATAGTACTGGTCCAGCGAGGCCTGCTCCATGCCCCCCTCGACGCCGCTGGCCGGGCAGCAGACGACCGATGCGGAGGACGAAAGATATGGCTGAAACATTTTGGGCCAGCCCGATCCGAGCGATCCGATGCCAGTCAGCTTATTCATCCGCCGGGTGGAATACATCGTCGCGTACGCCTGGCCCAGCTTCTCGAGGTTGCTTTTGCAGGCGACGTACCTTTCGTATGAAAGGGCACTGTCCAGCACGGGCGCGAGAATAGCCACCAGCAGTCCGATCACCGCTATGACCACCAACATTTCGGCAAGTGTGAACCCGCGTTTGTCAGAGTTTTTATTAGTCATGTCGCGTCCTTCAAAACCTATATCCTATATCGGCAATTATATGCCCGAGCCGTGTTTCTTTTGGTGGTACTCGTAAAACCTAGCCCATCTGTCCCGTGCCCGCTTGATGGCGGCCTGGCGGTGTGCAAGGCTGTCTCGAGCTTGGAAGTCGACGTGGACCCCCGTTATTTTCGTGATTGCGACTCCGGCGGCGGCTCGCACCAGGGCTGATCCATCCGACATGGCGTCGAGCAATGCCGGCCCGGCTGCGACGTGTTTCATCTCGCCGAGTTGTCCGGCCGCGGCTGCGCGGACTTCAGCCTTCTCGTCTGTATTGGTCAGCACGGCCTGGAGACTTGCGGGGTCGCCTTTTTCCTTGAGCCGCCCGATACCCATTACCGCGGCATGGCGGTTCTTCCACGATGGGCTTTGGATTTCCTTTTTCAGGACAGGCAGGTCTTCCGGGCGTGGCTGTTCGGCAATCTTGAACACCTGTCGGTAAGGCGTACCGGCGGCGGGCGCGGCCGGCTTGGCGGCGACGGGGGGGGCGTCCTTGTCGGGTGCGGCAGGGGTGGGATTCGGGTCGGGCGTGGTTTCCTGCGGTTTATCGCCGCCCGGCCAAGTGTACTGCAGTACCACCACCACCGCCAGCACTACGGCCAGGCCACCCAGAATTTTCAATCGCTTCGGACTATCAGACATAACCGATGACTCCGGCGTTGCCTGAAGGGTTTGATGTCCCATAGGAACATGCTTCCCACGGCAACATTGAAACGGTCAAAACTTGAGGCCCGTGTTCGCAGCTTCTGCGGCTTCGGGCTGCGTCAAGGCTTCCAGTACTTTTCCCTAAGCTCAAGGTCTGTTGGGTCTATGTCCCTTGGGTACATCGGCGCGACGCTGCCATCGACCATGGCAACGTTGACTCGGCCTCGGTGTCTGGCGAATTCGTACTGGCCGTCAGGTTCCAGCCAACTGACCCAGTTGTCGTGAATCTCGTCCGTGCCTGCTATGCGGAGGATGTCATTGGGGTAGTCCATCAGCAGTATTTTCCGGTCAGTAGGCCCGAAGTCGCTTAGGAGGGAGTTGATCCCGTAGCTGAACTTGCCGCTTACGCCGGTGACCAAATAGAACTCGCCCGCGCCCGGGCCGGACTTTCCCACGTCGTTCATGAGGATGTTGTCGTCGGGGTCGACGAGGGACCAGTGGTACCCGCCTCCGAAAGACTTGAGGGTGATCTTGGCCGTATCTGCCGTGATCTGGACTGTCAGGACCACGTCGTTGAAGTCTTTGTCGCCGGAGGCATCGCCGGTGCTGGTCCGGATGTCCTCAAACGCCAGCTCGAAGAACTGTCCGTGGTTGCTTACGCTCCGCTTGAGGCAGGCGGGTCCTTCCGCCAGGGGCATGTTGTAAAGGAAGGTGTTGCCGCTGCACGTCCGCAAGGCGTAGTTTGCCAGCACGTCGTCGGCCAACCTGGTACTGAAGCCCTCCGGGCAAATCATTACCTCCAGGCTGTTCGAGAGGTAGGTCTCCAGTTGGCTGCGCCATCCAGACACGGCCAGCTCGCCGGTATGCGATATCTCGTTGCGGGCACCCATGGATGCTATGGCAACGCGGATCTGGTTTAGGTTCTTGGCGCACTGGGCTTGCCGGGCGATGGCGTAAACTGCATTGAACGAAGGCAGCAAAATGGAGACGAGCAGGATGATGACGGCTACAACCACCATCATCTCGACTAACGTAAAGCCGTTTTGTCTGTGGAAAGTCATTGTTGCTCTTTTCTTTTGTCCTGAACTCGCTTGGCGTAGAGTTGGTGATAGGGCCGTTGAGCTTTCCAGTCCCTTCGCAACCGGGCGATGACGGCTTGGCGTTTACCCAAAGGGTCGTTGGCCCTGAAACCGTAGTCCAAGCCGAGGATCTTGCGAATCGCCATCCCCGCCGAGCCGCGGACGGCCGGTGATTCGTCCTCCAGTGCGTCCAGCAGGGGCTCCATGGCGTCCCAGTGCTGGAACTTGGCCAGAGCATTGGCAGCGGCGGCGCGAGTTTCCGGGGATTTGGAGGCCACGAAAGCCTTCAGCACGATGTTGGGAACCGTCGGGTCCTCAGGAAGTTGGGGAGTCGTGGCTTCCAGCGTCTGGATGGCTGTGACCTTGACGACCTTGCGGGGATCGCGGACGGCAGATTCGGCAATTTCCACCGCCTCGGGGGACAGTTGCTTGTTCGGGCCAGCCGAGGCTGCGAGGGCCCGCAGGCCCAAGCACGCCACCCTGGGGTTCTCGTTCCGGACGGTTTGGGCGATTCGCTCCAGTCCACTTACGGTGTCGGCCTGCTCGCTGAGGGCGACAACGCCTTGCCTTTGCTTGCCGGGGTCTTTAGAGGTTAGAAGGTCGTCGGGGTCTTCAGGGGGCCAATACCGCCAGCCGACAAAGCCAGCGACCAAGACACCCAAGGCCGCCAAGATCAGAACCAATCGGTGCGAACTCATTTCTCTCTCCCGACACAGGCGCAAACAAACCAACTCTCACTGGCATCTTCTCTACTGTTAAGTATGCCGCGCGAGGCCAAGGAAATCAACCCGGATGATGGGCTTTTAGACGCTTGCCGCGGTTGCGAGCCGACTTCGGAGGCTGTCGAGGATGTTCATGTAGTTGATGTACGCGTCGTAGGGAGACTCGTACGGGTTGAAGTACTTATGCACGTCGCCGTCGGCGAACCACTTGGTACACATGTAATAGAAGTGGTCTGATGTCTGGAGTTTCCGCCAGTCGTGGATGAGGTCGACGTCGCCGCTGGCGAGGATCTGGTCGGCCAGGGCGTAAACGTCATGCAGCGCGTTGGCCTGCATGGAGTTGCCCAGCCAGGCGGAAATGTCGCGTTCGGTGTCGGCCCAGGAGATCATGTGCGGCACGTCGATCTCGCCAACGGCTGGGTAACGGTCGACGGCCTGCGAGACGGTCAGGAAGTCGTTCTTGCCTGAGGCGAGTATCTTGCTCGGCAGGTCGTCGAGGAACCCGAATATCCCCGTGTCGGCCCACTGGTGCTCGCCGAAGGTTTCGTAGTCCATGAACAGGTTGCAGACGTATCCGTTGCCGTTGATCTGGTCAACCCAGTGAGTGAATCGCTCCGTCGTAAGGGGCCATTCCGCCCATCCCTGGTTGCCGAAACGGAAGGCGATATCGTCGCTGAGCCGGTAATTCTTCATCAGCAGTCGCAGGTTGGCGCAGTTCGGCGGGTTGTAGATGAAGTTCGGGCTGCGATAGCCGAGGATGTGGTCGGCGCCCTCGGTGAGAATGGCGTCGAAGCCCATGTCCTCGACCGCCTTGGCGACGTCGTTATTGTATGTCAACTCGGTGTTTCGGAAAATCCGAGGAGTCTGGCCGAAAAGCTGCTGCATCCGCTCGGCATGGATTTGCGTTTGCTGGACGAACTCGTCCCGGCTGTAAAGGAAGGCCAAGCTGTGGTAGTAGGTTTCCGCGATGAACTCAACGCAGCCGGTGTCGGCCAACTCGACGAAAGAGTCGAGCACCTCCGGCGCCCATTTCTGGAACTGATCGATGACCGTGCCGGTTACGGAGTAGCTGATGCGGAAGTTCCCATTGTGGCGACGTATGAGGTCGATCATCAGCCTGTTCGTGCGAAGATAGCACTTTTCGGCCACCTTGAGACATATCTCGCGGTTGTGGTGGTCGTCGAAGTACTGCGCATCGCTGTCGAATATGCTATAGCGTCGCAGCCTGAACGGCTGATGGACCTGAAAGTAAAAAACTACTGATGCCATGACTTATTAAAACCTGAAAGCGCCCATCGTCGTCAAGTAGAATCTGGCCAAGAGTGCAGATTTCCAGCCAGATCGATGCCGATTACGCGGGCGCGACCATTTCGTAGACCTCTTTTAGCTTCACCGCGCTGTCGCGCCAGGCGAACTTTCGCAACTCGATTGAGCCGTGCTGTCGCAGCGTCCGCTGAAGCGGAGCGTGGCGGAGCACGGCCAGGATTTTGTTGGCCATCTCGTCGACGTCCCAGAAGTCCACCTTGAGCACGTGCGTCAGCACCTCAGAGACGCCCGATTGCTTGGAGATTATCACCGGTACGTTGTGGCTGAGCGCCTCCAGCGGTGCGATGCCGAAGGGCTCGGAGACGCTGGGCATGACGTAAAGGTCTGCCATGGAGAATATTCTGTCGACGTCCTTGCCTCGCAGGAAGCCGGTAAACGTGACGTATCTCCCGAGCTTCAGGTCGGCGACCTCGCGGATGCACTGGGTCATCATGTCGCCGCTGCCAGCAAGGACGAATCGGACGTTGGTGTACTTCCCGATGACCTTTTTCGCGGCCCGCAGGAAGTATTCCGGACCCTTCTGCATGGTCACTCGTCCGAGGAACAGGACGATTTTCTCCGTCTGGCGGATAGGGTCCATCTTCAGATTGTCGTCTTCCGGCAGTTCGACGGCGTTGTAGACGATGGTGCATTTGTCTTCCGGCACGCCGTAGCGACTGGTGCATATCTTCCGGGTCAGGGCGCTTACACAGACGACCCGGCCGGCGCAGTGCATGCCCATTCGCTCGATGTCGTAGACCTGCTGGTTGACGTTCGTGCCGGAGCGGTCAAACTCGGTGGAATGGACGTGGACTACGAGCGGTTTCCCCGAGGCCGCCGCGACGGCGGCCCCAGCAGTGTAAGTCATCCAGTCGTGGGCGTGGATTACGTCGAACTTTTCCGTCTTCGCCACCTCGACGGCAAGGCGGGCGTAGCGGTGGACCTGGCTCATAAGGTCGCCCTTGTAGTGGGCGCCGCCGCCGGCAATGAAGAGCCCTCGCGACGGGTTGGCGGTATCGACGTTTACATCTGCCTGTTCGCCCGCAGGCTGT
The DNA here is from genome assembly GCA_964564285.1 of uncultured Planctomycetaceae bacterium. Lineage (GTDB taxonomy): Bacteria > Planctomycetota > Phycisphaerae > SM23-33 > SM23-33 > JAUWQU01. The sequence goes on along the minus strand of CAZMBZ010000004.1, from coordinate 12,883 downwards.
GCGCCCTGGGCAGGGGCGCTTCCGCCGCCGGCCTCGGTGAGTATCTCACCTTTGGTCAGACCGGGGATGGTTTGTTGCTCGCGGATTATCTTGCGGATGGCCTCGTCGTACGATTCCTGCGTGCCGTAGGCCTGGAGCATCGCCTCGACTCGGCGGATTTCGACATGCTCAAACTCGCGGGATACGACCTGCTCGGTCGATACCTCGGTCGATACCTCCGTCGTCATTGGCATCGCTGGGGTGTCGGGTGTTGACGGGCCGACCGGCAGATTGTTCGGGCCGCGAAGCTTTACGTGACTCGCCGTGTCGGCGGGAATCGCCGTCGGCAGGACGAAACAGACATCCACGCCAATTTCGTCGAGGCCCTTGGTCATGCCGTAGCACGCAGTACCCAGACCTCCGCTGATGTGCGGAGGAAATTCCCAGCCGAGCATTAGCACTCTCATAATCGAAGCCCTTGAAATAGCTTGGAAGCTAAGGTCATTAACGCGATCCGAATCGGAAGCATTCGCCCTATTATATGCGGGTTCGCAACGGGCGAAGACCATTCTAACTGCACAGCCGAGGATTTCATCTGTTTTCCAAATATGCTTGTGAGCTACGCCGACGTGATGCGGCATTCCTAAGGCTATGACGCGGTAAAAACATCTGAGATTCAGCGCCAGGACGATGTGATGCGTGCCATATCCATCAGCCGGGCGTCTGCAGCTGGCCGATGATTTCGCGGATGCTCTTACAGCCGTGACGTTGCAGATAATCCGATATGCCGTCGCGAATCGCCGTCAGACAGCCCGGGTCCACGAACAACGCCGTGCCGACCGCCAGGCCCGTCGCCCCAGCCAGCAGGAACTCAATCGCGTCCGAGGCGTACTGGATGCCGCCCATGCCGATGATGGGCACTCCGGCCGGGCGGGCAACCTTTTTGTAGACCTGGTGGACCATGTGAACCGCGATCGGTCTGATGCAAGGCCCGCTGAGTCCGCCGGTTACGTTGGCTAAAATCGGCCTGCGCCGTTCGATATCCACCGCCATGGCAGTGAATGTGTTTATCATGCTCAGCGCGTCGGCCCCGCCCGCCACGGCCGCGGCCGCGATGGCGGTGATGTCCGTTACGTTCGGCGAGAGTTTGACGATCAGTATGTTCTTTTTGCACACATCGCGCAACGCCCGTGTGATGGATTCGGCCTGGGCCGGGGCCACGCCGAACTGGATGCCGCCTGCCTTGACGTTGGGGCACGAGATGTTCAATTCCACGCCGCGGACGATATCGACGCTCTCCATCGCCCGCGCGACGGCGAGATAGTCTTGGACCGTTGTGCCCGCGACGTTGACGAATACGGGCAGGCCGAGCTTCTCCAGCAGCGGAACCTTTTCGTTCAGGAACACCTCCAGCCCGACATTAGCCAAGCCGATTGCGTTCATCATCCCCGCCCGAGTCTCGACGACTCGCGGATACTCGTTGCCCATGCGCGGCTGGGCCGTGATGGACTTTGTTACGAACGCTCCGAGCCCGCCGAGATCGACAAAGTCCGCGTATTCATCAGCGTATCCGCAAGTCCCGCTTGCGGTCATCATTGGATTGGCCAATTCCACCCCGGCGATATCCACCGACAGGTCGGGAACGAAGTCGGCTTTTTGGTTCGTCGCGTTCAAAACTCGAGTCCTATATAGAAGGTCAGGTACGTATTATAGCGTCGGGCGGTTCGTTGCACATGAGGTAGTCGCTCAAATGCTCGAGCCAGTCGGCGTTACGGCAAGCAGAGCGGGGGGAGATCAGAACGCCATGCGGGCCCAGCCTTTTCGGGAACCGTCCAGAGGAGGAAGCCCGAGTATTTCCCGGCCCAGGCGGACGTAGTATCGGTAGTTCTCGATCGGCGTGCCGTTTGGGATGCGATGATCTACCCCAAAAGCAATGCCGCCTTCCCGCATGAGCGGCTGCATTTTGTACTCCAGCTCTTTGCGGATGTCCTGTTTCGTTCCGCGCAGGACATGCTTGTCGATTCCGCCGCGCATGGCCAGTTTTTGGCCGAACTTCTTTCGCACCTCCACCACGTCCATGCCGGCGGCGGGTTCCATCGGATGCATCGAGGTCAGCCCGCAATCCAGGAACGACTCCAGCACGGAATTCATATTGCCGTCGCTGTCCATGTCGAAGATCCGCGTGCCTCGCGATTGGAGCATGTCCCATATGGGACGGAAGTAAGGCTGGAAATGCTCCTGAATCTGTTTGGGTCCGACCAGCGAGCCGGATCGTCCGGCCATATCCTCGTGGACGGAGAGTTGGTCGATCGTCAGCTTCTCGCTGATGGCGTTCAGGACCCGCATTGCCGTGTCGGCAAGGGTGCCCATGATGTCGTGCATGAGCTCGGGCTGCTCGTAGTAGCAGAGGCAGGCGACTTCCTCGCCCATCAACTCGCGGGGGGTGTCCCAGGCTCCGGGTATTCCCGCGACGACCAGGGCTCCGTCCGCCTGGGCCTTTTGGGCGGCTTCGACGGCGGCCCAGTTGATCCGGTCCTTGTGCCACTCACACATGGGCTTGAGCTTCAGCCAGTCGTCCATCGTCTCGACCGGGAAATCCAGCGGCAGGGCAATGGTGGCGAAGCCTTTGCATAGCTTGACCGTTCGCCCGAGGTAGTCTCGTTGAATGATGTGCTCGGCCGTCTCTTCGATCAATTGCGGCTTGCTTCCGCCGCGAAGCCCCGTATTGCCGCCGCACTGGACAACGGGCACGTAGTCCCAATCGAAGGCGACCAGATCGATCTCCTCTTGCGTCGCGCCCTGGTCGCGCCATTCGTCAGGCAGGCCGATCAGCGGGCCGAACAATTCCACGAACATCTGGCGGTCTGACCCGCGAAATGTCATCAGGTCCAGATACTCTTCACGTCGCCATTTCATTGCAGCTTGTCCACCTTCCGCCGATCAGGCGTTCCCGAGGTAGTAAATCACCTCGGCGATGGCCTCGGGGGGGCAATCGTCGAAGATCGCCGCCGAGCCCAGGCCCGTCGGCAGAACAAAGCGGACTCGTCCGCCGAGCGTCTTCTTGTCGTGCTGCATTATCCGCCAGATTTCGTCGGCGTCCAGTCCTGGCCTTCGCGTGGGAAGCTCCAACTTGCCCAGCAGATGTTCGATTTGCTCGGCGTCGGGGCTGTCCAGCAGGCCGCGGGCGACGGCTATGTGGTTGGCGGCGACCATGCCAAGCGACACGGCCTGGCCGTGGGAAAGCTCCCCATAGCCGGCCAGGACTTCGATAGCGTGTCCGATGGTGTGCCCGAAGTTCAGATGCGCCCGCTCGCCAGCCTCGCGCTCGTCGGCTGCCACCACGGCTGCCTTTATCGCCACGTTGCGGGCGATGAGTTCCGTCATGACGTCAGGGCGGCATTCGATAATGCCCGCCGCGTTGGCCTCGATGTAATCCAGCAGGCTCGCGTCGCGGATCACACCGTGCTTGACGCACTCAGCCAGGCCGCCGATGAGCTCGCAGCGCGGGAGGGTCTTGAGAGTTTCCACGTCGATCATTACGCCCGCCGGCTGGTGGAAGGCGCCGATGAGATTTTTCCCGGCCTGGTGATCGACGGCTGTCTTGCCCCCGACCGAGGCATCCACGTCGGCAAGCAGGCTGGTGGGGCACTGGTAGAACCGCATACCGCGCAAGGCGAGAGCGGCCACCAGTCCAGCCAGGTCGCCGGCGACCCCGCCTCCCAGCGCGACCACGACGGTCGAGCGATCGACCGCCGGCGTCAGGGCAAACAGGGCGTCCATCACCCGGGAGAGGGTCGCGAGCGTCTTGTTGGCCTCGCCGGCGGGAAAGTCGATGAGCGTCGCGGGGATTCCCGCCGCCGTGACGGCATCGACGGCACCCTGGCCGTACAGGGGCCCGACGTTGGAGTCCGTCACTACTGCGGCGCTCGTCACGCCGTCCATCGCGACGATGGCCTGCCCGAGTGTAGGCAGCAGACCAGGCCCGACATGGACATCGTAGCTGCGCGGGCCTAGATCAACCGCGACGGTTTTTTGATATTGATATTGCATTGGTTCAGTCGGATTCATCGAGGCCCTTTTCGTGGCGGTATTGCTCGATGGCGGCGGCGAGTTCCGGGTCGACGTGTTCGTCGAGCGAATTGGCACTATTATCTTCCGCGGCGGCGGGGACGATCTCGTCGCGAAGCGGCTTGTATCTGGGGCCGTGTGATTTCTTCTGTCGGGATTGGGTCATCCATCGGCGCAGGTAATAGAACCCTGCCGCCATAACTACCAGCAGTATCGCAACCGGCGCCAGCTTGGATACCAGGCTGTCCGAAGAGCCCCGCAGAGCCATGACTTCATCTCCGTCGCTCAACTGCCATGCCATTACGAGCGGGTAGTGGCGCGTCGCGCCGTCGCAGTCGGTGTCGATCACATCCTTGTAGAAGATCGCTGCGGCGCGGATGGCCTGGCCTCGGTTGTAGTCGGTTTGATCTTCCTCTTTGCCGGGCTTGCCCTGGCCGAGATATTCGCTGGGGTTGACCACCGAGTAGATGATGACTGGTTGGGTCTTGTGGCCGATCACGCCGTCGAGCCGCCAGACGGGACGATCCTTAGGCCAGAAGTTGCTGTAGTTGAGCTGCTTGCCGGAGGTCATCTTCGTGACTCGGAAAATGGTGGGCGTTAGCTCCAGCGGATGGCCTCGCCAGCGCTTGGGCTGGGTCAGCAGGCTCGTATAGGCTGGCCTGTCTAGCTGAGACCACTCGTCCCGGTCGAATTGCAGGTTGCCTGCCGCGCGGGCCGCAACGCCGAGCGTAACGTACAGCCCCGTCTCGTCGATTTTCCGCACGCCATCGCGCGTGGCCCCGAGGACGGTCTTCTCGTTGTCCGTGTACCCGAGCCGATCAGCCAGCGACCGGGGCCTGGCTGAAGCGGCAACCGGCGAGGAGACAGTAACGCTCACGTCCGGCGCGGTCGTGGTCCAGGTCGCGGCCCGGGTTGTCGGCCTCGTCGAAGCGGGTGGGTCCCCGACGGCTGCCCCCGGCACCAACAGAACCCATGTTACCACAGCCCCCGTCAGCGCAAACCCAACGCTGACGCGATGCATGCGACTCTGAGAAAAGCGTTTGGTATCCATGCCCCGATTGTACGACAAACCCGCCCAGTCTGTCAAAACCCGCGGCGTTCGACGAGTCATTTATGGGCTGGGTTGTTGTTCAGTGCTGGCCTGGCGCGGGGGCGTTTCTTTGTTGTGGCTGAACTGCTTCGGTTTCGGGGGACCAAGCGGGCAGGAGGAACGAGTCGGTAGGGCCGGTGGGCTTTTCGTTGCCTTTGTAGTCGGTCACGCCGTTTGCGAGGAAGATGTTGTCACCGTCGACACCGACGGCTGGCTGGACCTTGAATTCGGCGTGCATGTCCAGATACAAAACGTTCTGGCCGGTCTGGTCGTGGTTGTCGCTGGCTTGGCGGGCGAGGCCAGCGGCGCTAACACGCCCGCCGCTGAAGACGGGTGAGCTGTCGGCTAGGATCGCCATGTGTTCGCGAACGCGTTCGATGCGCTTGTCCTCAACGGAAAGGCCCCTGGGACCGATCGAATGCTGGTAGGAATAGCCGACGAATTTCCCGGCTGGGAAGTCCGTCATACCCGCGCGGACGGCGAAGGAGTCGCCTCCGACGGCGGGGCACTGGAACGTCGGTGGCTGGAGGTATCCGTCGGCGATCAGGCGGAACAGCGCCTTGGAGTTGCTGGCGGCGGGCTGGTTGGATGTCGGCAGCCAGCGGTCATTGGCGCCTGCCGCGGATGGCAGGTGCCCTTCGTTTCGGTTGGCGTAGCTCATGATGGCTGCGCCGATTTTGCTGACGTTCTGGGCGCAGGCGATTCGCTGTCGCCTTCGGTCGGCCTCGCGGAATGAAACGCCGAATATCGCTCCGATCATCAGGACGATGGCGGCGACGGCGGCGATTTCGCGGATGGAGAATGTGGGACGGATAACGTCGCGGTGGGTGAGTTGCTCGCGTGCCAACAGGGCGTCGGTCTGCTTGGCCGAGCGAATCCGGGCCATTGTCTGTGCGATGAGGTTGGCGGGAGGCTTGGCCTGTATCGCCAAATCCAACGCGGAAAACGTGTTGCGGATATCGTCGCAGGCACGCTTGAACTCCGGCTCGGCCTCGATGCGCAGGCGGAGTTGCTGCTCGGCCTGCGGATCGAGTCGCCCGAGAAGGTAATCGGTCAACAATTGCTGGTTATTCGTTTTGTTGTCCCTCATGGCCCGATCTCGCTGCATAGGCTTTCCACTGTCTAGCAAAATGCTGCACGGCCGCGTGGAGCCGGCTTTTTACGGTGCCAAGTGGCACTTCCAATACTTCGGCGATTTCCTTGTACGGAAATTCGTTGAAATAGCTCATAAGCAGAACTGTCCGGAGGTTCTCCGGCATGGCGTCTATGATCCTTGTTACGGCCTGGCGGGTTTCAAGGTTCAGTAAAGATTCTTCCGGTGGCGGAATATCTGACGGCATGAGGTCGGCGTAGGTGCTCTCCTGGCTGTTGCTTCCGGCTATCTTGGCGTCGAGGGGGGCCGCCTGGCGTCGATAGCTCTTTCGCAAGGCGTCGCGGGCCTTGTTGGCGGCGATGGTGAAGAGCCACGGTTTGAGCCTGCGCGACAGGTCGAACGTTCCGGCTGAGAGGTGAACTTGGAGGAACGTATCCTGAAAGACATCCTCTGCCATGGCGGCGTTGCCGGTAAATCGAGCGAGGAAGTTGAACAACTCCCGCCGATATCGCCCGACAAGGGACTCGAATGCCTCGGGGTCGCCGCCCAAATGCAGCTGGAGCAACTCGGTGTCGCTCACGCCGGACTTTGGTTTCGACGGATCGGCTGGCAAAGGCATTTCCTTGTGAAGGCTCAAGCTTGTGAAGCCGGGATGATAGTCGGATGCGACCGCGAGTTCCAATTGTTTCTGTCCCGGCCGGTTGCGAGCGACCGAAGCCGGCTTGCGTTTTGCGGGGGAGGGGTTTATTCTTTTGGGCAGTGCGTTCGGTGCGGCAGGACAGGGATAAAAGTATGAGACGCGGAATACTGGCGAGTCGGGATGAGTTGGCGGCGCTGCGGCACCTGGCCGGTCGTGGAGCGTTCGAGGGCATCTTCGACGCGATGCGGCGGCGCTGCGCGTTGATACTCGAGTCTGCCCCGCTGACCGAGACCCAGTGGCAGGCGCTGTGGCTCCAGGGCAACTGGGCATCGGCGGTGATGTCGGCCCGTGGCGTTCAGGGCCGTGTGATGGACCTGCTCATCAGCCATCACATCGACCCCAACCCGGCATATCGCGACCGGGCGATCGAGGAGCTTCGCAACCTCGTCGGCTGGACTTCTTGGGTAGATCCATGCCACAACCATATCGCCGCGGACCTGTGTACTGCCGAGGCTGCCGTTGCGGTGGCGGTAGGCTTGGACTGGCTGTGGGAAGACCTGCCCGAGAAAACTCGGCAAGACTTCATCGACGCCATTTTGACCAAGGCCATCACTCCGTACCTGACCGGCTGCAAGGAAGGGGCGTTTTGGACAAGCTGCTACCACTCCTGGAATGCCGTGGTCAATTCCGGCGTGGGCTTGGCTGCCTTGGCGTTGTCGGATGAAAGCGCCGATGCCCGCAAGGCCTACTCGGAAGCTCGCAAGAACCTCAAGCATTTCTTCGGCGCTCTCGGCCGGGAAGGCGGCTGGGACGAAGGCCTCGGTTACTGGGGCTACGCAATGCGGTACGTTCTGCTTCTGGCGGAATCAGCCAGTCGGCTTGATGACGACCAGACGCTCCTTCACCAGCGAGGCATGGATGCAACGGGTTTGTTTCCGGCGTACTTCACGCCCAACGGTCAGGCAGCCTCATTCGGCGATAACACATTCGTTCCGCTGGCTGGAACTTTCTACCTGCTTGCGCGGCACTTCAAACGCCGCGAGGTAACGTGGTGGCTCGATACGTACGCTTTCCGCCGCGACGCGAGCAACACGGGTTGGTCGATGGCGGGGCTGGCGATGCTCTTCCGCCCGCCGACCGCCAGGACTCCGAAAAAGCCGAACCTCAAGCCCGTCAAGGTATTCGACCAGATCGGCTGGGTCGCCATGGCGGACCGCTGGCCCAAGCCGTCCTTCTACGTAGCGGCAAGGGCGGGCGACCTATCGGCCAACCATTCCCAGCGTGACATGAACTCCATCCAACTCCAGTTGGACGGCGAGATGTTGCTGACCGACCAAGGTAGCGCGCCCTACAGCACGGCGTACCTCTCGGACACTCGGGAGGAGTTCTACGAGGTCCAGGCCCGCGCCCACAATACGGTTATTGTGGCTGAACGCGACCATTGCATCGACGCCCAGGGCCGGATCATCGAATCCCGCAAGGCACCTGGATTGCGCTACGTCGCCATGGACGCGGGGGCGGCCTGCGGCGAGAACGTGCGGTTCGTTCGGCACGTGGTAATGCTCGTCGAGCCCGAGAGCGAGACAGGCGTTACGTTGGTGGTGCTGGACGACCTGATTAACGGCGTGCCGGAGAAGGTCGAGATGTTCTGGCACACTCGGGGGCAGATCCAGTTGGATCGTGAGACCAAGGCTGGCACGATAATCGGCTCGCGGGCCGGGCTGCACTTCGCCCTGGCGTCGACGGTGAAGACCCAGGCGTTCGTAAAGTCTTACCCGCTCGAGCGGCGCAGGCGGGACAACGTCCTTCAGACGTCGGCCGGCGTTTTGGGCAGGGCTCTGACCGCCAGCGTTTTTTCCCGTCGCAAGATCGCCGGGCCGCTGGAGGTGATCGAGGACGACCGCGGCGGCGCGATGATCCGGGCCGGTTCGATGGAGGTATCCTTCGACCTCGGCAGGCAGGATTTGAAGCTGGCGTCGGTTCAAGTCTGAGAACGTGTATGAAGGTCGGCCCGGGCCGTGGCGCGGGCAGGCAGCGCATGCTGGCGTTTTCAGGCACGCTTTAAGATTGCACTGGACTCCTTGCACCCATGCGGGGATGCGTTATACTGGCAGTTGATGTGCCCCATTACGCACGTCCGAACAATATTGGTCGGACAAGCTGAAGGAGGTGCCCGCTGTATGTTCGGCGCTGAGCGAAGTGCCCTTGAGAGCAGCGTGCTGGTGCTGAACCAGCACTACGCGGCCGTGCGGGTCGTATCGGCCAGACGGGCGTTCTGTCTCCTGTTCAAGGAGATCGCCGAGATAATCTCGGTCGAGGATGAGCAGTATCAGACCTACGATTTCGAGTCATGGTGCGAGCTTAGCCAACTTCGCGCCCGCTACGAGCACGACAGTCACGAGTGGGTAAAGTGCGTCCGTTTCGAACTGGCCGTGCCACGGATTATCCGCCTGCTGTTTTACGATCGCCTGCCTCGGACGCAAGTCAAGTTTACTCGGCGGAACATCTACGCTCGCGACTCCAGCCGCTGCCAGTATTGCGGCAAGAAGTTTTCCACCAGCGAGCTCAGTCTCGACCACGTCGTGCCTCGTAGCCAGGGCGGGGTAAGTTCTTGGGCGAACATTGTGTGCTGCTGCATCACGTGCAACGTTCGTAAGGGTGGGCGCACGCCCGAGCAGGCGCACATAAAGCTCATCCGTCAGCCGGTCAAGCCAAAGCGCTCGCCCATGATCGCTATGCGTCTTGGCCACGAGAAATACGCATCCTGGAAGCAGTTCCTGGACGCGGCCTACTGGAACGTCGAATTGCGGGAGTAGGGGGCTCATCTCCGCGTCGAGACGCGGTTTGGCGCCTGGCCGGGCGAACACAAATCGAGCAATAGTTCAAGCCAAGGCTGGCGTTTCGACGAATGTACGGGTATTGGTTTTATGTGTTCGTGGAATGTCGGCGTCAAAATATGCCGGTTGTTTGCGGGACGGGCGACGGAAAGAGCCGTCGGCGAGTCCGGTGACATTGTCAAATTGCGAGGCAACTCGGGAAAGGTCAGATGAGCATGGCTAAGAAGAAACTGAGAGTGGGCGTCATTGGCTGCGGAGCAATCAGTCAGCGCAGGCATCTGCCGGAATACGCCGCTCGCGCGGATGTCGAACTGGTGGCTGTGACGGACATCAAGTACCCGCGAGCCAAGCAGGCGGCTGAGGATTTCGGCGCCGCCCAGGTATTCAAAAACTACAAGGACATGCTCAGCCTCGAGCTCGACGCCGTGAGCGTTTGCACGCCGAACTACCTGCACGCCGCCATGACAATCGACGCGCTCAAGGCCAAGTGCCACGTACTGTGCGAGAAGCCCATGGCCACGACGGTCAAGGACATGCGGGCGATGAATGCCGTTGCCAGCAAGGTTCGCAGGCAGATCATGGTCGGGCACAATCAGCGTTTCGCAGCCGCCCACGTGCGGGGTAAGCAGATATATCAATCCGGCGAACTCGGCAAGGCGATCTCGTTCTCGACGAGCTTCGCCCATCCCGGTCCGGAGGACTGGTCCATGGACGGGCTGGACTGTTTCTTCTTCAAGAAGAGGCAGGCCGTCATCGGCTCGCTGGGCGATCTGGGCGTACACAAGATCGACCTTATCCGCTGGTTCCTGGAGGATGAGGTCGTCCTGGCCGGGGCGATGACCGGCACGCTGGAAAAAAAGAACTGCACCGTTGATGACACGGCGTACGGCATCTTTCAATTCAAGAGCGGCATTCTCGGGCAGATGTTCGCCGGCTGGGTTCTCAAGGCAGGCGAGGCCAACGGTACGACCATCTGCTGCGAGAAGGGCGTCATCAAGATGTACGAGGATCCGACCTACTCGGTGACCGTGCAGAAATCCGATGGCGAGAATATGTTTATCCAGGCCGGGCAGATTCAGACCAACGATGCCGGCGGGCAGAGCGCCAGTGGCGTCATCGACTCCTTTGTCGAGTCCGTACTTGCCGGCAGGAAGGTTCCCGTTACGGGCGTCGATGGTGGCCAGAGCGTTGCAGTCATTCTTGCTTGCGTGGATTCGGCCAAGACGAAAAAGTTTGTCCGTCCGGCGAAGGTCTAAATCCTTCGGGGTAAAAATGTGGACGAGTTGGCGAGGTCATCCGGGGCGATAGTTCAGCCCGCGCGCGATGCGGGGACGTGCAGTTATTGCGGCGCGCCGCTTACGCCGGGCTATTATTTCTGCCTGAACTGCGCGACGCCGTACCAGACGGTCGAGTCGGTCCTGCCGGTCGTCTACGTGGCCCCGCCTACCGAGGATGAACTCGTCCGCCGCCGTGCCCCGCACGCTTGGCCGCTGTTCTGGACGTACCTTGGCGTGGTCCTGGCGGCGAGTATCATATGCTACTTCGCCTTCGGGCCGGAGCAGTACGCCTGGGGGATGATCTTCTCCTCGGTGGCGCTGTTCGTGACGACCTGTGTGTTCGCCGCGATTCACTGGGCGTCGCTGGTGGTGCAGTTCAAACGGCTGGGCTTTCTGCACCCGGCTGCATGGCTGGGGCTGGCCGCGCTGGCTCCGCTGCTGGCTGTCAACTACGGATATCACGAGGTGTTCCTGCGCGGCCTGGGCGTGACGGGCCTGGATGCGATTGCCGAGATGCGTGAAAGCCTGGGCCGGGGCGGCGCGGTATTCCTGATCTGCCTTATGCCGGCCGTGGTCGAGGAAATCGCCTTCCGCGGACTGCTCCAGCACTGGCTCCAGATCGCGATAAAGCCTATGCGGGCGGTGCTGCTGGCGTCGGCTTTGTTTACCGTGATGCACTTCTCGATAGTGAGTGCGCCGTACCTCTTCGCCGTCGGCATGCTGCTGGGGATCGTGAAGTGGAAGACAGGCAGCCTGTATCCGTCGATGCTGATTCATTTTTTGCACAATTTGGCGGTTGTTGAATTATTCCAGATAATATAGTATTCCTCATGTGGTGCGGGTGCCGAACTCGGGGTAGTAGGGGACGGTGCCCGCCAATTCAGGTGCTGAAAGGGTGATCAAGGGCTATAAGGAAGGAAGGGGAAAATGCCATTAGCTATCAATCTCATTATCTGTCTGATTTGTGGCGGCATTGCGGCCGCCATAGCGTCAGGTAAAGGACGGAGTGTTGTGGGGTGGTTTTTCGGTGGGTTCTTCCTGGGACTCATTGGGATTGTCATTGTCGCCTGCCTGGCCAACCTCAACGCTCAGCGCGACTACCGCCGTCAGGTCGAGCAGTCCAATCACCGCCTGCGTGAGCAGTTGCGGCAGGAACGGATGAAGGGCGAGGCGTTCCGGCAGCATTCGACAAGCCGCCTGGACGCCCACGACCAGGCGCTGGGCACCGACACGAGGTCGCTGGGGCCGATGCTAGGCGCCGAGCCGAAAACCGCCCAGCTTACCGGCGAGAGCCCCGAGGACGCCCTGGGCCGACTGGCTGGCGATGCGCAGAATCCCAGGGCCGTCCGCGTCGGGCAGTTGAGCGGCCCCGACTCACAAGGCGAACAGTTCGAGCAGAATATCGATGGCGGGCAGCAGGCTCTCTCTTGGTACTTCGCGGACGCCGGGCAGTCCTACGGGCCGGTCTCTGCCGTGAAGATTGTCGATATGCTTCACCAGAAGTCGCTGAACCCGGACTCGCTGCTATGGGCTGAGGGAATGGCCGACTGGCAATCTGTCCGCGAGGTGGCCATCTTTCGTGACGCGGTGAACCTATGAGCGAGAATATCGAGGGCACCATTTCGCTTGATGGCCTGCTCGAAGGGCGATTCGCGGGCGAGAGTTTCTCTGCCGACGACCTCAGGCTTTGGGCAGGCCGGGCCGCCGAGCGTCACCTGCATTTCTCCGTGGAGACTGACGGTAATTCTTTCAGCGTTCTCGGTGAGCGGCGACCGGTAAAGGCGGCCGACATCGGCGACGCCCCCGCCCGGGCTATCGCCGAGGGCCTTGACGCCCTGCTGGACAAAATGCCTCCGCCGACGCGCACCGGGGCGATGTCCACCCTTCGTAGTGTGGAAT
>CAZMBZ010000003.1:46323-62479 GCA_964564285.1 uncultured Planctomycetaceae bacterium | reverse complement strand
GCGGTGTCGGTCAGCCATATGGGCAGCCCGTGGAGCAGGGCCTGTTCGCGGACCCAGTCGCGGGTAGTGCCCGCGCGGCCATGCACGATGCTGGCGGGGCGGCCTAGAAGCGCATTGGCAAGCGTGCTCTTGCCAGCGTTCGGCGGGCCGGCGAGGACGACCTCCGCCGGGCAGAGCAGCCGCCGCATGATTTCCCGTCGCGTCGCGGCCGCTCGCAGCTCGGTAGCGGATCGGTCCAAAACGCGGTTCAGAATCCCCCGAGCCAATTCGCTGAACCCCGCCGACCACTGCCGCGTCAGGGCCGCCGCCACGCGTGGGCTTGCGGCGTCAGGCAGGGCATCGAGCATCTCGGTGCCTATGGCCTGGTTGTGCATGTCCGGGTGGGCCTGGCGGAAGCAGGGCGTTCGGTCTGGGCCAGAGGGAAGAATGATGGCGCCCAGTTCGCCCAATCGGTGCAGCACTGCCGCCGCGGCTGCGGGGCCGCCGTGAATGTTGATCTCCGCAAGGTCGCCTCGCCGGGCGAGAACCGCCTGGTCGATGACTCGCGGGCCGTCGATGACCTGGCCCAGTTGCAGCACGCCGTCAGCGGACCTCCGGTTGCCCCGGAAGGGGCGGAATGCCTCTGCGAGAATAGTATCGACCGCCGCTCCATGCAGGGCGAGCACCGCGATTCCTCCGCGTCCCGGAGGGGTTTGCATAGTGACGGTTGTGGGGGAGTCTGGATGGTTCATACGCCGAATCCGGGGATTGCTGTCTGCCGGCAGGCAGGTCCCAGGGCTTCAGAGAGGCTTACTGATGCTGCTGAGCAGCGATTGTCAACCACTGACTACCGACTACTGGCTACTGACTACCGTTTTTCAATCAGCGAATTGTAGTACGCCAAGGCCGTGCCGCGGATTGTCAGGTCGTCGACGATGGCCTGTACGAGTTCGCCGTCGCCGGCCTGGCCACACACCAATTCCGCATCCCCTCCCGTCACGATTACCGTGGGCCACTTGCCCAGTTCAGTGGCGTAGGCTTCGACCAGATCGCGAAGGGCGCCGTGGGCCGTCGCGAGAATCCCGCTGATGATCGTCTCCGACGTGTCCCTGCCGAATACCCAGGTCGCGGCCCGCATCTCCACTCGCGGTAGCTGGGCGGTCTTCTCGTGCAGGGCATCGGCGGCCATGTTCAAACCGGGCAGGATAGCTCCGCCCAGGAACACACCCTCGCCGTTGACGCAATCGATCGTTATCGCCGTGCCAAAATCCGCGACCACGCAGGCCGTGCCGAGCCGGTCGTATGCCGCGACGGCTGCACAGAGCCTGTCGGTGCCTATCGACTGGGGGTTGGGCAGGTCCGTGGACATTGGCAGTGGCAGGTCTCGCCCGACCACGAACACCGCCTGGTCGAGGCACTCGTTGGCTGCGGCCTCGAGGGCCTTCAGGGCCGAGGGGTTCACGCTTGTTGCGACGACTGTCCTGGGTTCGGGAATGCCCTGCCATAACTCCGCCATCGCCGCGCCGAGACCATGCAACTGTCCGACGGGGATGGTTTGCACTTCCGTGACGTCATCGCCGTGGACGTGCGCGAAGTGTACGGCGCAATTGCCCACATCGCAGGCCAGAACGCTGGGTATTCCGTTGATCTTGTCGTTCATCGTTTCGCTCTTGGGGTCTTCACTATGCCGACCGATCCCCGGGACGGTGTCACTGAGCCCGCTGTTTGGCAAGGACATCCCATATCCGATCGCACAGCGGTTCGAGCCCCTTGCCGGTTACTGCACTTATGCCGAATATCTCGACGCCAAGTTCTTCCCGCAGTTTGTCCAGGTGCTCGTCCGCGTCGGTCAGGTCCATCTTGTTCGCCACGACGATCTCGGGCTTTTCGGCAAGTGTTTTCGAATACTCGCTCAACTCGCGTCGAATGGCGTGATAGGCCGCGGCGGGGTCGTGCTCGTCCATGGGGCACACGTCGAGCATGTGCAGGATAATTCGCGTTCGCTCGATGTGCTTGAGGAACGTAATGCCCAGCCCGGCACCCTCGTGAGCGCCCTCGATGAGACCGGGGAGGTCCGCCATTACAAAGCGGCGGAAGTGCGTCATTTCCACGATGCCCAGGTATGGGTGAAGCGTGGTAAATGGGTAGTCGGCAATTTTCGGTCGGGCGTGGCTCAGGTGTGACAGCAGAGTGCTCTTGCCGGCGTTCGGCAGGCCGACGAGGCCGACGTCGGCGATGAGCTTAAGCTCCAGCCTGAGACGCCGCTGCTGGCCAGGCTCGCCCGGCTCGCAGATGCGGGGCGCCTGGTTTGTGGCACTCTTGAAACGGGTGTTGCCGAATCCGCCCTTGCCCCCGTCGGCCACGCATATCCGTTCGTCGCTGCCGGCGAGGTCCTTGAGCATCATGCCGGTGTCGGCGTCGTAAACGATTGTCCCTGCCGGGACGAGGACGATCTCGTCAGAACCGTTTCGGCCGTGACAGTCTTTGCCCTCGCCGTGGCCTCCGCGTCCAGCTCGCCAGTGGTGTTTGCCGGTAAGGTGCTGGAGCGTGGTGAACGAATCGTCGGCCTGGAGATAGACGCTTCCGCCGTCGCCGCCGTCTCCGCCGGACGGGCCTCCGCGAGGGATGTACTTCTCTCGCCGAAATGCCATGCAGCCGTTTCCTCCGTTGCCGGCAATGGCGAGAATTTCCACCTCGTCAACGAATACCGCTCTGGAGAATTCCTGCTCTTTCATAGCCTTGCCGTCGGCCTCGGGGGTCTAAATGCGGGAAAGCAACGCGACAAACCCGATAAGAACCCGAAAAAACCTGAAAAAAGAGGATGGCGCCACTGGGCCATCCTCGCATTTTGACTGTACCTGTTTGGCGCCGCCACTTCGGCGAGCAGCCGAACTCAGGCGATTATGACGTCCACGAAGCGGCCGCGAAACTTCACCGCGCCCGGTTTCAGCGCGAACAGCGTGTCGTCGCGACCGCGAGAGACGTTGTGGCCGGCCTTGAAGGGCGTGCCAACCTGGCGAACGATAATGCTGCCGGCCTTGACGGCCTGGCCACCGTACGCCTTGATGCCGCGACGCTGTGCGTTACTGTCTCGCCCGTTCCGCGTCGAGCCCTGTCCCTTTTTATGTGCCATGATGCAACTCCTGCTGTTTGTCTATATTCGCTGCTTGCCGGCGCCCGCGCACCGACCGCACTGCCAAGTCCCGTAAGATACCGCCTGCCTGCCGGTGTGTCAATGCAAGTTTTTGGCAAGAACGGCAAGAAGGGGCGGATCGCACAAAAAACGCCCCCGCGCCGTGGGTACGGGGGCGATGCTTGATAAAGCAATAAAACTTGCCTGTCGCTATCGCATGACCCAGCGTTTCTTGACGAGCTTTGGCGTCAGGAAACGCCGTGCGGCTTTCTCGCCGGGGATGTCGTACTGAAGATGAAGCGTCTTGACCAGTAGAAGGCGGTCCTTCGTGACGGTTTTCTTCCGGCCGCGCCAGTCGGTCTGGACCACGGTGATGGGCGAAGGCAGGGGGATGGCCGCGGTCTCGCCGCTCAGGCCACCGAGGAATATGCTGACCTGTCCGGCATTGGGATCGAAGTCAGGCCAGATCGCCACGCTGCTCTTGGCGTTGTCCTGGCCCTGAAGCAACTTGCCGGTCATGGCGGCGGGGGTCTTCATCAACGGGTCGTTGTAAAGCTTCTTGACCTTGTCGAAAACGTACCCGGGAGTCTTCTTGCCGGCCCGGATAATCTGCCCGTTCTCGGTGTAGAGAACGAACTCGGGCACGAAAATATGATCTTCGCCGGACTTGTTGGTTACTGTGTAGCGCAAATACCAGAATACCTGCTTGGTATCCTTGTTCGGCAGTTTCACGGCGATGGGTCGAAACTCGCCCAGTTCTACCTTGAACTCCCACTCCAGGGGTACGAACAGAGGCTTTGGAAAGCTTCCTCCGTTATCGCCATCTTTTTTGACGGTGGTCTTGCCCGAAGGGTTCGTCATTGTTTTGGCTGCCGGTTGAGCAACCGAAGAGGCCCCGGCCGTGTCATCGGCAGTCTGGCCAACGCATACGGTGCCAAGCCCAGCCATCGCCACCACCAGAATCGCCGCCACGCATAGTCTCATAGTAACGCTCCCACGTCATGAACCTCAGTTACCGGGGAAAACCGGCACTATTTTGCTTGGAGAATAAGTATTTTTTCCCGGCAAGTCAACCGCCAACGACCGGAAAAGTTCGAATGGAAAACTTCGCGTCGTTCTCAGCGGCCCCTTGCGTGGCGGTCCGGGCAGTTTACCATAGCCTTCAACCATGAGCGATTCCTTCCATATCGAGCCGGTTTCGCGAAAACGACCGGACGAGTCCCTGCGGTTCCTTGCGGCGGGTCGCAGGCGAGACCTCCAAGTGGCGATCAGGGCTGAGACTTTGGGAAACATGCTTAAGCGGGCCGGTCGTGGCGGGCATTTCTTCCAGGCCTGCCGGGATGAGAGAATCGTCGCCGCCGCGATGGTGATACCCAGCGTTGGGCGAGTCGGGATGGTCTTTCATAGTCCGGCCGAGTCGCCGGGCGTGGAATTGTTGCCGCTCGCCGGCGCACTTCGGTCATCGGCGGATGCCGCTCTGGGCGACGGGCTGGCGTTCGTTCAGTCGCTCATAGGATATCAACAGCAGACCGATGCCGACGCGCTTGTAGAGGGCGGCTTCGTGCGGCTGGCCGAACTGATGTACATGCGGCGCGACCTTGCCCGACCGATCGAATCGCCGAAGGTGCCGGATCTTAGCTGGCAGAGTTGCAAGCCGATGGATCCCGTCGCCCTTGGTCGGGTGATTACGGCGACCTACGAGCATTCGCTTGATTGTCCCGTTCTGTCGGGGCTTCGCGGGATTGATGACGTGCTGAAGAGCCACAAGGCCAGTGGGATATGGCGCCCTGACTTTTGGTGGATCGCCAAGTTGCGTGGCTTGCCTGCCGGCTGCGTGTTGGTAAATGACTCGGTCTGCAATCCTGGCGACATGGACCTTGTATACATGGGTGTGGGCACGCCGTTTCGCGGGCGGGGGCTGGGAAGGGCGATGGTGTTGCGGGTAATGCAGCAGGCCAAAGCGGCCGGGCGGCAGGTCATGCGGGTGGCTGTGGATGCTTCAAACCCAAACGCCAGAAAGATATACGAGGAGGAAGGCTTCACGCTGACCCATCGTCGCGTGGCCTACATTCGCCGATGATATTCCCAACAAGATCAGGCTGTATGCAGGCTTTGTGAACAAGCGGTGGAAGAAGTTTTTTTTCGAGAGCCAAGCTTACGGTTCTTCGGGCTTTGGGGGGATGTGGATAACAAAACGCCGTATTTGCGTTTGACCAAAAGGCGAACCTCAATTACAGTTTGGTCCACACATCAGGTTTGCCCGGGCAAGTTGGTCTCGGGAGCAGTGCCGGAGGTTCGGTGGGGTATCCGGCCTTCGGGGAAGAATCGAAGTGTAACACGAAGGATCGACCATGACGACGGCAACGGAATTGGTGCGCGCCGAACAAGGGCAGGTCAAGGAAATCCTAGCCTCGCTTTCGGATCGTATCGGACCTCAGAGATTCAATGCTTGGTTCAAGCACGGCGTGACGATGCGGATCGAAGACGGGCATGTCAACGTCTCCGTGCCGAACCCGTTCGTTGGCAATTGGATCGAGAGTCATTACCAGTCATTGATCGGCCAGGCCGCCGAGGCCTGCACCGGGCAGTCTCGGCCGGTTATTGTCTCGATAGACCCGACTCTGATCGGCCAATTGCGTCGGGGCCAACTCGACAAACAGGCCGAGATGGTCGACAAGGTGACGAATGGGCGTGTTCGACCGCGGCAAGCTCCGGCGCCGGTGGCGGCTCTTAGATACTCTCTGGCGGACTTCGTCGTCGGCGAGAGCAATCGTTTGGCCTACACGGCGGCGATGTCAATGGTCGGCGCGGAAACCCCCGCCTTTAACCCGTTGTTCATTCACGGTCCGTGCGGTGTCGGCAAGACGCACCTTCTTCAGGGAATCTGCACTGCCTCCCAGCGCTGCGGCAATGGGGGCAGGCCGCTGAATTGCCGGTATGTCACGGCTGAGCAATTTACCAACGAGTTTCTGACGGCCCTTCGTCACAAGGGTATTGCCGACTTCCGTGGTCGCTATCGCCAGCTCGACCTGCTGGCGATCGACGACGTCCACTTTCTCTCGGCCAAGAAGGCCACGCAGGACGAGTTCCTGCACACTTTCAATGCAATCGAGAGCGCCGGAAGGCGTGTCGTAATGGCGTCTGATTCTCATCCGCGGATGGTGGGTGAGTTGAATGAGCCTTTGGTCAGCAGGTTCATCGCGGGGATGGTGGTGCGGGTCGAAGTTCCCGATCGCGCAACGCGGCTGGAAATTCTCACACGACGAGCCCGGGCCATGAAGATGTCCGTGCCGCAGGATGTGCTGGAGTACGTAGCCATGCATATCCGCAGCTCGGTCCGCGAGCTTGAGGGCACGCTTATCAAGCTTTCGGCCCTTGCGGCCCTTCACGGTGGAAGCGTAACGCGAGAGCTTGCGTCCTCGGCCTTGGCTGAGCATTTGGCTCGGACCGACAGCGCGATTACGCTTGGTGACATCGAGGCGGTCGTCACGACGTATTTTGGGATTACCCCGGCCGACATACACTCGTCGCGCCGTACGCGGACGGTGTCGGTCGCCAGAATGATAGCCATGTTCCTGGCCCGGCGGCGCACGCGAATGAGCTACCCGGAAATCGGCAGGTTCATGGGCAAGAATCACTCTTCCGTAGTCCTGGCTGTTCAACGCATGGAAAAGTGCCTGGCCGCCAAAGGCAGCTTGGACTGGGTTACCCCAGCCGGGCGAAAGTCCATGCCGGCTGCGGATCTTCTGGAGGCGGTTACCGGCCAGTTGGACTGATGAACGAATACGATGTAGCCGCCGGGATGGATCCGGCGGTTGTCGCACCTCATGGACGGGCGTCTGGACAAGGATGTCCGGACGCCGTAATTTTTCAAATCTGAAACTCCAAGCATTCAATTTCAAATTTCTAAACGGACTGCCAAGTTCCGACGTGACGGGGGCAGGGTCAAAGTTTTTTTCTGGTCGCCATAGTTTTTTCCCTATTGCACTTGCGCAAAGTTTGGGTTGACGGTGGGGCATCTCTGAAGATTTTTCCGGAAGCGTTTGGCGTTCTCGTGCGTCTATGTCTTACAGACCGTGGGTTGGATGCATTGGCCACGCGATGCCGTGCCGGTCGAAGACGCGACGGCTGGCGGAGTTTTTGGGCAGTGGGTCAAAGATGTGACTTTGACCGCACAGGCGTCAATAGGAAGACATTGGCGGGGTAGCAGTGGTTATGGGTGCCCCGTTATTATTATTCCCGGCTTGCATGCCGGGGGATGGTGTATGCCATGTGCAGTGAGGAAGTAACTATGTCCAGCGGATTGCTCGATTCTGCGAGAGTTCAGGAAGGTGACACGCCTGGCCACTTGGTCCATTGGGCCAAGCCGACGGATTCACCCGTCGGGAGCGGCTTGCCCGAGGGTTCGGGCCTGATCTGGCACATTCAGAACGAACTGCCGAGCCGACGGTGGTATCTAAACGCTGTCCGCGAGGAAGGTCGCTAGCGAATTACCGGGGTTCGGGGACGATGAAATTCAAGCCTTCAAGCCGCGCAGCGCCGGGGATCCTGCCGGTCCGGGCATTGGTCCGGTTCTTCACTCAAAATCGCATGACGCGCCGACTGACGCCTACATGAGGAACCTGGTTATGTCCTGGTACGTCAGTGCGACAAACACCAGTCCCAGCAGGGCCAGGCCGGCGAGTTGGGTGATGTTCATCACCTTGATCGGCAGGGGCTTGCCGCGAATCTTCTCGATAATCAGGAACACCGCGTGCCCGCCGTCGACCACGGGGAAGGGCAGGAAGTTCATAACTGCCAGAATCGCCGAAATGATCGCCATGAAGTAGAGGAAGGGCATGAAGCCCCTCTCGGCCATCTGGACCGCGATGCTGCCCATTCCGAGCGGGCCGACGAACTGATTGGCCGAGACGTTGCCCAGCACCAGGCTGCGGATGGAAACGTAAGTGCTTACCATGAAACCGCCCGCCTCGCGGAGCGACCATACCATGGCCTCGCCCAGGCCGGTCTTCTGGACCGTGTGTTTGATGGGTTCGAGGAAGCCCTTTGTTTGCGGGCTGATGAAAATGTCGAACTTGTAGTCATCCGCGTCGAACGCCTGGCTGTCCAGCGCGGCGATATCGACGGTTGCGACCTCGGCATCGGGCCTTGCCGAACGTCGGATAGTCAGCCTCACATCCTTGCCGCCTAGGTCCCGCAGGGCGGCAAAAACATCCGCCCAATTGGCCACGGGGCTGTCGTTGATCTTTTCGATAACGCTGCCGCCTTCGACACCGGCCTTGGCGGCTGGCGAATCAGGCCGGACATAAGCGACTACCGGGTGAGCGAGGTCCATTCCCGGAACGAAGCCCACAATGGCCGACTTCTTGCTCTTTATCGGCTTGATGTTTAAGGGCTCGAGCATCTTGCCCTCGCGCTCCACGACCAGCGTTACGCCCTTATTGTCGCCCTCGACCGACTTTTTGCTCGTTTCGTGGAGATCCTTGTTCGTGGGTCGAGGAGTGTCGCCGTAATTCACCACGACGTCACCGGGCTTCATCCCCGCTTTCTCAGCCGGGGAGCCCTTCAGGATGGCTGCCACCATAAGCCGCGGCGTCATGCCCAGAATGTCCAGGCCCTGATCACTCGCAACAAAGCGAATATCGTCCTTGGGGCACGTCGTCTTCTTGCCGGTCTCGTACGAGGTCAGCACCGTGTTGCCGTTCTCCAGACCGATCTCGTAGTCATCAAGATCCCGCTTCTCGCCGTCCGGCAGATACACCACGGTCATTTTGCTTCGGACCAGCCGCGGTGCCGTTACGATGACCTCGTTGCCGTCCCGCAGGACTGTTACGGGCACGCTGAGACCGCTGGCTCCGCTGATGGCGGGCTCGACTTGCCAGTAATGCTCTATCTTTTGGCTGGCGACCGCTATCACGCGATCTTTCGCATCGAATGGATCCAGGGGCGGCCTGATCGTGTCTGGATCGAGTTGGATTATCTCTGTGCTCCTGGCCGGGCCCAGGCCGAACGACAGCTTGCCGTTGTGCATCTTCACGCCCACATTGCCCGTGCCTTGCCAGGTCTTGCCATCCACCTCACGCTCGATGGTGAACTTGTAGGTGTCCTCGCGGTCGCTCATCGCCGAGACGATCGCCAGGTGGTCGAAGCGACTTATGTCCCTGCCGATGATGCTCAGCATCACGCCCTTGCCATCGACGGCGGTTACGCGGTCGCCGATTTTCATCCCCGTCGTCACCACGGGCTGGGTAGATGCCTCTTGGCTCTGGTCCCACGTAAAATGGGCCTCGGCGGCGGGGAAGTGAGGCTGAACGGTCCCGAGCACGGGTGCCTGGAACTCGTAGCCGATCATGGCTATGACGGTGAACATTATAAAGGCTGTGATGGCGTTCATGACCACCCCGGCCGAGATGACGATCATCCTTGCGCCGACGCTCTTGGCCTCGTAGGACCGCGGGTCGATCTTCTTGTTCTCTTGGAGAGGCGCAAAGTCCTCCTGGCCAAGCATTTTGATGTAACCGCCAAGCGGCAGCAGGTTTACACAATAGTCGGTCTCGCCCTTGACGAAGCCGAACGCTCTCGGGCCGAAACCCAGCGCGAACCGCTCGACCTTAATCCCGACCGCCTTGGCTGCCAGGAAGTGCCCTAACTCGTGTACGAAGACCATCAGGCCCAGGCCGATGACGAACTGGAGGATGGGCCAGACCAGGCCAAATCCAGAGGCAGCCAGTATCGATGCGTTCGTGTCCATGTATACTCCGAAGAACAAGTTGCGATTGGCCGGCAGCGCCTGCCGCCGGACGAATCAGTCTACATTAGTTGTTGCACCTGCAACCGCGCCCAACTATCCGCGCGCAGCAGGGATTCAAGGTTTACTTCGGCCAGCGAGGGCGTTTTGTTCAACACCGTTTCAACCAACTTCACGATTTGCCCGAAACGTATCCGACCGCCCAGGAAGGCCTCGACCGCTGATTCGTTGGCGGCGTTAAGCACCGCCCCGGCCGCGCCGCCGAGATCAATCGCCTTGTGGCCCAGCCGAACGGCACGCTCGAAACGGTCGCTCAGGGCCGAAAACGTCAGCTTTCCAGCGGCCGCCAAGTCCAGCGGCGCGACCTGTCGCTCGAACCGCTCCGGCCAGCTCAAGGCGTACGATATAGGCGTCATCATGCTCGGCTCGCCCATTTGTGCTATCGTCGAGCCATCGCAATACTCTACCAGCGAATGGATTATCGACTCGCCGTGCAGCACGACGTCGATCTGCTCGGCAGGCATGTCGAAAAGCCAGTGCGCTTCGACCACTTCCAACGCCTTGTTGATAAGCGTGGCTGAGTCGATTGTGATCTTTCGGCCCATCGACCAGGTCGGGTGATTCAACGCGTCTTCGACGGTGGCTTTTTCGACTTCTTCGGCAGGCCAGTCCCGCAAAGCCCCACCCGAGGCCGTGATGACAATCCGCCGAACCTGCTCGCGCCTGCCGGCGGACAGACATTGGAAGATGGCGGAGTGCTCGCTGTCGACCGGAAGAACCGGTACGCCGGCAGCGCGGGCCGCGGGCATTACGATAGCCCCGGCCATCACGAGAGTTTCCTTGTTGGCGATAGCCAGGGCAGCGCCGCACTCGATGGCTGCCAGCGTCGGTGCAAGCCCCGCCGTGCCGACCACCCCGGAGAGAACCACATCCGGGCGAGTTCGGCGGATGATCTCCGTCATTGCGTCCGGGCCGGAAAGGATTTCCGGCATGTCGCCTGCGTTCCAGGCCGAGCGAAACGCCTCGGCGCCTTTCGGCGAGGCTATCGCGACCGCCTCCGGGTGGCACTGACGGGCCTGCTCGCTCAGGAGCTGCCAGTTATTGCCCGCCGCCAGCGCGCAGACAGTCAGGCTTGGCTGGGAGGCGATGACCTCTATCGCCTGCGAGCCTATGCTGCCAGTTGAGCCTAATATCGCTACACGCTTTGTCTTCACGAGGCAGGGAGTCCTTACGCCAGAAGAATCACGGAAACCATCGGACCATAATACACGCCTCAGGCTGCGATTCAACTGCCCAGTCCGCCAGCTCTTGACGCAAGGTGGGCCTTGGGCTTGACAATCTCCCGCGTAATCGTGACCTTGTGGGCATGATCGCGACGATTTCCACGCAAATGGTGCTGGTTCTGACCGAGGTACTCGGCGTCGGGCTTCTTGCTTGGCTGGTGTGGGCGTTCAACCGCCTCGTACGAAGCCGAAACCTGATGCTCGAAGGCTGGAGCGGCATCGATGTGCAACTCAAACGCCGACACAACCTCATTCCAAATCTCGTCGAGTGCGTGCGAGGCTACAGCCAACACGAGAAAACCGTGCTGGCCGAGGTGGTCCGCCTTCGCGGCCAGGCCCAGCAGGACGAGCAGACCGAAAACCGCCGCGCAGCCGCACACAGCGAAAACGCTCTTACCGACCATCTCAAGCAACTGTTCGCCCTGGCTGAGGCCTACCCGGACCTCAAGGCCGATAGCAACTACCGCCAACTAATGGAGCAGCTCACGGAGATCGAGGACCAGATCCAGTATTCCCGCCGCTACTACAACGGGGCCGTGCGGGACTACAATATCCGCTGCCAGGCGTTCCCAAGCAACATCGTCGCCGGGCTGTTCAAGTTCAAACAGGCGTCGTTTTTCGAGATCGAAATTGCCACCGAGCGCCAGGCACCGAAGGTTGAACTCGCTCAGCACGGCGAGGCTGGTAAGTAACCGATGGAGCCAGGCTCTCAATCAGGCAAGTGGAGAATTGAAGATGCGTAGAAGCGGCACACTGGTGGCAGTTCTACTGGCGGCGGCGATATGCCTGGCCGGCACGCCGGCGACGGCGCGAGCCGACGAACGGATACTCGCCTACCACGCGGATATAGTCGTCGCCAAAGACGCCACGATTACGGTGACCGAGACGATCAAGGTCCGCGCCGAGGGCAAGAAGATCAAGCGAGGCATCTTCCGGGACTTGCCGACGGACTACTATCACCCGAAGTGGTGGGGCAAGGTGTGGATCGATTACGACGTAGCGAGAGTCCTGCGCGACGGCAAGGCCGAGCGTTGGCATGTTGACACCAGCCACATTGGTTACAAGCGGATATACATCGGTGACAAAGGCACTCTCCTGAAGAAGGGCGTCTACACCTACACGCTGACGTACCGCCCGACCCGCACGGTCCTGGGGTTCTTTGAGAAGCATGACGAACTTTACTGGAACGTCACCGGCAACGAGTGGGACTTTCCCATCGACAAGGCGTCGGCCACGGTAACGCTGCCGGGGGGCATTCCGATCCAGGATATCGCCCACGAGGCCTACACGGGCCCAAAGGGCGACGATGGCAAGGATTACAAGTCTGAGATCGATGGCCGGGGCAAGGTGCAGTTCCGCGTGACGCGCCCGCTGAAGATCGGCGAAGGGTTGACGATAGTCGCCACTTTCCCCAAGGGCTTCGTTACCCCGCCGACCGGGGCCGAGGCGATGGCGAACTTCCTGGCCGACAACGGCATGGTTCTGGTCGGCCTGCTGGGGGTGATCCTGATGTCATCCTACTACGCATTCGCGTGGTTCCGCGTAGGGCGCGACCCCGAAAAGGGCGTGATCTTCCCGCACTTCGAGCCGCCCGGCGGGATGTGCCCCGCCTCCCTGCGCTACCTGCTGAGAATGGGCTATGACAAGACATGCCTGGCCGCCGAGGTGCTCAGCCTGGCAGTCAAGCGGCGTTTGCGCATCGAGGACGACGACGGTGAATACAGCCTGCAAAAAGAAAGCCACGCCGCAAGCAACCCACTGAGCCGGGCCGAAACGGAGGTCTGGAATCAGCTGTTCTCGGGCGGCAACAGCGTCAAACTGCTCCGCCGCAGCCACGCCAGGTTAGCCAAGGTAATAAAGGGCATCAAGGCCGAGCTGGCCGACGAGTACAAGGGCAAGCTCTTCCTCACTAACATCGGCTGGTTCATTCCGGGCGCGATCCTGACGGCTCTGGCGATTGCCGGAATGGGTCTGGCCGACCTGGCCGTAAGCGGCAACCCGGTAGCGCTCTTCCTGTGCCTGTTCCTGGCATTCTGGACGTTCGCCTGCGTGGCTCTCGTGCGAGGGGTCGTCTCCGCATGGGCTCAGGTCCGCTCCTCGCGTGGGCTGGGCAAGATCGGCTCGGCCGGCGGGGCTATGGTTATCACGCTCTTCGCTTTCCCGTTTCTCATCGCTGAGGCCGTTCTAGTCGGCATGCTGGCCTACACGACCAGCTTATGGACGCTGCCGATTCTCATCGTCCTGATCGCCGCGAACGGGTGGTTCTTCCAGCTTCTCAAGCAGCCCACCATAGAGGGTCGCGAGGTCATGGACCAGATCGAGGGCTTCCGTATGTACCTCGCCACGGCCGAGGGGGAACTGCTGGAATCCGCCACGCCGCCCGAGCGCACGCCGGAGCTTTTCGAGAAGTTCCTGCCGTACGCCTTGGCGCTCGGCGTGGATAACCAGTGGGCCGAGAAGTTCGACGACGTTCTGTCCCGCGCCGCCTCGGCCGTTGAGGGCGGCTACCGGCCGGGTTGGTATCATGGCGGGGCCTGGACAGCCGTCGGCGCTACGGCGTTCGCGGGCTCGCTTGGCAGTTCGCTTTCCTCGGCCCTGTCCAGCGCCTCTACGGCGCCTGGATCGTCCAGTGGTTCCGGTGGCGGCGGCTCCTCCGGTGGTGGCGGCGGTGGTGGCGGTGGGGGAGGATGGTGATCTTACTATGAACGATAAGAGATTCGAGTACGACGAAATAGTCTTCAAGGGCCGGGTTGCCGAAGTCCATAAGGTCGGCGTGCGCATGCCTGATGGGCGGGTGGTTCAGCGCGACTGGATTCGTTACAACGGAGCGGCCGTGATTTTGCCGATCCTTGACGATGGGTCGATCGTATTGATCCGCAACTACCGGTTCGCGGTCGAAGAGACGCTTTACGAGCTCCCTGCCGGGCGGATCGAGGACGGCGAGGACCCGGCCGTTGGGGCCTCTCGCGAGCTTACAGAGGAGACCGGCTACTCGGCAGGGCGAATCGAAAAGCTGGGCCAGTTTTACAGCGGGCCTGGCACGTGCGACGAGTTGATGCACGTATTCGCCGCGATGGACCTCTCGGCCGGGACGCAGAGATTGGAAACCTACGAGCAGATAGAGACCGATATTCGCAGCGAGGCCGACGTTCGGGCGATGGTCGCCGACGGACGGATACACGACGGCAAGACGATCGCGACGTTGGGCCTGTGGTGGTTGCGACAGGGCACGTAGGCTCAGTGGCGGATAGACTGGATAGATGCCTAAGATTGACTGACGAGAGGCCAGCTTAGATGGGTTTGCATGACAGGCCATACATGAAAGATGATGCCGCCTTCACCGGCGGCGGGGGGGGGATGATGCGCGGTATATCCGCCGGGCTGCCCAAGCCCTCCAAGGCCGTCAAATGGTTGCTGATAATCAACCTGGCGGTGTTCGTGTTCCAGTTGGTTTTTGATCTTGGCTTCAACATCCGCATCAGCGATTGGCTCGGAGCGATGGCGGGGGGATTCTGGCAGGTCTGGCGGTATCTGACGTTCCAGTTCCTTCACGACACGACAAGCCTCTGGCACATAGGGCTTAACATGCTGGGCTTGTACATGTTCGGCACGCCGCTGGAGCAGTTGTGGGGTCCGAGGCGGTTCCTGCGATTTTACCTTAGCTGCGGTGTCGTGGCTGGGCTTTTGTATGTGATAGTCGGGCTGATGCTCGGCAACCCTCGGTGGATGCCCCTGATCGGCGCTTCCGGCGGCGTGTATGGTATTCTGCTGGCGTGCGCGGTGTTGTTCCCGCACTTCCGCATAATCTTCCTGTTCTTCCCCGTGCCGATACGCCTTGGCGCGATCGTCATCTTCGGCGGGATGATTCTCTACCTGCTCAGCAGCCTCAAGGCGGGCGTTTATTCTGGTGGCTTCTGGTCGCAGGTCGCCCATCTCGGCGGGGCGGGCATGGCGGCGATGTGGGTGTGGGTTATTCCGCGGTTCAAGGGCACTGCTCAGGGGGCGGCTCGCAAGGTCAATCGCGGCGTGTGGGAACGCAAGATGCGCCAGCGACGCGACGAGCAGGCCGAGATCGACCGAGTGCTCGACAAGATTCGCACCGACGGGCTCGCCAGCCTTACGCGAAAGGAAAAACGTACACTCAAGGAAGCCACCCGCCGGCAGCAGCGGGAAGATCGCGATATCTCCAGACTGTGACGACCTACCTATGAAATACGTTTCGACAAGAGGACAGATCGGCGCTATCGACTTTCAGCAGGCGGTTCTGATGGGCCTGGCCGACGACGGCGGGCTTGTCATTCCGGAGTCCATCCCGAACGTCGCCGACAAACTCGATGATTGGCGGGACCTGAGTTACCCGCAACTGGCGTTCGAAGTGATCCGCTTGTTCGCGACGGATATACCCGAGGCGGACCTCCGCGAGCTTATAGACCGTACCTACGGCCAGGCGTTTCCCCAGGCTGTCGCGCCGACCGTGCCAGTCGGCGACCTCTTCGTGATGGAGCTTTTCCACGGCCCGACGCTGGCGTTCAAGGACATTGCGCTGCAACTGCTGGGCAACCTGTTCGAGTACATCCTCGCCCGGCGGCAGGGGACGATGAACATCCTCGCCGCCACCAGCGGCGACACCGGCAGCGCTGCCATCTACGGCGTTCGCGGGCGCAAGGGCGTGCGAATCTTCGTGATGCACCCCGCCGGGGCGGTCTCGCCGATCCAGGAGCGGCAGATGACGACCGTCCTGGACGACAACGTCCACAACCTGGCCTTGAATGGCTCGTTCGACGATTGTCAGAACATCATGAAGTCGCTGGCGGGCGACTTGGACTTCAAGCGGACATACAACCTGGGCGCGGTCAACAGTGTCAACTGGGCTCGGGTGCTGGCGCAGATCGTCTACTATTTCAAGGCGACGTTCGATGTCTGCCAGGCTACCGGCGAAAGCAGCGTCCGCGTCTGCGTGCCGACGGGCAACTTCGGCAACGTTCTGGCGGGATGGTACGCCCGTCAAATGGG
>CAZMBZ010000003.1:0-46223 GCA_964564285.1 uncultured Planctomycetaceae bacterium | reverse complement strand
TGCCGACGGGCAACTTCGGCAACGTTCTGGCGGGATGGTACGCCCGTCAAATGGGTGCGCCCATCAGCAGGCTCATCCTGGCGACCAACAGCAACGACATACTCTCGCGGTTCTTCAACACGGGTGAATATTCGCTGGGCCAGGTCTGGCGGACGCTCGCGCCGTCGATGGACATTCAGGTCGCCAGTAACTTCGAGCGTTACCTCTATTACCGCGTCGGCGGCAATCCGGCCATGCTTCGGGCGCTGATGGATCGCCTGCGCGATACTGGCTCGCTGACGGTCGAGCCCGACGCCGGCGGCGATGTCGATCCGCTGTTCGCCTCCGCCTCGGCCGATGAGGAGCAATTGCTGGCGACGATTCGCACGACCTGGCAGGATCACGAATACCTGCTGGACCCGCATAGCGCCGTCGGCGTGTCGGTGGCGCGGCAATTGGCGGGGCAGGGTGGCGATCCGGTGGTCTGCCTGGCAACGGCGCACCCGGCCAAGTTCCCCGCCGCCATCAAACAAGCCACCGGCCAGGACATCGGCCACCACGAAGCCATCGACTGCCTGATGGACCTGCCCACCCGCTGCGCCGCCATCGACAACGACGAAGGCGAGGTGCGTAAGTTTATCGTCGAGACGATCGGCTGACGGTTTGGCCGGCGGTTCTTCCCTTCACGCCTTTTGGGGGCTATACTTCCGGTCTGCGTCTGGACGTTTGCGAACCACGGCATCAAAGGACAGAAGAATGTTGAAGATTGCGATTCCCGGCGCTGCCGGGCGAATGGGGCGGCGGATTGCGGCACTGGCTATTGAGGCAGAATCGTTTGACATTGTCGGCGCGATGGAGATGGCCGGGCACGAGGCTATCGGCAGGGACGTCGGCGAACTCGCCGGGGCCGGGCTGTTCGGTGTAAAGGTCACCGCAGACCTGCCCGATGACGCCGAGGTTGACGTGATGATCGACTTCTCCCTGCCAGAGGGCACGATGAAGTTCCTGCCCGTTTGCCTGCAGCGGAAGATTTCCATGATAATCGGCACGACGGGCCTGACCGCAAGCCAGCAGGCTGAGGTCGCCGATAGCGCTCGCGAGATACCGATCATCCAGGCGGCGAATTTTTCGGTGGGCATCAACGTGCTGCTCAAGGCCGTGGCGATGGTGGCCCAGGCGCTCGGGCCGGACTACGACATTGACGTCGAGGAGACTCACCACCGCTTCAAGAAGGATGCCCCGTCCGGCACGGCGATTTCGCTGGCAAGGAGCGTCTGCCGATCGCTTGGCAAGGACTATGGCGAGGTGGCGGTTCTAGGCCGGGGCGGAGTCTGCCCGCGCCAGCCTGGCGAAATCGGCATGCACGCTCTTCGCCTTGGCGACACGGTCGGCGAGCACACGGTTCACTTCGGCAACCTTGGCGAGACAATCCACGTGGGCCATTCCGCGCACACTCGCGATACGTTCGTCCGCGGCGCGCTTCGGGCGGCCCAGTGGCTCGTAGGCAAGAAGCCCGGCCTCTACGATATGCAGGACGTGCTGGAGCTGCGCTGATGATCAGGATTATCGACCTTCGCAGCGACACCATAACCCAACCGACGCCCGAGATGCGGCGGGCGATGGCCGAGGCGCCCGTCGGCGACGACGTGTTCCAAGAGGACCCGACGATAGGGGAACTGGAGCGGGAGACGGCGGAGATTCTCGGTAAGCCCGCCGCGCTGTACATGCCCTCCGGTACGATGACCAACCAGGTGGCGCTGCGGTGTCACACCCAGCCGGGCGACGAGGTGGTGATGTGCGAGAACGCGCACATTTACTACTACGAATGCGGCGGGCCGGCGGCGCTGTCCGGCGTTATGTGCAGGCTGCTGCGGACGCGGCGGGGCATGTTCACGGCCGACGACCTTCGGGCTGGGATCAGGCCGGCGAATCTTCACTTTCCGCGGACGAGGCTCGTCTGCGTCGAGAATACCCACAATCGCGGCGGCGGGAGCATCTGGCCCATTGAGCAAGTCGCCGAGGTCGCCCAGGCCGCCCGGCAAGCCGGCCTGGGGATGCACATGGACGGCGCGAGGTTGTGGAACGCAACCGCGGCGACGGGAATACCCGAGAGCGAGTACGCCGGATATTTCGACTCGGTCAGCGTGTGTTTCTCCAAGGGCCTGGGCGCGCCGGTTGGCTCGGCCCTGGCGGGTAGCGAGGAATTCATCGCTCGCGCGCGGCACATTCGAAAGATGTTCGGCGGCGGGATGCGGCAAGCCGGAATAATCGCGGCCGGGGCGCTTCACGCGCTGCGAAACCATCGCGAGCGACTTGCCGACGATCACGCCAACGCCCGCAAACTGGCTGAGGCGCTTGCCGCCATGGCGGGAATCGAGTTGGACCTGACCGACGTGGAGACCAACATCGTCGTCTTCCGCGTGACCTCAATGCCTGCGGTCGACTTCGTTGCGAAACTCCAGGCCGCCGGCGTGCTGCTGCTCACAATGGGACCCGAGACTGTCCGCGCCGTGACCAACCTGACAGTCGCCGCCGCCGGTATCGACGCGGCGATTGACGCGTTCCGGGCCGTCCTCAAATAGATCATGCTTCACTCGTGGGACATTTCGCCGAAGGAGGCGATTGCGCTTCAGCGGCGCTTGGCGGGGTCGGTTCGCATCGAGCCGATCACCCACCCGGGCCGGACGAGGCTTTCGCCTGCCTCAGCCGACACGCCTGGCTGATAGGTTTGTCTCGCAGGTGAAGGCGGAATCAGAAAATAGTTAAGGGCAACTCTTCGCCAGATCAGGTGTTTGAATATGCAAGAGGACGGCAGGTTACTACGGGGCGCGTCGCTTTTTTGTGCGGCCGGGCTTTGCTCCGGTGTTGCATGAATGGGCGAGGCGTGTAACATTGATGTAGTTGTTTCTCGGCTGGGCTCGTGGCGCAGTCGGTCAAAGAATATTTCGGGAGCATGGCATTGGCGTACTTGTCCGCCGCATGCCGCAACAGCCAGTAATGGCGGGAACATACACATGAAGAAATCAATCACTCGTCGGCAGTTCATCAAGGGCGTGGCTGGGGCGTCCGCTCTTGCATTCGTGGCGCCGCGGATCGTCTCGGCCCAGAACGTCAACAGCAAGATCGGCTATGCCTTTATCGGCACTGGTGGTCGTGGCGGGGCGCACCTTCGCCTTGCGAACGGCAAGGATGGCATTTGCGTGGCCTATTGCGACGTCGATAAGAAGCGCTGGGGCAAAATGCCCGGGAAGTGGCCCAAGGCAGGCGCGTACCAGGATTTCCGCAAGATGCTCGAAGAGAAGCATGGAGATATCGACGCGGTGACCGTGGCTGTGCCTGACCATTCGCACGCCCCGGCGGCGCTTATGGCGATGAAGATGGGCAAGCACGTTTACTGCGAAAAGCCTCTGACCTGGTCGGTCGAGGAAGCCCGCCTGATGACTAAGGTTTGCGCCGAGAAGAAGGTCGCCACACAGATGGGCAACCAGGGCCATGCCAATCGCGGCAACCGGATCGTGGTCGAGTGGGTTCGCGGCGGGGTCATCGGCGATGTCACGGAGATTCACACCTGGACGAACCGCCCGGTCTGGCCTCAGGGCATCAGCAAGCGTCCGCCGACCAAGCCGGTCCCGGACAGCCTGGACTGGGATTGCTGGCTTGGCGCGGCGCCTTACCGTGATTTCCATGATGGCCTGCACGGCTTCAAGTGGCGCGGCTGGCTCGATTTCGGCTGTGGTGCCGTCGGCGACATGGGCTGTCACACATGGGACTGCGTCAACTGGTCGATGCAGCCGGACTATCCGACCAGCGTCGAACTGCTTGCTGTCGAAGGCAGCGGCCAGCCCGAAACCTTCCCGAGCAAGAGCCACTTCAAGTGGGAGTTCCCGGAGAAGAATGGTCGCAAGGCCTTCACCTCCCACTGGTACGCCGGCGGGCTCAAGCCCAAGGCCCCCCCGGAGATGCAAGGCAAGAAGCTCGCCAACAGCGCATCGCTGTTCTTCGGCACCAAGGGCGTGCTTTACGTGCAGGGCGACTACGCTAACAGCCCGCGACTGATTCCCGAGTCGGCCATGAAGAATCGCGCCGAGTCGAAGATCTCGATCCCCAAGTCGCCCGGCCATCACCAAGAGTGGGTCATGGCGATCAAGGGCGACAAGCCTTGGGATTACCCCAAGAGCAACTTCCTCTACGCCGGCCCGATGACCGAACTAATGCTGCTTGGCTGCGTTGCGATCAAGCTCAACAAGCCCGGCGAGAAGATCGAATGCGACCCCGTCAAGCGAGTGGTCAAGACCAAGGAAGCCGCCGCTCTTCTCGGCCGAGTGCCGCGAAAGGGCTGGAGCTACTAAGTTTTTTCACGGAAAGACCAGTCGGTTCAACCAAACGCCAGGCCGCCGCGACGCATGTCGAGGCGGCCTGGCTTTTGCGCTGACGGGCCGTGGCGATGTATTGCTCTGCACACAAATGCATGTTGCACGTCCAGAGGCCTGCCCTATAATCCTTCGTATTGCTCTACCCGTTTCCTTTCGATGCCGATGAAATCTCTTGAGGCTTATGCACTTGAGAACTTCGTGGATCATTCTTTGGGCTTTGCTGTTGACGGCTAATGCCTGTATCGGTGGCTGCGACCCTGTGAACCCCGAGCGGGAGTTCGAGCCGCCCACGATAGCGGGTGATGCCCAGCACTATGAGCCGGACGAACGCACTCTTTACGGGCGGCTCCAGAGCAGCAATGAGGACGTTCGCATGGAGGCGATTCTCCAGGCTGGACGGGAGAAGGACCCCAAGACCGTGCCGTATCTCGTCGATCGTCTGGGTGACAGCTATGCCGAGGTGCGTTTTGCGGCTATAGTTGCACTGGAGAAGATTACCGGCACGAATCGGGAGTACCGTTATTGGGCTCCGACGGCGGATCGTCGGTTGGCCATCGAGCGATGGCGTCAGTGGCTGGCCGACCGAAAGCCCGGCGATCCTGGAGGCAAAGGGCAATGACGAAGCCGCCGCCCGATCGCCCGATACGTCTGAGGGTATTCTCCTCGCCGACTCACCTCGCGGTGGTCCGCGGGGCAGTCGACGGCCTGTGCCGCAGCATAGGCTTCGACGAAGACTGTATCACGCGAGTGGTGATGAGCGTTGACGAGGCCTTGACCAATGTTATCCGCCACGCCTATGACGGCGTCGCGGATCAGCCGATAGAGATCGAGTTGGATTGGACAAAACTGCCCGATGGCGTGCGAATCAGTATTCGAGACTGCGGGCGCCGCGTCGAGCGAGAGCATATGACCCCGCCGCCCCGCGACAATTTGCAGCCGGGCGGCCTGGGGCTGCATATCATGACCGAGTGCATGGATCGAATCGAGTACAACCCGGCCGAGGGCGGCGGGACCGTTCTGACGATGGTTAAACGGCTCGAACAAGCCCGAGGGAGAGAGTGATAGATGGACGAGTCGATTAGACAATGCGTGAAGAGTGTTCGCTGGATCAGTGGCTCGGCCGTCGTGGACGTTCAGGGCGATGTGGATCTCAGCCGATCGAGCGAGTTTCAACAGTCGCTGCTGGTGGTGATGGATCAGAAGCCCGAGCGGATCATCGTGAACTTGGCCGAGGTGCCATACATGGATTCTTCAGGCGTTGCGAGCCTGGTAAAACTGCTCGGCCGGACCAAGCGGCAGGGGGTGGTTCTTCGCTTGGCGGCTCTTACTGTTCGCGTGCGGAGCATATTTGAGATAACGCGGCTTGATGATGTTTTCGATATTCACGCGACTGTTGAGGAGGCCCTATCATAGGCATGTCCCGCGAGCCAATCCAGCCAAACATGGTGGAACGTTTAGGCGCCCTGGCCTTGGCGTGCGTGCGATATTGCGGAGGCATGGCGCTGCTGCTGGGTCGGGCCTCGCGATTGGCGTTTCGCGGACTCTTTGTGCCAGGCGTTCGCTTCGGTCGGGATGCCCTGGCCGCACAGATCATTCGGATCGGCATGCGCAGCCTGGGTATCGTGGTACTGGTGCAGGTCTTCATAGGCGTGATACTCGCTCTCCAGATGACCCCGCCGCTGGCGCCTTGGGGCCAGGAAGACAAGATCGCCAACATTATCGGCGTCGCGGGCTTTCGGATGCTCGGGCCGATCATCACGGCGATCGTGATGTGCGGCTTTGCAGGGGCATCCATCGCGGCCGAGTTGGGCACGATGGTTGTTTCCGAAGAAATCGAAGCCCTCGAGGCCACCGCTCTGAACCCGATACGTTTCCTGGTCGTGCCGCGAATATTGGCCACTCTGGTGGTCACCGTGCTGCTGTCTGTTGTGGCGGACGTCATGATTGCTCTGGGAGGCTACCTGGCCGGCCTGACGCTCGGGCCGGAAGTTCACGTGGGCTACTGGCAGCGCATGCGCGAGCAACTCGAATATCGCGATTTTTTCACAGGACTTTTCCAGGCGGGGGTGTTCGGCCTGCTTATCGGCCTGATAGCCTGTTACGAAGGGCTCAAGGTGAAGGGTGGTGCCGAAGGCGTCGGCCGGGCTACGACTATGACGGTTGTGTATTCCATCGTCGCTATAATAGTCGCGGCCTGTTTGTTTACCGTTGTTTTCTACATCTACAAAGTGTGAGAGGACCTGTCGATTAAGCCTATGTCTGAAGTAGTCCAGGATAACCCGAATCGGGAGTCGCCGGTTGTCCGCGTGATCGACCTGGTCAAGCGTTTTGGCACGCGGGCGGTGCTCGATGGTGTGGACCTTGACGTCCTGCCGGGCGAAACGATGGTTGTCATGGGTCCCAGCGGGTGCGGTAAGAGCACGCTGCTGCGGCACATGATCGGTTCGATGTGGCCTGACGCGGGACGAGTCGAACTGTTTGGCCGGGACCTCGGTGAAATGGGCGAGGCCGAATTGGACCAGGCTCGCAAACGCTTTGGGATCCTGTTTCAATCCGGCGCGCTTTTCAACAGCATGACAGTCGGCGAGAACGTGGCCCTTCCGCTGCGTGAGCACACCAATCTGGATTCGGACACCATCGACATAATCGTCCGGATTAAACTCGAACTGGTGGGCTTGCGGGAAGCTCTGGACCGCATGCCGGCGGAGATATCCGGCGGTATGAAGAAGCGGGCCGGCCTGGCTCGTGCGATAGCCCTGGACCCGGAGATTCTTTTTTACGACGAGCCCTCTGCCGGGCTGGACCCGGTCACCAGCGCCGAGATAGACCAACTGATAATGGACCTTTCCCACAAATTGGGCGTTACCAGTGTGGTGGTCACGCACGAGATGGACTCGGCGTTTCGAATTGCCGACCGCATGGCCATGCTCGATCGCGGCCGGATACTGAAGATGGGATCGAGGCAGGAGTTTGAGGAAATTCGCGACGACCAGGCCGGAAGAAGCCCAGCCGGCGATATCATCCGCCAGTTCCTGCGCGGCGAGTCGGATGGGCCAATCACGGCCAGGCGGCTCAGCAGCGGCTATGCCGAGGATATCCTTGGCGTTGGCCGAGGTCGGTGACGAACTCGCCGGCGGAGATCACAACGATATTATCGGAGAGCAACGATGCCGAAGAAGCAATACAACGAGTTGACAGCCGGGCTGTTCGTCCTGGTCGCGCTGGTCATCACTACCGCTGTGGTGCTGTGGGTAGGAGCGGCCGACCTCTTCAGTACGCGCGGGCAGACGGTCGTTTTCAGAGTCAGCCAGGATACGGGCTCGCTGGGCGTAATCGAGGGCGCGGCGTTAACCCTTGGCGACGCGAAGATCGGGCGAGTCCATCGCGTTGAGGCCAGGCCCGACGCCAACGCGTGCTTTTACTACGCCCAACTCGACCGCGATGACGTCGCGGTTTTCAGCGATGCGAAAGCCGTGGTCATTTCACCGCCCATCGGCCTGGCGAAGATCGTTTTGCTCAGGCTCGGCGTCAGTGAGCAGTTGGCCGACGCCAAGCATCCCGTCGCCCTCAGCGGCGGGCTGGACCAGGTTATGGCACACATCAGCACCATGGCCAGGAACATGGAGAGGACATCGCTGCGGATTCGCCAGGAACTCGAACCCAACCAAGCAGGGGGCTTGCTGGCTGAGATCCACGGGGTTGCGGGTAAGATCGACAAGGCCTCCGAAACGTTTAACAGATTCGTAGGAAACATCGAGGCGGAAACCGTCGCGACCGACCCGAAATCGCTTGTGGGCAAGCTCCATAGCTCAGCCGGGAACATCAACACCGCCACGGCCAGCCTTGCCCATCAACTGGATCCGAAATCCGATAAATCGATGGCTGCAAAGCTAAGCCGGGCGCTGGGCAGCGTGGATACGCAACTCGATCCCAACGTCAACGACTCGCTGATGCGGAAGGTTCGCGCCGCGGCCGACGAGCTTGCGGGCATGATCGCCGAGACCCGACCGAAGGTCAAAGAAACGATGGATTCCGTCAGCAGCGCCGCCAGACAGATCGACGCCTACACGAAAAAAGACATCGGCGAGTTGCTGGCTGGACTGCGGGAGGCCAATACGAAAATCCTGAAGGTCGCCGGCGATTTCTCCACCGTCAGCCAACAGGTTAAGGAGATCGTCGCGACAAATCGCGACAACATCGACGAGATGCTGGACAACCTCGCGCTGGTGTCGGTGA
The DNA here is from genome assembly GCA_964564285.1 of uncultured Planctomycetaceae bacterium. GTDB lineage: Bacteria > Planctomycetota > Phycisphaerae > SM23-33 > SM23-33 > JAUWQU01. Next base: position 37,635 of record CAZMBZ010000003.1, on the reverse strand, counting down.
ACCTCAAGGCCGCCAGCGAGGAAATCCGCCGCAATCCGTGGCGACTGCTGCATAACCCGAATCGCAAGGAGCTGCGATCGCAGAACCTGTACGCGGCCGTGCGATCGTTCTCGGACGGGGCGACTCAGCTTGACCAGGCGATATCGAAACTGCGAAGTCTCAAGGAAGTAAAATCTGACGCTCCAGAGTACGCCAAGGCTCGCAGCGAGATCCTCAAGAGCCTCATGGAAACCTTCGACAAGTTCCACAAGGCCGAAGAAGGGCTCTGGAAGGAGCTTCAGAAATAATTCCAGATTGCCCTGGTCTACGTGTCACTTGCTCGTGGTTTTTGCATCTTGCGTAAGGCTGCTCAGACGGACTTCAGATCGAGAATCGGCGTGTCGTCGAAGGCGTCGATTGACTCTATCGTGATCAGGCCGCCTTTGACCGACAGGACCTTGCAGGTGGTCAGGGCGATCAGGTTAGGTCGGCACGGAGAGTGGGTGGCGAACACGCCAGTCAACGGATTGTCCTTGTTGCCGCGCGGATGGACTTTCAGGACGCCGCGTCTCTTGGCTGTGTCATTCTTGTGGAACCACCAGACCACCATCACTCGCTTGCATTTCTCGAATCGCAGCAGGCCGGGGATGTATGGTTCGTATATCTCCAGTTGAACGGGCTTGCCCTTGCGATTGCTGACTCTTCCGATGGGACGCACTGTGTAGGTGGTGTCGCTATAGTCTGTCTTCGTGATTTCGGCGTCGGTCTTGGGTTTCTCGGCCTGGGCAGATTTGGCGTTCAGGGCGCCCATGGCGCCGGCGGCTGCCAGCGCTGCGCTGCCGGCAAGGAAGTCGCGTCGCGATTCGGTCATGACAGGTTCCTTTCTTTCTGTGCGTGTAGGCACTTTCAGTGTCGGGCGTTCCATACGCCAAGCCCAGTCTCTACGGGCAGGGCTTTCGGCGATGGCTATCTCGGAAGGAGTGCTCTATTTGCCACGAGATAGTGTGTCGGCTCGGCGATTCTGGTATACCCGAATTGCTCATAAGGTATAACCCTCCAGTTGTCCCGTGCGGGCGGTAAAAAAAACAGACGCGGCGGCCCGGATTGCCGGACCGCCGCGATACGTGCTGGGTAGGATGTGCCTTTTCGGGCTACTCCTCGGGAGTATCCTTGGCATCCATCCAGGAGAACATCTGGCGGAGCTGCCGACCGACGACCTCGACGGGGTGGTCCTTGTCGGCTTCGTAGAGCTTCTTGAAGTTCGGCTTGCCGGCCTGGCATTCTGCGAGCCATTCCTTGGCGAAACTGCCATCCTGGATTGCCCCCAGGGCCTTCTTCATGTTCGCTTTGACTTCAGGGCCGATGATCTGCGGGCCGACGTGCAGGTCGCCCCACTCGGCCGTGTTGGAAATGCTGTAACGCATATAGCTAAGGCCGCCCTCGGACATCAGCTTGATGATCAGCAGCAACTCGTGGAGGACCTCGAAGTACGCGATGCCCGGCTGATAGCCGGCCTCGGTGAGCGTCTCGAACCCGGCCTTGACAAGGCTCGTAAGCCCGCCGCACAGGACGGTTTGCTCGCCGAACAGATCGGTCTCGGTTTCCTCGGTGAAGGTCGTCTCGATGATCCCGGCCCGGCCGCCGCCGATGCCGATGCCCCAGGCCAAGGCGATATCGTGGGCCGTGCCGGTGGCGTCTTTCTCAATAGCGATCAGGCAGGGGACGCCCGAGCCTTCGACGTAGCAGCTTCGCACGGTGTGTCCGGGACCCTTGGGGGCGATCATGACAACGTTGATGCCCTCGGGCGGCACGATGCAGCCGAAACGCACATTGAAGCCGTGGCAGAAGCCAAGCGTCGCGCCGGGCTTGAGGTTGGGCTTGATGTCGTTCTCGTACACGGTCGCCTGGACCTCGTCCGGCAGGGTGATGATGATCAGGTCGCCGACCTTGGCTGCCTCGGCGGCGCTTACGGGCGTAAAGCCGGCCTCGACGGCCAGCTTGTGGTTATTCGTGCCTTCAAGCTCGGACACCACCACGTTGATGCCGCTGTCGCGCAGGTTCTGCGAGTGGGCGTGGCCCTGGCTGCCGAATCCGACCACCGCCACCGTCTTGCCGGCCAGCGAGGCCAGCGAACCGTCCTTGTCATAGTAAATCTTCAGTTCTTGCGCCATCGTTTGCTCCTAATTTGATTGTCTTCACAATCCATCATTTGTACCGATGGCGGGCGCGTACGTCAAGTGCCCGATTGGTGTTTTTGGCCTTGTTGCCCGCTGGATATGCGGTCGAGCATGGCCTCGCGGGCCAGCGGGTGCAGGAGGCGGGGCATGCGGCAGAGCAGGTGCAGCCCGACGCGGTTTTTGTCGAGTTCGTCGGCGGCGGAGTCGATGAGCATCTTCGCCTCGGCAAGCAACTGGTGAGCTTCTTCGAGCCGCTCGACGATCAGCGGCAGGTTGGCGGCTACGCCAGCTTCATCGAGTTGGAGCAGGTCCATCGTGGGCGTCAGTCTGGTAAGCTCGGCGGGCAGTTCGGAAACGAATACGTAGAAGATCACTTCCCACAAATCGGCACACTCCGCCAGCAGCGGCTCGCACAGCCAGGACCAGCAGTACGTGGGCCTGCCCGCTTTCAGCACGCATCCTTGGGGACCCTGGGCGACGCATCCAGAGCGACTCCGCCAGTCGTCAGGCCACCATTTGCCTTGTGCCCGCACGCTGACATTCCGAAGCCACCAACTCTCGATCGTAAGCGAGGAAAGGTTAGCGCGACAGCACTTGCCACCACAGGCGATGCAGGTTTCGGCGAACTTCGCCAGGCACAGCCGGTTGATCTCATGCTCGAGATATATGTGTCGGTCAAGCGCGGCTTGGATGGCGGTTGAGTTCATCTCCGAGTTCTCCGCGTCTTTTGCGATGAGACCACGCCTCCCAGCCGGTGCGAGGCTCAGGTGAACTTGGGCATGATGTCGCCATGGGCTTCGATGAGGTCGTCGCACAGGTTGCGGATCTCATCGATTGTCAGTTCGCCGGCCGTGTGTGGGTCCATCATGGCTGCCTGGTAAATGTGTTCCTTTTTGCCCGTAAGGGCCGCCTCTACGGTCAGCAGTTGGACGTTGATATTTGTGCGGTTCAGGGCGGCGCATTGCTCGGGAAGGTCGCCGATATACACTGGCTGGACTCCGTTGCGATCGACCATGCAGGGCACCTCGACGCAGGTTTTTCGCGGCAGATTCGTGATGATGCCGTTATTGATAACGCTGCCGCCGATGCTGTAAGGCGTGTCGGTTTCCATGGCGTTCATGATGCACGCTCCGTACTCGCCGGAAAGCTTATGGTCGAGATTCGGATTGGCCGTCAGTTCCTTCGATCGCTTTGCCCATTTTTCGATTTGCTTGACGCATCGTCGCGGGTATTCATCCAGCGGGATCCTGAACTCGTCGATCAACTCGGGATGCGATGCCTTGATGAACCACGGGCAATACTCGGCGCTGTGTTCGCTGGACTCGGTGATGTAATAGCCGAAATGCCGCATCAGTTCCAGGCGTACCATGTCACACGCGTCTACGGTCAGGTCCTTGCGGGCCTTTCGGTTCATTTTGGCTGCCCGCTTCTTGATCTCCGGGTAGAGGTCCTTCCCGCCGTCGGTGATCTCCAGCAGCCAGGCCTGGTGATTGATGCCCGCGATCTTCCACTGAAGTTTCTTCACTTTGTCCAGCATGCCGACGTGTCGCAGCAACCAGCGGGCGCAGCCCTGGACGCTGTGGCAGAGACCTACGGCTTTAACGCCGGATCCGTGCAGCATCGCGCCGGTTATCATCGCCATCGGATTTGTGTAGTTGAGGAACCACGCATCGGGGCAGACTTCCGCGATCTCGCGGGCGAAGTCCAGGCAGACGGGAATCGTCCGAAGGGCCCGAAAAATACCGCCGATGCCCAAAGTGTCGGCGATCGTCTGACGCAGGCCGTACTTTTTGGGGATCTCGAAGTCGATTATGGTGGATGGGTCGTACCGGCCTACCTGGATGGCGTTGACGATGTAGTTCGCCCCGCGAAGGGCCTTCTTGCGATTCTTGACGCCGCAGTAGGCGGTGATTTTCGCCCGGCCGCCGTTGATGTTGTGGTTGAGAATGTCGAGCATCTGCTTGGATTCCCGCAGCCGCTTTGCGTCGATGTCGTACAGCGCGATACGCGAGTCTTGAAGGGATTCGATGCACATCGCGTCGCCCAGTACGGACTTCGCGAACACACTGCTGCCGGCGCCCATGAATGCAATCTTTGCCATAATCTTTCTCAAGTCTTCTGGGGAGCTTGTTCGTTGCTGCTCCTGGACATGCCGCTCTTACTGCGACGGAATTTCCACAAGACAGGAAAGGTACCAGAATCGGCAGATCGTGCAAGGGGTTGGTGAATATTGAGCGAGCTCTTGACTGCCTGGCGGTGTGGGCGGCTACAGACGATCGACTATCAAAATTGTCTCATCATCTCGCTGCCGAGTGCCGCGGCGGAAGTTGTCCACGATTGCGAAAATAGTTTGAGCGCAGGCCTTGCACGGGGTGTCGGCGTATCTCAGGATCGCCTGTTCGAGATGGTCTTCGCCGAACTGTAGATTTTTAGAATTGGTGGCATTGAGCACACCGTCGCTGCATAGGGTTAACCGCTGGCCTGGAAGGAAGGTATGGCAGCATTCCTCGGGTTCGAATTCCTCCACGCCCAGCATCAATCGCGGCAGGCCGAGCCGAATAAGCGTGCCGGTCCGGCGGTCTGTCAGGATAGGCGTCGGCAGGCCGGCATCGATGAAAAATGCGGTGTCCGTTGGCGTGTCCAGCACCATATAAAACAGCGAGCAACTCATCGCCGAGCCCACGCGGTCACCGAGGTCCAGTAGCATCTCGTTGAGCATTCGCACGAGTGCGGCGGGGCGGCTGCATTCGATGGGGCGACGATGGAGCAAGCTCATGATCTTTGCCATCAGCAGCGATGCCCGCACCCCCCGGCCGGTAACGTCGCCGACCGCAATAGCGACCTGATCGGCATTGAGACGTATGAAGTCGCAGAAATCCCCGCCAACGCACCCGCACATGCGGTTGAGGGCAGCGGCGCGGTAGTTGGGTGTATCGATGTCCCAGTCGGCAGGCATGAGGGCAGTTTGAAGTTCAGCCGCCAGAGCTACATCCAGTTCCGACTCGCAGTCAGAAGAAGAAATGGGGTCGAAATCGCACGGCATTGGAAATCTTGGTTTAATCACGGACTACTTCTGCTCCTTGCGGCACGGGCGAATCCTGGCATGTCCTGCCGCCGGCCTTCCGTGGTTGAACTGCACACGAAATGCCTTACACTTCATACTAGGCCGCGACGGAAACGTCGTGGGCGAACTAATGCCGCTTTTTCGCGATTTTCCCGCACCGGCGGCCCGGGGCAGTGGCTGAGGCAGCCCTGTAGATTGCGTCTTGGTCGAACGGGTTTTCGACAAACCTGGCCCGGCGAAACGGAAGTCAGAGAGAACAAAGCGGCTGGTGGTGCGGTCGATAAGTCTATTTATAAAGATAACATATCTATCGGGAGCCTCCTTGCTGCTCAAACCGATTCCACACCCAGCTCCAAGCTCCAGAAACTTTTTTGTAATTTATCATTGACATTAACGAACCTGCATGTATAATACATGGTTAACTAAAAGCAATGCGGGGAGACTCCATGAACACCAAGACAGCCAAGCGTCCGCGCGCAAACGCGAACCGCGCAGAGAGACGGGCGAAAGCCGTGTTTGAGAAGACAGCCCAGCCATTCGCCGCGCCGCTCATCCTCCTGCTGACATTCGCCGCCGTCTGCACGAACATGCACGCGGGCAACCCCGAGATGCTCCCAGCGGTAGCAGAAACTGGGATACCGAACCTTTTCTGGCCGGAACGGATTGACGGGTTTGCTTTCGAAACGCCCTATAATAGGGCGATTATCGTCGTCGGCTTTGGTCGATTCGTGCGAGTGGGATTAACCCAGGAGAGTGCTATGCCGCTTAGGCTTGATGACGTTTCTTTTTCTCAGGTCGAGCAGCGTCGGCCTGTGTCGGAGCCGTTTACGCTGGTGGTTTTTGGGGCTTCCGGGGATTTGGCGCACCGCAAGCTTTTGCCGGCGTTGTGTGCGTTGGATTGCGAGGGCCAGCTCCCGGCCGGGGCGAGGATCATCGGCTTCGCCAGGTCGGACATGAACGATGATTCCTTCCGTGACAAGGTGCGAAAATCGGAGTCGCTTTCGTGTCACGGCCAGAAGCTGGGCGAGCAGCAGTGGCGGAAGTTTTCGGACCGGCTGTTTTACTTCCGTGGACAGTACGACAGCGTTGAGGACTTTCGGGCGTTGCGCGAGAGGATCGAGGAACTCGCCGGCCAGTCCGGCGATCCTGCCAACTGCCTGTTCTACCTGGCGACGCCGCCGGGGGCTTTTGTGCCGATCGTTCGATCGTTGAAGGTTTCCGGGCTGGCTCGCGGGTCGTGCGGTGGCGGGGCCGACCCGGACGGGCCGTGGTCGCGGATCATTGTGGAAAAGCCGTTCGGGCGGGACCTTCAAAGCGCGCGGGAGCTCAACGCTGAAATCCGCCAGTGCTTCACCGAAGGGCAGATATTCCGCATCGACCATTACCTCGGCAAGGAGACGGTGCAGAACCTGATGGTCCTGCGTTTCGCCAACAGCCTGTTCGAGCCGATCTGGAACCACAAGTATGTCGATCACGTTCAGATGACCGTGGCGGAGACGCTCGGCGCCGAGGGCCGGGGCGGGTACTACGACAAGTCCGGGGCGATGCGCGACATCGTGCAGAACCACATGATGCACCTGCTGTGCATGGTTGCGATGGAGCCGCCCGGCACCCTCGATGCTGATGCGGTCCGCGACGAGAAGGTAAAGGTTCTCCGGTCGCTTCGGCGTATCGAGCCCGAGTGTGCGGCCAGCAGCGTGGTTCGCGGCCAATACCAGGGGGGTCTGATGGATGGTGGCGACGTGCCCGGCTACAGGCAACTCGACGGTGTGCCGCCGGACTCGATGACCGAGACATTCGTGGCGTTCAAGGCCTTCGTGGACAACTGGCGTTGGAGCGGCGTGCCGTTCTATTTTCGGACGGGCAAGCGGCTTCCCGAGCGGCGGACGACGATCTCGGTTCACTTCCGTCCGGTTCCGCAGGTGCTCTTCAACGCGCCGCCCACGGGTCCGGTCGATGCCAACGTTCTGGAGATCCGCGTGCAGCCCAACGAGGGCATGTCGGTTGAGTTCCAGGTGAAAATGCCTGGTCTGGTTATGCGTATCCAGCGGCTTAAGATGGATTTCAGCCACGCGGAGGCCTTCGGGTCCGAGGTGCCGGAGGCCTACCAGCGTCTGCTGCTGGATGCCGCCCTGGGCGACCAGACTCTGTTTACCCGCGATGACGAGGTGGAGGAGGCGTGGAAGTTTGTCTCGCCGATCCTCGAAGGCTGCGGAATGCAGCCGGGCGAGAAGTTGGCGTTTTACGAGGCCGGCACGTGGGGACCCAAGGAGGCCTTCGACCTGATCGCCGACGATGGCAATAGCTGGCACGTTACGTGATCGGTCCGGGTCGGGTGTCGAGCGGAGACAATTTGTCTTTCGCGGGGATACGGTGGATGCGGGGGCGCTCTTCAATGGCCCGTAGATAAGCCTTTGAGTTCCTGCCGGTAGGCAGGTGTGAGCCCGTTGGGCTCAAGATGCAAGAAGCGGAATGTTTAACTTCGGGCCATTGCGGCTCGTCAGTCTTTCTTCTTGTCTTCGCTGGTGGGTTTTCGGTAGTCGAGCATCGGCAGGGGGGATACCACGCCAGTCGCGATGTTGCCGAGGTGTGCAGCCACGCGCTTGTAGAAGCGTGCCAGCAGGACGTACGCGACGGCCTCGTCGGGTGGCATGTTCGCGTCCATGGTCAGCAGTTGCACGATGAGCGTGTCGCACGTGCCGTTGATCGCGGTGACATGGGTCAGGGCGTTTCGGGCTTGGTTGGTGTCGGCGGTTACAAAGGCGTGCTCGACCTGGTCGAACAGCGGCCAGACCTTCTCGCGGATATCAGTGAGGGGCAGGAAGAACTGCTGGTTCGAGCATTCGTTTGTATAGAACCGTGCGACCTCGAAGATATTCTTGCAGTAGTCGCCTATTCTTTCGGCGTCCTTTACCACGCTCATGAGCACGAGGCAGGCGGCGATATCCTGTTTGTGTCCCACGGAAAGATGCGTGACTATTCGCTCGCGAATATGCTGTTCGGTTTGGTTGATTGTTCGGTCGCGGGCGTAGAGTTCGTCGGTGGCCTGCTGCCAGTCGGACTTTCGCAGCAGCGCGTCGGAGGCCTTCTGAAACATCCACTTGCCGGTCTGGAGCATTTCGGCCAGTTCGCTGATCATCTCGCCCAGCGCGTCGGTGCGACGAAGGGCATCGAGTATTTCTCGGAACATTTAGTTCTCCGTGGGAAAGGCTGGCCGTCCTTACGGCGCGACGGTTTTCGAGCCGGTCAGTATACTCATGAAGCCCAGGCTGTTTACCAGGAAGATTGCGAGGATTGGCAGGACGAAGAAGATTACCACTACGTAAACCGCCGCCAGGATTCGGCGTTTGCCGGCGAGCTTGGCATAGCCCTTGGCAAGTGAGATCGGTATCCACTGGAGGGGCCAGAACACCGCCGTGCCGTATATATTGAACAGTAGGTGGCCCAGCGCCACCGCCAGGCCCATGGCGGCGGCGTGCTGGAGCCCAGGCTTGGCCCCTGCGATATTGAACAGGGCGGCGAGCATCGCTGTGACCGTCGTGCCGATGTTGGCTCCAAGCGTATAGGGGAATATCTGTTTGATCTTCAGCACGCCGGCGCCGACCAGCGGGACGACCAGGCTGGTGGTTACCGAACTGCTCTGCACCGCTGCCGTGGTGAACAGGCCCACCATAAAACTGATGGCTGGGTGACGGAAAAGCGTTTTGCTGAAAAGTCCCGCCAGCCGGTCCTTGAGCAGGCCGCGAAGTATCTTCACCAGCAGGAACAGCGCCACGAACAACAAAACGATCGCTACTCCTGCGGTCACCAGTCCGCGTGCCGTGTCCTCCATGCCAAGCAGTGAGCCCAGAACCCAATTTGTGGCCTGCTGGAGTGGCTTGACCATCGCGCTGACAAAGTTGTATTCCTTGGGATTCGAGCTGAAGAATACCGTGGCGCCGAGCCATTCGGCCAGGGCACCGGCCGGGCGAGACACAATGCCGAACGCCCACTCCAGCGGCAACAGAAGAAGCACGCTTAGCAGGTTGAACAGATCGTGGACGATAGCCCCGCCAAGCGATCGCTCGAACTCTTTGCGCTGACGAAGATGCGCCAGGGAAACCAGGATGTTTGTCACGCTGGTGCCGATGTTGGCGCCCATGACGATGGGGATGGCCGTGACGAGGCTGAGGTGCCCGGTCGCGACGAACCCGACGGTAGTAGCGGTGGTGAAGCTGCTGGACTGGACCAGCGAGGTTATCAGCACGCCGATCGAAAGCCCGGCCAGCGGATGTGCGGCTAGGCTGAAGATGCTGTCCATCACCGCCTCGGCTTCCGGCACTTCGGCGACGGTCTCGAGCCCTCTGCCCATGAGCTTGATCGCTGCGATGAATAAGTACAGGATCGCCAGGGCCGCAAGGCCCCCAAGCCAGTTCTGCCAGGCGGGGCTTTTTCGCTGTCCTGTGGTGGGCAGCAGGTCCTCGATCGGGCTGTGAGCATCCGCTGGCGTCTGGTTGCCTGACATCGATGCCGGTGGCGTCATGATGGTCGCATCCTGCCTTGGTGTTCTGACGGAATATCGGCCAGCCCAACGGTGCGATAGAGTTGGGGCCGCCTCGCAAGCGCAGGGCATGTTAACGAGCAGTCCAGGTCAAGTCCAGAGCATTAACGCCGTTGGCGCAGGTAAAGGCGGATCGGCCAGCGTGGCAGAAACGTGCCCCCTGGTCAGACCGGACGAAGCGTTTTGGGATTGCGTGCCGTAAGTGAATGTGTGTTAATTCAATAGGTCTATTCGTCGAGATAATCTATCATCGAAACGGGCGAGACCACGCCGCTGGCGATGTTTCCCAGGTGGGCTGCCACACGCTTGTAGGACCGTGCCAGCAGGACGTACGCAACGGCTTCGTCGGGGGCGAGGTCGCTGCAGCTGAGCAGTTGCTGGACGAGCAGGTCGCAGGTGTGCCGCAGGCTGCCGGCGATGTCTATCACCCTGCGGGCCAGGGAGCGGTCGGCTTGGATGAAGGCTTTCTCGGTCTTTTCGAAAAGCGGATCCACGGTGGCTCGAATGTCCTCCATGGGTCGTGCGAACTGGGCGTGTGAATACTCGCGGCTGTAGAACTTGCCGACCTCGAAGAGATTCTTGCAGTAGTCCCCGATTCGTTCGGCGTCCTTGATGACGCTCATGATGATGAGGCACGCGGCGAGATCGGACTGGTTGCCCGCGGACAGGTGCGCCAGGATCCGTTCGCGCACTGACTGCTCGATTTGGTTAATCTCCCGGTCGCGCTCGTACAGCTTGTCTGAGATGCTTTCCCAGTCGACCTTCCGCATGAGCACCTCGGAGGTCTGACCGAACATCCACCGCCCGGCCTGGAGCATCTTGCCGATCTCAGTGAACATCTCACCGAGGGAGTCTTTGCCCTTCAATGTGTTGAGTATCTCTCTGAGCATTGCTGATAAACTCCTGATGTGCCAAGTAAGTCCCGGTTGCGACGAGTCGCCGGGTCGGACCGATCATCGGGAAGTATTATAGGAAGTTCAAGGCCAGGATTACCACTGTCGGGATCAGGGCAATCGCATTCAATGTTCATCGGTTGATCGAAACGATCACCCAAATGTGTGCGGAGAAGCCCTTCATATGCCAAATGATGCCACAAGATCAGCAAAAAGCTTGCCGACGGGTCGATGCTCGGGTAGGAAACGGTAAGTAGAACTTCGCCTGTGCCGCTTTGCGTGCCGATCGGCCGCCGGGTGGCCTGGCCAAGCAGGGAACTGCCAATGTTGAACCCGTTGAATATCTTTGGGCGTTCGCCTTTCGGGCCGCTGGTGGAACATGCGCGGAAGGTGCACGAGTGCGTCTCGTTGGTCAAACCTGTGGCTGAGGCGATACTTGCCGAGGATGCCGCCCGGCTGGAGGAGCTCCACAAGCAGGTGTCCAGGTTGGAGTACGAGGCCGACCATATCAAGGACCAGGTCCGCGAAAACCTTCCTCATCGTTATTACCTGCCGGTAGGTCGCGAAGACCTGGCGAAGTTCTTATCGTCGATGGACAAGATTGCCGACAACGCGGAGGACTTCGCGGTGATAGCTACATTCCGTCCGCTTGGGCTGCCCCAGGAGCTGCACGCGGAGTTTCTGGCCCTTGCGGATAAAGTTGTGGCGGTCTCGGAGTGCCTGCTGGGCGTGGCAGAACAGCTTGCGGACTTCCAGAAGGGCGGTTTCTCCGGCCCGGACTCGCAGGAGGTTCTCATGCGGATCGCGGATGTCTGCCAGATGGAGTACGAGTCCGACAAGATCAACTGCCAGCTCGCTCGCCATTCCTACGGCATGATGGACATGGACCCTATTACTCTTATGCTGCTCGAAAAGCTCTGCCGGTCTCTGGGCAAGCTGGCCGACCACGCCGAAAACGTTGGTAAGAACTTGCGTTTGATGATCACTCGCAAGTAATGCTGCTCGAAAGGCCAACTCCTTGACTCTTTTTGCTGTCTTTGTAATTGCGATTGTAGCGGGCCTGTACATGGCCTGGAATATTGGTGCCAACGACGTTGCCAACGCGATGGGCACGTCGGTAGGTTCCGGCGCGCTGACGTTGAAGCAGGCGGTTCTCCTGGCGGCGGTGTTCGAGTTCGCCGGCGCGTTTTTCGTCGGAGGCAACGTAGCGCAGACTATCCGCCAGGGGATCGTGGACACCGATGCGCTTCGAGTGGTCGCGGTGGGCTCGCCGGCGACACCGGCCTCGAACCGGGCCACTACGGCCCCCCGGATCGATCAGACCCGCTCCAACGCCGAGGATTGGTGGGGCGCGTCGGCGGAGACCAACCCCTCCGGGCACCTTTACACGAAGCTCATTCTGGGCATGCTGGCGGCGCTGTTGGCTTCGTCGATATGGCTGAACGTGGCGACGTATTTTGGCCAGCCGGTATCGACTACCCACGCGATAGTCGGCGCGGTGATCGGTTTCGCGATCGTAGCCGCGGGACTCCATGCGGTGGTCTGGTCGAAGATGGGGGCGATCGCGCTTAGCTGGGTCATTTCGCCGCTGGTTGGCGGGGTGCTGGCGTTCATCATTTACCGCTTGGTGCAGAAGTATGTGCTTTCCAGCCGGCACCCGGTGTTCATGGCCAAGCGGGCCTTGCCGATATGCTTCGGGGCAGTGTCGTTCATTGTATCACTGTCGGTGCTCTACTCGGTTTTCCACGTGAAGGGAAGCTCGTTGCTGACGAAGGTGCCACTGGCGGCCCTGTGCGGGCTGGTGGTGGCCTTTGGCGCCAGGGTGGTGCTGGCCCGCAAGGCCGGCAATATTCGCGTTCGCCAGGGCCAGCAATACGAGGTGGTCGAGCGCTGGTTCGGGCGAATCCAGCCGGTGACGGCGTGCTACATGGCCTTTGCTCACGGCGCCAACGACGTCGCCAACGCTATCGGACCGCTGGCTGGGATCTTCCATTACGCCGGCGGCGGAACCATCGCGGGTACCGCGCCTGTGCCGTTCTGGCTGCTGGCGATGGGGGGCGTGGGAATCGTCGTGGGACTTTCGACCTACGGCTACAAGGTTATGGCAGCCGTCGGAAAGAAGATCACCGAGATTACGCCCACCCGTGGTTTCGCGGCCGAGTTCGGCACGGCCTCGACAGTCCTGGTATGCTCCCTGATGGGCCTGCCCATCTCCACCACATTTGTGCTCGTCGGAGCGGTTATGGGCGTCGGGATAGCAAGAGGTTTCGGAGCAATCGACCTGGGCGTCGTACGCAAGATTTTCGCCTCCTGGCTCATCACCATTCCGGCCTCGGCCGTGCTGTCAGCGGTGATTTTCTCACTGCTCATCTGGATGGTGTAAGAATCGAGAAAAAGGGCTACTTTGCTTCCATCCAGTTGGGGCCTATTCCCACGTCCACTTTCAGCGGCACGCTCAGGGCGATGGCGGAGGTCATTTCCTCGACAACCATTTCCCGTTCGGCATCGACGGAGGCCTCGGGCACCTCGAAGACGAGTTCATCGTGGATCTGGAGTAGCATTCGAGCCGGGCGATTTTCGGTTTCGATTCGCCGGGCGATGTTCACCATGGCTTGCTTGATCAGGTCCGCCGCCGAGCCTTGGATGGTGGTGTTGATCGCCAATCGTTCAGCCATTGCTCGCCGCTGGCCGTTACGGGAGTTGATTTCCGGCACCCGGCGGCGACGCCCGAAGATTGTTTCCACGTAACCGTTGGATTTGGCATTGCTTATGCAATCGGCGAAGAAGTCTTCGATCTTCGGGAAGCGTGCTTTGTATTTCTTGATGAACTCTGCCGCGTCGGTTCGCGAGATTCTCAGGCTGACTGACAGTCCGTATGCGCCTTGGCCGTAGATTATGCCGAAGTTGACGGTTTTTGCCTTGGCCCGCATTTTCGGGGTGACTTCTCCCGGCGACACGGCGAACACCTCGGCCGCGACGGCGCGGTGGATGTCCTGGCCTTGCTCGAAGGCGGCCCGGAGCGTGTCGTCTTTGCAGAAGTGTGCCAGCACACGGAGTTCTACCTGCGAGTAGTCCGCCGAAAGCAGCACGCAGCCCGGTGGGGCCACGAAGGCCGAGCGGATCATCTTTCCCTGGTCGGTTCGTATAGGGATGTTCTGGAGGTTAGGGTCGCTGCTGGAGAGCCTGCCCGTTACGGTGCCGGTCTGGTGGAAGCTGCCATGGACGCGCCCGTCGCGCGGCAGGACGAACTGGCCTAGAGCTTTCAGGTAGGTGCCCAGCAGCTTGGTGAGCTTGCGGTAATCCAGCACGAGCGCGGGCAGTTCGTGTTCGACGGCGAGTTGTTCGAGCACCGATGAATTCGTGCTGGGGCCTGTCTTTGTCTTCTTCAGCGACTTCATGCCGAGTTCGTCGAAGAGCACGACGGCGAGTTGTCTAGGCGAGTCCGGGTTAAACGGGCGCCCGGCGGCGGCGAGAATGCGGTCGCGAAGGGAGTCCGCCTGTTTGGAGAGTTCGACAGCCATGCGGTTAAGCACCCTTTGATCCAGCAATATGCCGGTGCGTTCCATCTGCGTGAGCACGGGTACGAGGGGCATTTCGAGATCGGTGAAGAGCTTGGTCAGGCCCTGCTTTTCCATCATGTCGGCCAGAACGTCCGCCAGTCGCAGCGCCACGTCGGCGTCTTCGGCCGCGTAGGGGGCCACCGTGTCGGTGGCGATGGTGTTCATGGTCGTCTGGTTCTTGCCGCGCCCGATGAGGTCCTCGATGGGGATGCAGCGGTGGTTGAGATACTCTGCCGCGAGGGCGTCGAGCTTGTAGGTCATCCGCGTCGAGTCCAGCACGTGGGCGGCCACGAGGGTATCGAACATCGGCCCTGCCACGGGAATATCGGCCTGTCCGAGCACGAGCAGGTCGTACTTGAGGTTCTGACCTACCTTCTCGACGGACTCGTCGGCGAGGATGGGGCCAAGGCTCTCGCGGACGAGTTCCACCTCCAGCGTGCGGGCCCCCAGCGGTCCGGCCACGGGTATGTACGCGCCGACGCCGGGCTTCCACGCGACTGATATTCCCACGAGTCTCGCCCGCATTGGCTGGACGCTGGTGGTTTCGGTATCGACGGCCAGGCGTTTCACGTCGGCGAGCGTTTTCACGAGTTCGTCGAGCGCCTCGGGCGTGTCGATCAGTCGGTAGTCGAAGTCCCCGGCTGTGGTCTGCCCGCCGGCTTCCTCGGTGGCGGCTTCGACATCCACCTTGGCCTCGGCTTGCCCGCCGACTCCCATGTTGTCCAGGACGTCCATCAGCCGGTTGAAGCCCAGCTCGGCCAGGACGGGCCTGACGGCCTGTCCGTCGATGCGGTCTAGGCGCATGTCTTCCAGCGAAAGCTCCATAGGCAGGTTGCGGTCGAGCGTGACGAGTTTGCGGGAAAGCTCGATTGTCGCCGCGGCGGCCTTGAGGTTCTCCTTTAGCTTGGGCGTCTGCTCGTCGGCGTGGGCGAGCACCTCGTCAGCCGTGCCGTAAAGGGCGATGAGTTTGGCGGCCGTCTTTGGCCCGACGCCCGGCACGCCGGGAATGTTGTCTGTCGAGTCGCCCGTGAGGGTCTGGATCTCGACGGCCTGGTCGGGGCGGAATCCCTTGTCTCGCTCGATCGTGGCGGCGTCGATCATCTGGTCTTTCGTCGGGTCGTAGAGCGTGCAGTGCGGGCCGACGAGCTGATCGAGGTCCTTGTCGCGGCTGACGAGCACCACTTCGAGTTCGGGCGAGGCGAACCGCGCAGCCGCGGTCGCGAGGATGTCGTCGGCCTCGAAGCCTTTGAACTCCAGCACGGGGATTCCCATCTTGCGGACGATTTCCATGATCCGCTTGGCTTGCGGGTGGAAGTCCTCGGGAGTGGGTTTTCGCGTGATCTTGTACTCGGGGTAGAGTTTGCGCCGCTCTAGATTGGCGGCCGGCCCGTCGACGGCCATGGCGAGGTATGTCGGTTTTTTCCGGCGGATGAAGCTAAGCAGCATTTGGCAGAAAACGAACGTAGCCCGCGTCGGCTCGCCGGTAGGGCTGGTAAGGTCCCGAAACGGCGCATAGTAAGCCCGAAATATCTGCGAATGCCCGTCGATGATGTATAGCGTGTCTGTCATATTGGCTCATTGAGTCTGGAACGTCTTGCAGGTTTTCTCGAAGGTCGCCTCGTGGTTTTCGTACTCGTCTACGATGGCGGTGCAGGTCAGCACGTATCCCCGCCCGCCGTGGACAACGAGGTAACTGCGAACCTTAAACGATAATACACGAAGTGTCGTTCCCTACTTTTTTTCCCTGTTACCATATTCTCACATCAGCACGTTCAGCAGCACGTACGCCGCGGGGGCCGCCAGCAGGAGCGAGTCTAGCACGTCCATCACCCCGCCGAACTCGGGCACGAGCGAACCGGAGTCCTTTATCTTCGCCGAGCGTTTCAGCAGGCTCTCGCAGAGGTCGGCGAACTGCCCGCAGGCACCGACGATAACGCCGAAACCGGCCGCCCAAGCCAATGATATCGGCATGCCGAACAGCCAGGCAACCAACATGCTCGCGCCCGCCGCCGCAGCCAGGCCGCCGATGAGGCCTTCCCAACTCTTGCCCGGCGAGAGCCACGGGATGAGCTTATGTCGCCCGATGGCCGAGCCGGTGAAGTACGCGCCCATGTCGGTACACTTGACGGCTGCCAGGAAAAGTATGAGCGCCGGTACGCCCTGCTCGAGGCGAATAGTAAGTATGATCGCTCCGCCGGTGCCGAGGTAGATTATGGTCAGGATCGTGGCGCCCACTCGTGCGATGGCGGCGTCGAGTCGATGGCGGATCATCTGTTCGAGGAACACGCCGGCCAGGATGATTCCCAGCATGCACCAGATGTCCTCGGGTTTCATGGAGAACAGGAACCCCGGCATCGAGATATCCTCAGGCCAGGCCAGGAGGAAGAACTTGCGCCAGATGGGCAGGGTGGCAAGGGCTATTGCGCCGATGGTGGCACTGACTCCGAGCAGCCCGGCCCCGGCGGCCTGGGTCATGCGTTTGAGTTCCTTCAGGCCCATCAGGCAGAGGACGAAGATCACTACTGTCAGGAGCCCGCCGTCCATGTCGAGCATGTCCGGCCAGGGGGAGAGGTACTCCAGGGTCAAAACCCCCCCGATGGCGGCGATCATGATCGCACCAAACACGATACGCGTCAGGATGGTCTTGGCTACAGGCATGGCAGTATGATGCCGCAGAGGCGCGTGAAATGCCAGAACTTAGCATCCTGTCGAAGTGTCGCCCGTCGGGCTCAGGGTCCAAATGAAAGCGTGGATAAGGCAGGCTGAGCTACCGGCGCCGCCTGAGGAATTCCCTGGGGCGGTTAAGCAGAATGTCTCTCCATTGCTGGATTACCGAGTCAGGGTTGGTCGAAAGGGCGACCCGCCAGAACCACGCGCCGACGGCTTTGGGAAAGCTGCCCTCGCCGACGGGCCTGGCAGGGATCTCGATGACGAGGTCCGGATGCTTGAGTCCCCACTCGATGAAACGTGATGTCTCATCGAGCATGCGTGTTCTGTGCTGATTCCAGGATTCAGCAAGCCTGCTCATCGGAAAGCTCTCCTCAGCCAACGTATTTGCTGGCGACGATATGAATGATACAGAACCCGGGCCTGTCAAGCCAGCGTTATGTGGGCACCGGGTTTCCATCTTCCTTCGATCATGTCCAAAGCCATCGCAGTCGCCATTTATGTTTCTAAAGCATATCCCGCAATGGGGCAGGTAGGAGTGAAATACCCAGCGCGACTTTCCGGGAAAACGGTCCGCAGGCAGTCATTGGTCGCGTCCGACCTCTTGTCGTTACAGTTGCACTTTGATCGGGAATGCGCAGAATGTCGAGTTGCGTCTCCTTTAGAGTAAGGACATCCTGGCTAGGCAAGCCCTGGGTCAGGAATCTTCCGGAATGTCCGCATTGGCTGGCGGGCAATCTCTTGCGGAGTTGTTCGCGACCTTATGTCGTCTGAAGGGTTTCACTTGGGACGCTGATGTAGTTGACGCATCGTAGTTGACGCATCAATATATCGAGCACGGCACGTGGGCTGTCGGAAAGGAAGCACAATGCGTATGTGTTTGACTATGAATGGATTGCGACTGATCGTTGTTATGCTGATCGCCTCGGTTCTGGCCGGTGGAGCCTTAGCGGCTGACTCTCAGTGGTACGTCCGAAAGGGTGCCTGGGACGAAACAATGTTCGCCTCGCGGGAGGCCTTGGCGTCGGCCGTCGAGGCCGAGAGCGAGCAGTTCAAGAGAAGCCCGGCTGCCAAGGTAAAGTTTGGCCCGTGGTTCAGCACCAAGCCCGTCCGGGCCGACAAGGGCCTTGATACCGTCCTGGCTCCAGACAAGGGCGCCGATCCGACGGTGAAGACTCCAGGCCAGAGCGCTAGCATCTGGCGCAAGGGTGGAAACTGGCCCGACGGCAAGGTTATCAACCTGGGGCGAGGCTCGAAGGCAATCACATACGTTTTCCGCACTCTCAAGGTCGAGAAAGCGATGAACCTGCCGATCTGGTTGGGCTGCAACGGCCGGCTTGCGGTGAGATTGAACGGCAAGGTTGTCTTTACCGGCAACACCGACGGCAGCGCTGCCGCCAAGCGGGATAAGGTTCTGCTGCCGCTGTCGCCGGGCGACAATAAACTGCTGGTCAAGATATACAATCCGGGCAGGCGCAACGCGTTTTACTTTCACACCAAAGCCGCGCCCAACCTCAATGTCTCAGCCGAGCGGGAAAAGCTCTGGGCGCTTGTCTTGCGAGACTGCAAGTCCGCCGAGCAGCGCAAGCAGATCAGCCTGGAAATGGTGGATCGGCTGTGGGATTTTGAATGGGATGACAAGGCGGTCGCGAACCTTGCTGCCCGGTATGTCGGCTTTACATCAGGCAAGATGCGAGAGCAGGCCGAGGCCCTGGGCAAATCGGCCAGGACGTCCGGCGACCTCGTCGCTTTGCGGAAGCTTTACGCCAAGGCCAAGCGTATGGCCGTCGTGAAGGCGACCTTCAAGTCGGTGAATTTCAAGAGCCTCCGCCTGGCGATTGAGGACCTGACAGCGACGTACCCGGAGACTTACGGCAAGGACAACAAGTATCTTCGCAAGCTCGACGAGTACGAGAAGCTCCTGGGGCAGTTGGAAAAGGGCATCGAAGCTGGCGATGTGGCTGCGCTGACAAAGGCGTCTGAGATCATGGAGTTCTCGCGGAATGCGCTGCTGGCCAATCCGCAGTTGGACTTCGACAAGATCATGGTCGTCCGCCGAAGATTCGGCAAGTCGGCCCGCAGAGCCCAGGGCTCGTCCATTGGCGCGCCGGGGCTGAACGCATACACCAACGACACCATTCGTCACAGCGGATGGGACAACGAGGTAGCCGTGGTGTCCGATATCCGCAACGGCGCTAAGGTGGATGTCATATTCAAGCCTGCCGGCTCGCCGATCCTTCGCGACACGGACCTGGACTTCGACGGCAAGCTCATCATGTTTTCCAGCATTACTTCGGATGATCGCTGGGGGTTGTTCGAGATAGGCATCGACGGAAAGAACCGCCGTCAGTTGACCCCGACGGACACTCCGGATGTGGACTTCTTCGATTCCTGCTACCTTCCAGATGGGCGTGTCGTCACCTGTTCCACCGCCGGCTATCAGGGCCTGCCTTGCGTCGGCGGCGGCTCGCCAATGGTGAACCTCTATTTGTTGGATGGTAAGAAGGATTCGATCAGACAATTGACGTTCGAGCAGGACAGCGATTTCCACCCTTGTGTGCTTAACAACGGGCGCATTCTCTATACGCGGTGGGAGTACAGCGATATCCCGCATTATTTCTCGCGGATTATGTTCTCCTGCAATCCCGATGGCACGAATCAGATGGAGTATTGGGGCAGCGGTTCGCACTTCCCGACGGCGTTCAAGCACGCTCGCCCGATGCCCGGACATCCGCGGAAGATCGTCGGCATTATGGGAGGCCATCACGCAACCGCCGAAACCGGGCGGATGGGGATTATCGACCCCGCCCTGGGCCGAAAGTATCCGTTCAAGTACAAGCCGACCAGCCTGGAGTGGGGTCCGCAGGGCAGTATTCTGGATATCGCGACGGAGGTTCTCCCGGCCGAGAAGACTGGCTTCGTGCAGGAGATACCCGGCTACGGCAAGGACGTGGTCGGAAACGTCCGCGACGGGCAGGGAACGGGAGTTTACCCGAGCTTTGTCTATCCCTATCCGCTGAGTGATAAGTACATTCTCGTGTCGATGAAGCCTACCGCCCAGTCGCTGTGGGGGCTGTACCTGGTGGATATTTACGACAACGTGACGCTGCTGTATGAGCAGGAAGGCGCGGGCATATTCGAGCCCTTCCCGTTCGTGCCGCGCTGCCGTCCGCCCGCCATTGCCGACCGCATAATCCCGGGCGTGAAAACCGCCAACGTCTACATAACGGATGTCTATAACGGTCCGGGGCTGGCGGGTATTCCACGCGGAAAGGTTAAGAAGCTGAGGCTGTTTTCCTATCACTTCGCGTACAACCGAACCGGCGGGCACACCGCTTGCGGCGTCGAGAGCAGTTGGGATATCAAGTGCATACTCGGCACGGTGCCCGTCGAGGCAGACGGTTCGGCGAGTTTCACGATTCCGGCCAACACGCCGCTGTCGATCCAGCCGCTTGACGAGCAGGGCAAGGCCCTTCAGATCATGCGGTCCTGGCTGGTTGGCAAGCCGGGCGAGAATGTTTCCTGCGGCGGTTGTCACGAAAACCAGAACCAAGCGTCGCGTAATCACATGGGCATTGCGGCCCAGCGGGCGCCGGTGCCTATCGAGCCGTTCTACGGCCCGGCCCGGCCGTTCTCGTTCCAGTTGGAGATTCAGCCGGTACTCAGCAAGTACTGCTTGGGCTGCCACGACGGCAAGAAGTCCGAGAGTGGGCAACGCAGGCCCGTGTTCACCGGCGAGAAAACCTCTTACAACAGCCTTCACCCCTACGTGCGTCGCCCGGGTCCCGAGAGCGACATGGAGATGGCCAAGCCGATGGAGTGGCACAGTTCGACAAGCCCGCTTGTTCGAATGCTTGAAAAGGGCCATCACAACGTCAAACTCGACGCCGAGTCTCTCGACAAGCTGTACTGCTGGATCGACCTGAATGCGCCATACCGCGGCAGTTGGAACCCGCCTCAGTACCGCGGGCGGGACCAGTCCGCCAGACGAGCGGAGCTGGCGAAGCTGTATGCCGATGTGGTGGATAACCCCGAGGATATATACAACCGCCTTGCCAAGGCCGCCGGCGAGCGAAAGCCCGAGGCGTTCATCAAGCCTGAGCCCGCCGCCAAAGTTAAGCCGGACCAACTTGTCGCCAAGGGTTTCCCTATGTCTGCCGAGCAGGCCAGGCAACTCCAGCAGCAGGCTGGTAAGACCGCCGAGCGGGAACTGGACCTGGGAGCAGGCCAGAAGATAAAGCTTGTTCTGATCCCCGCCGGCGAGTTCGTGATGGGCAGCCAGGCCGGGTATCAGGACGAACAGCCTCGGTCCGTCATCCGCATCGAAAAGCCTTTCTGGATGAGCGTCTGCGAGATCAGCAACGCCCAGTACAACTGCTTCGATCCAGAGCACGACACGCGATATTACGACGAGCAGGGCAAGGACCTGGCCACTCCCGGATACATCGGCAACCATCCGAATCAGCCTGTCGCCCGGGTGTCGTGGCAGGAGGCGATGGCGTTCTGCAAGTGGTTGGGCGACAAGGCCGGCCAAAAGGTTGCCCTGCCCTCGGAGGCACAGTGGGAATGGGCTGCTCGCGCCGGCTCGGCCGGGCCGTTCTACTACGGCGACTTGGGCAGCGTCTTTTCGACCTTTGCCAATCTCGCCGACCACCAGATGCTCTTTACCTGGACCCGCTGGGATGGCGGGAGCAAGGTTCACATCAGGCGCTCGCACGATCCCAAGGGCAACTACCCCCTGCGGGATGATGGCAGCGACGACAAGTGCCTCGTCACCAACTACGTCGGCCAGTACCAGCCCAACGCCTGGGGCCTCAAGGATATGGTGGGCAACGTCAGCGAGTGGACGCGGTCGAGTTATCGTTCGTATCCGTACGCCGAAGCCAACGGCCGAAACGACGCGAATCCCCGGGAGCGGAAAGTCGCCCGCGGCGGATCTTGGGAGGATCGGCCAGTCAACGCGACCGCCTCGGCTCGCTTTGCCTACGAGCCGTATCAGAAGGTCTACAACGTGGGTATACGTATAGTAATTCCGGCCAAGTGACAGGTCGCGGAGAATAAGTAATGTCCAAGCATGCAGTAATGAGTCTTGTTTTCGTAGGATTGATTGTCTTGGCAGTGTGCGCGCTTCACCAGGGCGAAGTAAACGCCGGGCCTGTGCAGGCCGTCGCAGCCGGGGCCGTAGCTGCCGCGGACAATGGCGGCTATCTGTCGCCGCGGGACCTGGTCGTCGGCTTGGATGGCAAGCGCCTTTACGTTGCCGAGCACACGGGCCGGCGCGTGTCGGTTGTGGACCTCGGATGCGGGAAGGTCGTATCGGAGATACCTCTGCCCGACGAGCCGGGAGGGATGGCAATTTCGCCCGACGGCGGCAGGCTCTACGTAACCGGCGAGTCGCTACAGGGTCGGGTGCATTTTATCGACCTGAAATCCGCCAAGGTGACAGGTTCGATAAGCGTGGGCCATACGCCCTGCGCAATCGCCGTCAGCCCGGACGGCAAGACGCTGTATGTCTGTAACCGTTTCGATAACGACGTGTCGGTGGTCGATATCGCCTCCGGGCGGGAAACAAAACGCATCGGGTCCGTCCGCGAGCCTGTGGCCATCGCCATTACCCCGGACGGGCGGTATGTCGTGGTTGGCAATCAGCTTCCGGCCGGGCCGACGAACGGCGCATACGCCGCCGCGGCGATGACCCTTATCGACACTGCCGCCGGCAAGGTCGCCAACATCGGCCTGCATGACGGCGCTACCGGGGTTCGCGGCGTTTGCGTTTCGCCGGATGGTCGGTTCGCCTACGCCACGCACGTGCTGGGGCGATACCACCTGCCGACGACCATGGTCGAACGTGGCTGGATGTGCAGCAATGCCCTGGCTGTCGTGGACATCCGGGCCGGGAAGCTGGTCAACACGGTCCTGCTGGACAGCGTGGACCTTGGTGCCGCCAACCCGTGGTCGGTCGCCTGCACTGCCGACGGCAAACTGTTGTGCGTCACGCACGCCGGATCGCACGAGGTCAACGTGATCGACCGCCTTGCCATGCATGCCAAGTTGGACAAGGCTGCCGCCGGCGAGCAGGTTACGGCTGTGTCAAGTTCGTCGGTCGACGTGCCCAACGACCTGAGTTTTCTTGCGGGACTTCGCCGACGCACCGGATTGCCCGGCAAAGGACCACGCGGCCTGGCCATAGTCGGCAGAACTTTATACGCGGCCGAGTACTTCAGCGATTCGCTTGCGGTGGTGGATATCGACCCATCCAATCGTTACCCCAAGTGCGAGACGATTCTCCTGTGCCCCGCAAAGCCCATGACGCCTCGGCGGTTGGGGGAGTTGTGCTTTCACGATGGGACGTTGTGTCTCCAGCAGTGGCAGAGCTGCTCAAGCTGCCACCCGGGCGCCCGAACCGACGGGCTCAACTGGGATCTGCTAAACGACGGTATCGGCAATCCGAAAAACGCAAAGAGCATGCTTCTGGCTCACCGGACGGCCCCGACAATGATCTCCGGCATCAGGGCGAGTGCCGAGGTGGCTGTGCGTGCCGGCGTCCGCTTCATCCAGTTTGCCAAAAGGCCCGAAGTCGAAGCCGAGGCGATTGATGCGTACCTCAAGAGCCTCACGCCCGTGCCCAGCCCGCATCTCGTCGGTGGCAAACTCAGTCCCGCCGCGAAGCGGGGCGAAGTCATCTTCCGCTCGGCCGGGTGCGCCTCGTGCCACTCGGGCAAACTCGCCACCGACCTGAAGAGTTACGACGTCGGTAACGGCCCGGACCAGCTTGGCATAAAGGATTTCGACACGCCCACGCTTGTGGAAACCTGGCGGACCGCGCCTTATCTCTACGACGGCCGGGCCGGGACGGTGACCGACGTGCTGACGCGTTTCAACAAGTCCGACCGGCACGGTTCGACCTCTGATCTCACCGCTAAGCAGTTATCCGACTTGGCCGAGTACGTCTTGTCTCGCTGAATCCGACAAGGAATCGGTACTCGGCATACAGTAACCGTCGCTACTTGCCGATAGAAAAGACACATGCCACCGGCATGGTGGTCGGTCTGTCGGTTCGTTGGATGGAGATGCGATGGCGGTCGAGTACTGTATTGAAACATCGCGGATGCTGGCTAAGCGCTTCAGTAAGTTGGAGGTGCTTCGTCCGCGTCGTGTGGACCGCTACGAGCCAGGCGACGAAATTACGTACGAAATGACCGGCGTTCTGCCGGCAGGGCGACGGAAGGTGACGGTAGCCGTCGAGCGGTTCGTCGGCGGCGGGTTTGCAGGCCAGGTCTACCGCGTGCAGATCAAAGCTATCGAGGCTGGGAAGGTCAAGAAGGGCGAGAAGATCGGGGCGGACATTTCCGGCCTGACCATAGGCGGCAGCTACGCGATGAAGATCCTCGTGCCGCCAAGCCGGGCGTCGCTGGTTTTCCGGAATCTGATATACCGGGTGGGGTTTCAGAGTCCGTTCCAGTTGCAGGTAAACCCCACGGCCGCCAGGGCAGGGGCGCTTTGGCAGAAGTTCATCCGCCGCGCCGCGTCCGAGCGATTGGGCGGTGAGAGCAGTGTGGTGGACATACTGGCGACCTTCGTGGACCCGACAATCGGCAGTTGCGGGGAGATCAGCGAATGGCTCGAAGGCCGGACCTGGCGGTTCGAGGTGGACAACAACCTGAGCCGGCGCGGCAGCCTGCCCTCCAACGATCCGGACGCACAGGCAGGTTCCCCGGAGTACTGCGCCAAGAAGCGTTTTATGGCTGAACTGGTGCGAATGCTGCACGACATGGGCGCGCCGGAATTGGCCCGACAGTACGAGTGGTCCACCTGCAAGAGCCAGCCGAACTGCCTGAAGCGACGCGAGTTCGACGACGATCCTGCCGCCGGTCTGACGGCCGTGGATTTCCGGGCGGGTTTGGCGCTGCTGGCATTCTTGCCAATGAGCCCAGGCGACTTCGCGTTGATCGGACGAGGCTTGGCTCGCGGCAGGCTGGTGCAGTTCGATCGCGGCAATATCGATAAGCTTACAGCGTACGTCGAGTCCCGAGGCGATATCTTCGCTGATATGTTACCCGCGCTCGATGAGCTTCGCGCCGCCGAGGCCGCGTATCGGGATTCCCAGGTGGATGTCACAGGCCATCGCACCCGGCTGCTCTACGATGGCGAGCTTTGGAAGTCGATACACCGGGCAACGATTTGCGGCTGGCGCACTGCGGGCAAGATCGACCGTCCTGCCGAGCGGATGATCAGCAAAAAGTTCAGCCTGTTTGCGATGTTCTGGACGCTGGGTCTGTTGTCGACCACGGGCCGAATTTTGGGTATGTCCATCCTGGCGGTGGGGCTGTGGGCGCGGGTGTTCGGGGCCTCGGATTCACCGCTGCGCCTGGGTTGGGTCAGCGGGGCGATCAGTGCGGTGTTGCTGGTGATTGCTCCGGCTGCAAGCCGGGGGCTGCGGCGTTTCACAGGACGCAAGCGGTATCGGCTGCACTACCTGTCGATGCTTCGGCCGATGTGGTTACTGAGGGCAATACGGGGGCGGATGATCGAGACGCTCATAGCCTGGCTGCAGTGCGGGCGGATAAGCGCGGCGACGGCGGCGAAACTGGTCGACCGACCCTTGCGATCGCTGCTGCATCGGCCGCTGTCGATTCTCCCGGCCGGTTTGCACAGGGCGCTCACGGACTGGGCCTTCGCGAAGGAGAAGCTGCATTACATTTTCGTCCGCCCGGTCCGGCTTTACTTCGACGCCGACGCCCGCGCGCAATGGCTGCGGGACATGGTGGCGCAGGGGCGCCGCAATAACATGGTCACCGACGAGGATGCCGAGCGGATTCTCTCGCGCCTCGACGAGCCGTTCATACAGAAGTACCTCAAGAGCCTAGCCGTGCATGTCTGTACGATGCCGATTACCCAGGTGGTGTCGGTGGCCGTGGCGATCTGGTACTGCTGGGCGCATCACCTGCCGTGGGGCGAGGCCTTCAAGGTAGGCGGGGCGATCCTGGTGGCGTTTCAGGTAACGCCGATCTCGCCTGGCTCGCTGGTTCGCGGGCTTTACGTGTTGTATTTGGTCATCCGCGAGCGGAACTTCAAAGACTACAACATCGCGGTGTTCCTTGGCTTCTTCAAGTACGTCGGATACCTGGCTTTCCCGATACAGATGGCGTATCGCTATCCGACGCTCGCCCGGTTCATGGCTGGGCACTGGGCGACGGGCGCCGTCCACGTCGTGCCGGTCTTCGGCGAAAAGGGCGCGCTACTGGAGCACTTTGTCTTCGATTTGTTCTACAACTACCCACTGACCGTCCGACGTCGAATGGGCGCCCTGGCCGAGCACCGCAAGAAACTCCCGCGCCGCAGTTGGCACTGTGTGGGAGCGGTTATCGTTGCCGCGATAGTGCTTGCCCAAATCGACCTTCTGGGATGGCAAGGGACGGGGCGGGTGCCGATTCTGCGGGACACGTGGCAGGTTTCGCTATGGGTGCCGCTTCTGGCCGGCACCGCAGCCGCGGTGTGGGCGGGCGGATGGTCCACGTCGAAACGCATCATCCTCGGAGTGTTTACCGGCTTGGTCTTGTCGCTGGTGTACACAGGCACCAACAACGCCATGGCAGGGGTGATCGACACGCCGCGAACCGCCGACCAGGCCGTGTGGCTGGGGATGGTCACGTTCATCTTCACGCTGCTGGCAACGCTTGGCGCGATAATCGCCGAACTGCGAGCGCCCGAGCCGAACGCCGAGTAAAACCCGCCCGGCGCCCGCGATTTAAACCCCTCTAAGCCTTCGCCTTGAGCAGGTCGCGAATCTCCGTCAGCAGTTGCTGGTCCCTTGTCACCGACGGGACGGTCGCGGTGGGCTTGACCTCTTCCTTCCTCTTGAGTGAATTGATCAGTTTGACCAATATGAACGTGCAGGCCGCGACAATGATGAAGCTCACGATCGTGTTGATGAAGCTGCCGTAGGCCAGCGCCACCTCAGGCATTTGCTTGCCGGCCTGGTCGACCACCGGTTCCTTCAAGGTCGCCTTCAGGCTGGTGAAATCCACCCCGCGAAGTAACAGGCCGATGGGGGGCATTATCACGTCGGTGACCAGCGAACTGACGATCTTGCCGAACGCGCCGCCAAGTATTACGCCCACGGCCATGTCCACAACGTTGCCGCGTATCGCGAATTGCTTGAACTCCTGGTACATCTTCATAGGGTTCTCCTTGTCACAGGGGATTATCTGAAGTCGGCGCATTCCCGGCCGGCGCGCGGAGGCGACGGCTTTTCAAACGCGCGGGTTTTAAGATACTCCACATGCCCCGGGCTAGGTCAAGGCCCATGCCGCCGGGATTACTCGGCGACCGCCTCGATGCCGCATATGATTGGCTCGCCCTTGACGGGATCAAACTCGACGATGAGCGTTCTCGCGATGAGTACGCCTGTGAGCTTGCGCGTGATTACCCGTCGTGGCCCGGCGGCTTCCTTGACAATGTCCAGGCTTGTAAGTGCTCGCTGGCCCTGGATGGCGACGTTGAAAACGCGGTCGCCGGGCTTGGCATTGGTGTTGGGTTCCGCGAAGACCAGCCGCACCGTGTACTTTCGCCGGGTGGGAATTCGGGAGTGTTCGAGCCTGATCGTGACCTTGTCCACTCCGGCCAGGCCGGACGCGCCTACCCAGGTGAGCTCCTTGCCGGTAAACAAAGCGCTGTGGTGGCAGTAGGCGTGTCCGCCGGTCACCTTGACATCCAGTGCCGGCGAAGGCCCGCCGACAAACGGGAACTCGAGCCAGCAGGCCTGTCTGGTCTGGCGGTCGCCGGGTGCGCCGAAGTTTACGTTGACTTGCGCGAGGGCACTGGCAGGCTTGCCGGCCGAATTGAAAAAAGTCCACTGCTCGACGTCCGGCATGTGGATCATCGCAAGCGATGTCTGGTTCTGGTACGAGCAGGTGCAGGTGCGGGTGTAGTCCGGGGCGTTTAGTACGCCGTCGGCAGGGATGAGATTCGACGTGCATCCGCTCTTGAATCCGCCGAGGTTGCCCGTGCCCATGCCGGTCGTGAGGTCCACGTATCCCGCGGCTCCGCTGCGGAACGTAATGAGATTCTCGCTGGCGATGGCAGTATTGCAGCCGTAGGTGCGGCTGTATCGCCAGTCCACCGGTTTGCCGGTGAGCGGGTCGGGCCAGGTCAGGCGTTTGCCGGTCATCAGGTTCAACGCGAACCCACCGCTGCCGTTGGTGATGATGGTGTCGCGTCTCAGCATGCACGGGCCGTTGTATGCCAGTTCGAGGTCTTTCCATACTACCCCGCCGTTGGCGGCACGGTAGACGGCCAGGCCCTTTTTGGCCTCGTCGGCGGCACGATCGCGTGCGCCACTGCCGGCCTGGAGCAGCACATCATGCCCGGCCGAATACCCCAGCCACGTGCCGAAGATGTCCTCGTTTGTCTGCCAGAGCACCTTGCCCGTGGCGGCATCGAGGGCGTAGAGCGTCGATGATTTATCATCCACCTTTTCTCCGCGGCGATTGGCGGTTTGACGCTTGGCGTTGCTGACGCTGTCGATGCAGAATATCTTGCCTTTGCCCGCGATGATGGTGTTGTGACGGAAGACCTGTTCGGCCTGCCGCTGCCACAGGACCCGGCCGGTCTGGCGATTCATTACCACCAGCATCTGGCTGGATGATGCGTAATCGCTCGGCTTGCCTTTTTCCAGTGGCGTCAAGGCCGCGATCAGATAGTCGTCATATACCGTTATGAAGCCCCATCTGGCCTTGGCATCGGCTGGGGTGGTGGCGGGCAGTTTGAACTCGCGGACTGTTTTGCCCGTTGCCGGGTCGAGCTTCATGCAGGCGTGCGGCGTTACCACGTAAACCCCGTCGGCCATCGACACGTAGTTGCTGCCGATCTCGTTTGCGCCTGGCTGGTGATTTGTGAAGTCGTAGAACTTGCCTACGTCCTTGATCTCGCGGTCCCACAGGAGCCTGCCGGTGTAGACATCCACCGCTCGCAACAGGTCGCGACCCTCGATGAAGAGCCTGCCGCCGATAACCTGCGGCGATGGTCCGTGGCCGTGACGGGGCAGGATTTTATCGTTGGCTGGCCCGCCGAACCACAGCAGACCCAGGGGCGCCCTGGCAAGGCGATCGGTGCCGACCACGGAGTTGCCTGCGTCGGCGTACTGGTGAGTCCACGACCCCGAGCCGAGAAGGGGACCCTGACGCTTGAGCGTAAGCCAGCCGTTGGCGACGGCGATCTCGGCGCCGGGCAACTTCAAGGCTGCGACCATCTGGCGAACTCGATCCGCGGAGGTGACGCTAACGCTGAAGCAGGCCGTCCCGCCATAAGGACGCAGCACGCGATATGTCTCGCGAAGCATCGCCTCGGTCGGGTCGGTTCCACTTGCGACGATCAGCCTGGCGAGGTAGGGCGGCAACTTGGCCTCGGGCAGACTTGTCGGTATCGCCGCTACACGCCGGCCGTAACTGTCGCCGAGACGGTTTCGCAGGGCCGCGACTCTCTTAGCGTCGGCGTCTAGCACGATGATGTCCAACTCCGACGCCGCCGCGAGGCTGGCCACCAATTCGGCGTTCGCGCCAAGCACGAGTGCATGGCCCGCCTTCGCGCCAGACAGCTCAATCAACTTTGAGGCAGTACCGGCGGGGGCCTTGGCGGGGGTTGGAGGAACCCGGCGGGCGTGACGTTCGGGCTTCGCCACGGCCTGGCCGGCGAAGCAGTATATCCTTCCATCCACCGTGACCACGAAAAGCCTTCCCTCGGCGGCGAGCATGGTCCACGCTTCACCTTGGATGGATGCCTGCCATGCGAATTGCGACGGATCGGTCAGGTCGATTGCGACTACTCCACCGTCGATTGAGGCATACAGCGTTTCACCCGCTCGCATGAACAGTCGGCGGGGTGTTTTGGGCATCTTGTGTGACCACAAAACCGGTGAGGCTGGCTTTTTTCTCTTCTTGCCTCGCCTGTCGACGAACTCGACGTCGCGGAGTTTCATGCCTCCGGCAAAGAGTTTGCCCTTGTCCAGGCCGTAAAACTCGCCCCGGCCGTAAACGTCTGCCCGCACGACGGTCGCCAGGGATCCGTCGGAGATGTTGTGCATTTCGTTGGAGTTAAAGTAGAAGCCCTCGGTCGCGGCGACGTTATATCCGCCGGTGTTTTTGCCGACTTCCCTGCTGGCCAGATGGCAGTACTTGTATTTGCCGGTCCTGGCCTCGAAGGCGGCTGGGGCGGTTCTCCCGCCGGACACCAGCAGCGTATCGGCGTCGGCGGCGAGGTAGCCTTGCGGCGCGACTCCGGCGAACGCGAGGGCCCCGTGCTGCTGCGTCATCCACGTGCTGCCGTTGGCACTGTTGCACCAGAGGACTTCGCGGGTGTCGGGGTCGATCGCGTAGATGAACGTGCCCATGAATGGCCAGATTCCAGCGGCGAAGTAGAGCGTGCCGTCATGGATGACCGGTCCGCCCCGGGCGGGCCACATGCTGACGAGCCTGCCGTTGCCGATGACCTTTCGCCCATCTGGCCCGCCTAGCATTTTCCACAGGAGTTTTCCACTGGTTGCGTCAAGGCAGTACAGATACCCATCATCGCTGACGGCCCAGATGTTGCCTTTGTGTGCGACGGGCGCGAATCGCACCGGGCCATCGGTGTGGAATCGCCATGCCAATTCGCCCGTGGCTGCGTGATAGGCGGTAACGGTATCGTCGTTCATGGATCCTACGATGAGCAATCCGCTTGCGGCGATGGGTTCGTAGGATGCGTCGAACAGCAACTTTTTCTGGCTGGCCGGCCAGGCGGAACGTGGTGCGGTCAGCTCGCGTATCCACTGAAGGTGGAGGTCTTTCGGCAGCGTCTCCGGTGAGCAGGCGGTCCTGCCCGCATCATGCCGCCATTGAGGCCAGTCGCCGGCAAGACCGGGCGCTGCCCAGCAGAGCAAGCACAAGAGAGATACACGCATCGCTCGCGGGGAGAACTTAAGCATCGTGGTCTGCTCCTGAAGGACGGCGGCGTCCAGGCGAGACTGTTATTTCGTTAATTATCGCCTTTGCCTGGGTTTGTAGTTTGGGTTTGGTTTCGGCATGTCGGCCTTGACGGATTTTCGCCAGTCGTCGAGTTTCTTTCGCAGCTCGGCGGCTTTTTCCGGCATCTTGGCGGCCAGATTTTTCTTTTCGCCGATGTCCTTGACGAGGTCATATAGCTCGACGTGGTCGTCTTCATAGAACTCGATGAGCTTGAAGTCTCCCGCGCGGACGGCCCCGCCGGGGCTGCCACCCTGGTTGCCGTAATGCGGATAATGCCAGAACAGTTCTCGCGGCGCAAGTTTGGAGTCCGGCTTCTTGAGAAGCCCCGTCAGGCTCATGCCATCGCAGTGCTGTTCGGGCTTTGCGGGCAGGTCGGCGATTTCCAGCATGGTCGGGTAGAAGTCCGTGCTCGTCACCGGTTCATCACAGACGCTGCCGGCCTTGGTCGTGCCCGGCCAGCGCACGATCATTGGCTCTCGGATGCCGCCTTCATAAAGCCAGCCCTTGCCCGCGCGGAGCGGCAGGTTGCAGGTGGGATGGCCTTCGGACGTGCTCAGCCCGCCGTTGTCGGACATGAAGATGACGACGGTATTGTCTGTGAGTTTCAGCCTGTCGAGCGTATCGAGCACCTTGCCGACGCCCTGGTCCATGGCCTCGACCATGCCTGCGTATATGGCGTGGCTCTGGACGAGTCGGACCTTTCTCTGGCCTTCCTCGCCCCACGTGTCCTGGAGCTTCCGTTCGGCGCGGCGCTGCTCGTACTTTTTCTGGAGGTCCTCCCTCGCCATCAGCGGCGTGTGGACGGAGTAATACGACAGGTACGCCAGGAACGGTTCGTCCTTGTGGGCCTCGATGAACTTGCAGGTCTCGATGGCCAGGCGGTCGGGCAGGTGTTCTCCGGGAGGCCCATCGGGCAGGCACGGGTTTCCGTACGGCGAGAAGTACTTGTTGCCTCCGTAAGGTCCGCCGCGGTCGTTGCCTCCCATGTTAACGTCGAAGCCCTGGTTCTCGGGCCAGTATCCCTTGCGTCCGAGGTGCCACTTGCCCGCGAAGAACGTCTCGTACCCGACCTCCTTGAACGCATCGGCGATGGTGATGTGTTCCAGTGGCAGGTGGTCCAGGAACTTCGGCGTGGTGAGTTTCGCGTTTCGCCCGCCGCCGATGTAGTCCGTCAGGTGTAGCCTGGCCGGGTACTGGCCGGACATTATGCTTGCCCGGGTCGGCGAGCAGACCGGGCATGCCGCGTAGGCATTGGTGAAACGCGTGCCTGTTTTGGCCAGGCCGTCGAGGTGGGGCGTGTCGTAGAAACTGCTGCCCTGACACCCGAGGTCTTTCCAGCCGAGGTCGTCGGCGAGGATGAATACGAAGTTGGGTCTGGTCTTACTGGCTGCGGCGCCGACTGCCTTGGCTGCGGCGGCTACTGTTGGTTTCATTGCGGCGGCTCCTATAAGTCCCGCGGCCCCGGCTGCGGCGCGACGAAGAAACGTGCGACGCGTGAGGTTACGCGATGTTGGTCTTTTGAGCGTATTACGCATTATCAGGCTCCTGTGCGACTGGATGACGATTTCCCGAACTGAATCGAGAGAAATTATCTCTAATGCAACTTTAACCCTTTCGAAGTCCGGCCGGTTGCGTCGAAAACGCAATATTGCCGGATGCTTCTCCGCCCCCAGTGTAGGTCATGCTTGGCCCGGCTCGCTTTTCAGTGAATATCTTCACTGTCATGTCCGATATCAATGGTGGAAGCATTGCCCTTCGCCTGTCGATGCGACGCACTGACTTGTACCATGAGGCCGATCGCCATAGTCTGGCGTTTGGCCTCGCTCATTGCGCGGCTGGGCCATTAAGCGGGACATCTGGCTCGGTCTTGTTCTGGTGTTTCTTTTTGCCTTCCTTGTCGCCTTGCTTGCGTGGGCTTTGGCCCTGGCTGGAAGGGGGGCTGTGGAGCGGTTCGAGGTCGATCAGTGGCACCTGCATCTCGAAGATGCCGGACTGAACGACTGCCATATCCTTATCGGCAAGGATTCGAATGAGCGTCGCCCGCTTGTGGAAGGGTACTACGTAGACCTGCTCGCCTGGCTCGATGGCCAGGAGGGCCTTTATCTTCGCCGTCGCGGCCTGGCCGGTTGTCTGGACGCGGTCCATCGGGCGGTTTGGTTGCGGTTTGTGGATTCGTTCGCTGCGAGGCTGGGTGCCGTGGCCGCCACGACCTTGCTGGGCGGTGCGGTCGTCTCCCTTTTGGGCGCGTCGTCGGGGGCGACGGGAGTCCTCGCCGCGGGGTTCGTGATGTCGCGGCGCCCACGGCCCCGTCTGGGGGAAGATGTCCTGAATGGACAGCTTCAACTCGCCCTCGGGCGTCTGGACGGTCACTCGCAGGCCGAGAAGGTCCACTTGCTTGACCACGCCCTTGCCGGGCTTGCGGGCGATGGGGACCTCGTCGCCGATTTTGACCCTGCCGATCGCGCCCAGCCACGTGTCGAACTGCCGTGCATGCTGCTTTTGCTGCTGGAGCGAGCGGTGATACTCCTGCCTGGCGTGTTCAGCCTCGGCGCGGATGATCTCGGTCTGGCTGGCCTGATCGAGGATCTGCTGGCGGAGATTGGTGATCTGCTCTCTCATGGCTTCCTGGCCGAGGTCGGGCATGAGTTGCTTGAGCGGCACCTCGACCTGCATACCGTCGGCCTCGACCAGAGCGACTTGCTTGTGAAGTTCCAGCCGGACGAGTCGGCCTGGCTTTTTCAGCGAGGGGACCATTACCTCGTCGCCCGGGCGAAGCTCGCCCAGTGACGTCAGCCAAGTCTCGAACTCGCGTTGGAGCCGGTGCAGGTCCGCCAGCTTGGACTCGTAGGTTTCCTGCTGGGTCTTGGCGTCCAGTTCGGCTTGCTGGGCCTGGGCGCGGGCTTCCTCGGCGACCTGCCTGGCCTGGCCGGTGGCGCGGATGGCTCGGCGGAACTGCCTGCCGGTGGTGTCGAGGTGTTTTCTCGCGGAGGCGACTACTCGCTTGGTGAGGCCCAGGCGTCTGGCGACGGATATGGCGTGGCTCTCGCCGGGCGTGCCTATCAGCAGGTGGTACGTGGGCGACATGGTCTTTGTGTCGAACTCCACCGAGGCGTTGTCAACCCGCTCGTGGTTGAACGCGTATGCCTTGAGCACGCTGAGGTGCGTCGTGACCATGGCCGGGCAGCCGATCGTCAGCAGCTCGTCGAGGATCGCCTGGCCCATGGCCCCGCCTTCGTCGGGGTCCGTGCCGCTGCCGAGTTCATCCAGCAGCACCAGGCTCGATGCGCCGGCCTTGCCGAGGATGTGCCGGATACGCTTGATATGCGCGCCGAAAGTGCTGAGCGACTGCTGGAGCGATTGCTCGTCGCCAATGTCGATCAGCACGTCGCGGAACATGGGCATCGTCGCGCCGCGCCTGGCGGGAATGTGCATGCCAGACTGGGCCATTAGCACCAGAAGCGCCACCGTCTTGAGCGCTACCGTTTTGCCCCCGGTGTTCGAACCGGTGATGACGAGTATGTCGAAGTCGCTGCCGAGACGCACGTCGATGGGGACTACGGCGTGGCGCTTATCTTCCGGTACGCCCTGACGCTGTTGGCGATAGGCTTGGTGCAGAAGCAGTGGGTGGCAGGCGCCGCTGAATTGCAGGGTGCCGCGTTCGACGACCTCCGGGCAGGTGAAGTCGAACTGGTAGGCGTACTGGGCCTTGGCACCGATAAGGTCCACCTGTCCGCAGGCACGCATGGTCGAGGCCATCTC
This sequence comes from uncultured Planctomycetaceae bacterium, assembly GCA_964564285.1. GTDB lineage: Bacteria > Planctomycetota > Phycisphaerae > SM23-33 > SM23-33 > JAUWQU01. Next base: position 2,996 of record CAZMBZ010000003.1, on the reverse strand, counting down.
GTCGGTCCGCCCGTGAAGGCGGATCGCGAGCATGTTCAGCAGGCGTTCGACCTCACGCCGCTCGTCGATGTACAGGTCCGCAAGGTGATTGTTGAGCTCCACCGAGGCGTTGGGCTCGACGAAAACCGTTGCGCCCGTGTTGCTTGCGCGGTGAACCACGCCCGGAAGCCTGCCGCGGTTCTCAGCCTTGACTGGCAGGACGTAGCGGTCGCCGTGCAGCGTTACATTGGTGTTCTGGAGTAGGCGGGCGACCTCGGCATTCTGGAGGTAGCCGTAAATGACATCGTGGATTCTGCGGGCGGTCGAGTCTATCTCAAGCCGCACCCGACTGAGCCGTTCGGAGGCCTGGTCGAGGATGCTGCCATCAGGCGCGACGACTTCGTTGATGGCCTTAATCTCGCCGTCGAATCGCTTTACATCGCCGGCCAGGGCATGCAGCATGTCGAACTTGTCGGGCAGTTTGTCCAGCCAGGCCCGCAGATTGCCCGCACCGGCCAGGGCTGAGGCGATGGCGGCGAAGTCTTCCCCGCCGGCCCCGCCGGACGGTACGGCCTTGGCGAGTTGCTCGCTGATATCCGCCAGCCCGGCCAGTGGGGGCAGGGATATGTCGCGGATGGCCTCGACCATCTGCGTTACCTGCCGCAACCAATGATTGATAGTTTCCGGGTTTCGCGACGGGTTAAGACGCGATGCTAACGCTTTGCCCAACGAGCAACTACAGAACTCGCCTAATATGCGGCGCAGCTCGTTGAACTCGACCTTGCTGAATGTAAAAGAATCCACGGCCTGGCCTCTCCAAGGGGGCATAACGAATCTTGGATTATAATCCCGACTTCCATTCCGCAAGCAATAAAAACAAGTGAAACACGACTGTATTCGCAGGGATTGTTATCGGCGGGCCTCGCTGGTCTGGTTGGATATTGAGCATTCGGCATTGAACATACGTATGAAACGTTATAGGCTTTACTGCAAGCCAGGCCGGGCTGTCCGGGCTGGGTAACCGAAAGGGACGTGACTATGGTTTGGCCGATAGTACTTGGCGTGCTGGTGCTGGGTCTGTTGCTGGCGATCTACACGTACAACTCGCTGGTGACCAAGCGGGTGAGGGTCCGTAACGCCTGGAGCCAGATAGACGTGCAACTCAAGCGTCGATATGATCTTATACCCAACCTTGTCGACACGGTAAAGGGCTACGCCGCCCACGAATCCGAGACGCTCGAACGGGTAATCCAGGCTCGCAACCAGGCCATTAGCGCAAACGGCGTTGCCAAGCAGGCCGAGGCGGAGAACATGCTCTCCGGCGCGCTGGGCAAGCTTTTCGCGCTGTCGGAATCTTACCCTAACCTCAAGGCCAACGAGAACTTCGCTCAGCTTCAGGAAGAACTCACCAGCACCGAAAACAGGATTGCCTTCGCGCGGCAGCACTATAACGACACCACGGCCGGCTACAACACTGCCTGCCAGACGTTCCCCAACAACCTCCTGGCTGGGATGTTCGGTTTCAAACTCGAGGATTTCTTCGAGCTCGAAGAGCCAGAAATGCGTGAGGCGCCGAAGGTTAAGTTCTGATGGCAGTAGAGACGTTCCACGACCAGATTTCGCACAATAAGCGCAACAGCATTCTGCTGATAGGCGTTTTCATGCTGCTGTTTATTGGCATTGGAATGCTTATAGGCATGGTCTGGGGTGACGGCGATATGGCGTTCGGCATAATCGTGGCCGTCATCGCTGGAATTATTGCTTTTGTGCTGACGCTGTTTAGCTTCTACGGTGGGTCCGGGGCGCTGCTGGCATTGAGCAAGGCCCGCGAGATAACCCACAATGATGACCCGAAGCTTTTCAACGTTGTCGAAGAATTGACAATCGCCGGCGGGCTTCCCATGCCGCGAATATTCGTCATAGACGATACCGCCATGAACGCCTTCGCCACCGGCAGGGACCCCGCCCACGCAGCCGTCGCCATCACCAAGGGCCTGCGTACCAAGCTCAATCGCGACGAGCTTCAGGGTGTTATGGCACACGAGCTAAGTCACGTGCGGCACTATGACATACGCTATGCGATGCTGATGGCTGTGATGGTCGGCGTGCTGGTGATTCTCTGCGATGTGTTCCTGCGGAGCATGTGGTTCGGCGGCGGGCGACGCTCCAGCCGCGACCGCGAAAAGGGCGGTGGGGGAGCACAAATCATCCTGCTTGTAGTGGCCCTCGTGCTGGCCATTATCGCGCCCATCCTGGCAAAAATAATCCAAATGTCACTGTCGAGGCAGCGAGAGTATCTCGCCGACGCCGGGGCCGTCGAACTCACCCGCAACCCGCGCGGACTCGCGTCGGCCCTGGCGAAACTCAGCGGCGATACCGAGGTCCTCGAAGTCGCCAACCGCGCCACCGCGCCGCTCTACATCGTCCACCCGATCAAAAAGTTCGAGGCCCGCGCCAAGAGCGTCTTTTCCACCCATCCGCCCACCAAAGACCGCATCAAACGCCTCATGGCGCTGGCAAACTAGCGCCTAAACCGCATCCCGGCACCGCGTATGAGTACTCTTTCGCACACGAACATGCGCCTTCGACGAATGCGAAGGCATCGAAACCCCGCCAAGAGTCCGCCAATGTTCGCCAAATGTCCGCCAATGCCCGCCACTGGCCCATAAAACATCCGTGCCGTGGCTCCAAAAGCTTGTATGTCATAGGTTTGTGACTACGCTATCTACGCGGCCGACCATCCATTTCCGCTAGTTTACCCCACGTTTGCCCCACGTTTACCCCGCGTTTGGCCCACGTTTACCCCACGTTTGTCCCGCGTTTGTCCCACGTGTGGCCTTCATTTTCACTTCGTTTCGCCTCCGTCTACCCTTCGTTTTCCGCAAACGGACCCCCAATACCCGCGCACGGGGCGCTTCTCTGCCGGTTTTTATGGCTCTTTTCGCCATTTGCGCCTCGTATTCTGTCATAGGAATGTCATTTTTTACAAACGGGCAATTTGCACGTTTGCCTTCCGC
>CAZMBZ010000002.1:49965-74021 GCA_964564285.1 uncultured Planctomycetaceae bacterium | reverse complement strand
GGCCTGGGGCCGATCGAACTCGCCGTCGCGGCTTGTCGTCCCGTGGCCACGGGACGACAAGCCCGAACGACAAACATCATCCTACCGAGAAACAACGGAACTGGAAGATACAAGGGCCTGAACCACTGAAAGCCCAGCGACAAATCGGATTGTTTCCAAGCACGAAGGATTCCCAGGCCACAAGGGCTGGCCATTGAAAAGCCCCGGAAAGCAAGCCGCTCGACGTGACAGCCCCGCGAAAACATCGGATGATTTGGCTGGATGAATACTTGCGGTAACGGATGAACCTCTGGTAGATTGCATCCAGCCCTATTGGCGCTAGAGGCCGGGCTGCTTGTTACCTGCCTGTCAGGCAGCAGCATTTCGCAAACGTTCCGGCCCGATGGCGCGCGACCAATGGGCAGCTTGACTGTTGCTTCGGGTTTGCTGTGTCGGGTTTCGCGCGGTGCGGTGCCCGGCTTTATTGTTGATGAAAAAACGACTGGCCAGGAGGCTGGCCGTCGGAAGCCCTGAATCAAGGAGAATACGCATGGCTTCAAACTTGCCGGATTATGTCGCCTCGGCCCAGCCCTTGCCCATGAGCGCTCGGGCACCATGGTACAAGAACACGGCGCAGACCTACGCTGGAATCATGTTGTGGTTCGTGTTCTGGCAGCAAGCTCCCTTCGGTAGCAGTTCGGCGCCCGGCGGATTCCTGGCCCACGGCCTGGGCACGGCGATTCTGGCCCTCGTCGCGGCGGCACTGATCTGCCACTTCCTGTTCTACCTCGTGCCGGGCTTGCTGGGCATGAAGACCGGCCTGCCGCTGTACATCGTCGGTACGAGCACCTACGGCGTGAAGGGCGGCTTCCTGATGCCTGGCTTCCTAATGGGCGTGCTCCAGTTCGGCTGGCTCGCCGTCAACGCGTACTTTTCCGCCTGGTTCCTGGTCAGTCCCTTCTTCAAAAGCATGGAAGCAGCCAAGGACACCCCCGTACATATGGCCGTAGCGGCCGCGTGGGCGATTCTGGGCGCGTTCATGGGTCTCAAGGGCATCAAGTACGTCGCCCGCGTGGCGACCTTCCTGCCGCTGATTCCCTTCGTCATCCTGATCGTGCTGTTCGTCTCGACCGTCGGCGGCGTGGGCAAGTTCGACACACAGGCGCTCATTAACGCAACCGCGCCGGTCGCCACCACGCAGAGCGAGTCCGTTGTGGCCGCCACGCCGCTATCGACATTCTCCATTTTCGCCCTGATGATCGCTTACGTCGTCGGCTTCTTCGCGACGGCCGGGGCGGCGGGTGTTGACATCGCCATGAACAACCGCAACGGCAAGGACGTCCATCTCGGCGGGCTCTTCGGTGTGGCGTTTTCCACCATCTTCGCTGGTGGACTGGCCCTGCTGATCGTCGCTGGCGCCTACGGAATGAATCCGACCGGCTTCAAGGGCCTCAATCCCACTAAGATGATGGGCGCCATCATGGGAACCACGGTCGGAAACGTCTTCATGTATCTGCTGGCGATTGCGGCTTTCCCGGCTGCCTGCTTCGCGGCCTTCATCGCCACAAACAGCTTCAAGACCACACTGCCCAAGGTCAATCCGCTCATTTCATGCGGCATCGGAACCGTCGTCGCCATCGCCCTGGCTGTCAGCGGATGGGCTGGCAATGCGGCGCAAGTCTTCACCATCATCGGCGCGTCGTTCGGACCCGTCTGCGGTGCGATGATGGCTGACTACCTCCTGTCCGGCCGCAAATGGGCTGGACCGCGCTCCGGCTGGAACATGGCTGGGTGGATCTCCTGGATCGTCGGCTTCGCCGTCGGCGCCGTAGAGTTCATCGCACAGATTCCAGGCCTCGAAGCACTCGCGGGCAAGATCCCCTGCCCGCCGGTGGCAGCCTTCATCGTCGGCTTCGTGCTCTACATCATCCTGGCCAAGATTGGCCTCCAGAGCAAGACGCTCGAAATGCCCGCCAAGGCGAAAGGCTAACCCGCGAGCCCGTAAACAATCGGGCCAGGTCGAGTCAGCAGCAGAACAAAAGGGCCGCGATCGGATTCAACCGGTCGCGGCCCTTTCCTTTACGCCGCCGGCAAGGCCTGGCTGCGCTAAGATTCTGCAACCAACGGCACAGGCGACGGTTCAAGCTTGATTCCGAGCTTGCTTTCTGCTAGCTGTGTAGAGTGCATCGTTCGGATGATACAGACACTCGACAGCGAACCGACGCCGCCGGCGGCGGAGGCACCTAGGTTATCCCGCCAGGCGGGATTGTAAGAACAACAGACTTTTTCGGAGGTGCGCCAATGAGCGTCAAGATAGCGATTCCGAGAGAAAAAATTGCTAACTTCTGCCACCGCAACCGAATTCGTCGACTGGCGTTTTTCGGGTCGGTCCTGCGAGACGATTTTACACTCGATAGCGACATCGACGTGCTGGTGGAGTTCGAGCCTGACTGCGGGGTAGGAATGATCGCCCTGGCTGGAATGGAGATTGAACTGGGCGGAATCCTGGCACGCCAGGCGGAAATCCACACGTACAAGGGACTGAACCCGCTGTTCAGGGACAAGGTGCTCGCCCAGGCGGAGGTGCTGTATGACGCTGCATGACGATCAAGTGAGCCTCAGCGACATGCTCAACCACGCTCGCGAAGCGTCGGAATTGATGGTGGATTTCTCACTGGAAGAATTGCGACGAAACCGCGTGATTCAACTGGCGCTGACGCGCCTAGTGGAAATCGTCGGCGAGGCGGCCAATCGTGTCTCCCCCGAGACCAGAGATACGAGCCCTGGCATTCCCTGGCCTCAGATTGTCGGCATGCGGAACCGTCTCGTCCATGGATATGACGTTATTGATCTTGATCTGCTTCGGCGAACGATCAAAGAAGATCTGCCGCCTCTGATCGCGGCGCTGCGGGAAGTATTGGAGGAGGACTGACGTTGCTCAGCCTTCTGCCCAAGACGACCGATCAGATTCGTTCTTGATCCTTCATTCCCCTCAGTCGCCACAGTATCCGCACCAGGCCGATCACCATGCGGATCGAATCCCGCACCGGGCGAACCCGGCTGTCTGGGTCGTTACACCAGATGACGCCGACTTCCTTGATCCGATAGCCCAACTTCCGCGCCAGCATCAACGCCTCGCAGTCGAAGGGAAAACCTTCCTCCCGAACACGACGGAAAATCGCCTTGCCCGCGCTCCGGCTGAAAAGCTTGAAACCGCACTGCGTGTCCCTTATGTCACGGAGCATCAGCTTGCGGCGCAGCCCGCGCATCAACAGTCCCATGCCGTGGCGATGATGAGGCTGACGCTGCATTATCTGAGACTCATCAAGATCGCGCGAGCCGATCACCACATCGTAGCCATCGCTGAGAAATGGCACGACCTTGGCCAACTCATAAATCGGCGTGGACTGGTCCGTGTCGGTCATGAGTATCATCGTCCCAGCCGCCTTACGCATCCCCCGACGCACGCTGTAACCCTTGCCTCGATTAACGCGGTTGCGGATCAGCCGAACCGTCATACCGCCCGAATCGAACCGCTCAGCCACGCCCGTGGTGTCGTCCGTCGAGCCGTCATCGACGATGATAATCTCGACCGTCATGGGCGACGACTCGAAGTGACGCTTGATTTGATCCAGAGCCGGCCCAAGCCGACGGTCCTCGTTAAAGGCCGGCATGACAATCGAAAGCTGCGGATCGGCGGTATCGGAATCAGTCATTCTGTTACGCAAAGAAAGTCGTAGGTCATAGCTCTCAGGGCGGCAGGCCCTGCACATCACTCTCGACTGCCGCCGCCGGACAAAATTGCTGCGGCCTGCACTTGCAGTATGCCGCTTTTAAGTAGAACCCGCAAGGCATTGATCCGCGCCGCACATATTACGCGACCAGGACAAAAACAGCCAATCCATGCCTTGTGCAACATGGGCTGTCGTTGGTATGATTTTATGTTTCCAGTATTTGATTTCAGGAGAACACAATGCTGCGAAACAGGAGAATCGTAATGGGCGTTCTGATGGCCACAGCTTCGTGGTTCCTCGGCGCCGTCGTCTGCAGAGGAGCTCAGGAAGTACCCGGACCGAAGTTCCAGGCCACAGGTTCCCCCGATGCCGAGAAGCTCGGATGGCGACTGGCGACACAGGCATGGACGTTCAATAAAGTTACTCTCTTCGAGGCAATCGACAAGACGGCCTCTATCGGCATCAAGTGCATCGAGGCCTATCCGGGCCAGAAAATCAGCAAGGACATCTCCGAAAAGATGGGCCCGGCCATGACGCCCGCAGCCATTAAGGCCGTCAAAGCCAAGCTGAAGGAAAAGAACGTCACGCTCGTCAACTTCGGCGTCACGGGGCTCCCGGGTAAGGAAGCCGACGCACGCAAGTTCTTCGACTGGGCGAAGGAAATGGGACTCGAAACAATCGTCACCGAGTCCAACCCGGACTTCCTGGACTCACTGTGCAGCGAGTATGGCATTAACGTGGCATTCCACAATCATCCGTACTCCTGGCCGCCGGAGAAGGTCCTCGCCGCCTGCAAGGGCAAGAGCAAGCGAATGGGCGCCTGCGCCGACACCGGCCATTGGATGCGAAAGAAAATCAAGCCCATCGACGGCGTCAAGATGCTCAAGGGAAAGATCGTTTCATTCCACTTCAAGGACCTCCACCAGTTCGGCAACGGCCACGACGTCCCATGGGGCACGGGGCAGGGCGACCTCAAGGCCGTGATGAGCGAACTGAAAGCACAGGGCTTCAAGGGCGTGTTCTCCATCGAGTACGAGTACAAGTACTCCCTGGCCGACTTGGCCGCGTGCGTGAAGTTCTTCAACGACACCGCCAAAGAAATCGCCGCCGAAAAGACCAACTAGTCAACCGGACCTCTTAGTCGACCTTGGACGGAGTGCGGGCCATGCGGCCTGGATGGTTGGGGTGTGCCCGGCTTGGAAAAGGAGCAACAAATGTCCGCAAGCGACTTCGCCGACCTGAAACCAATGACCGATGGCATCGCACCGATCACCGTCGCCGAGCGCCAGGGCCGTATCGACAAGGCCCGCCGACTCATGGTCGAAACCGGCATCGACGCGATCTACCTCGATGGCGGCACGAGCCTCCTGTACTTCACCGGCCTGCGGTGGAGCCGTAGCGAGCGGATGACCGCGGCGATCATTCCCGCCCGCGGCGAAATCGCCTACATCTGCCCGACCTTCGAGGAGGCCCGCCTGCGACAGTCGATGGTCATCGGCGACGATGTGCGAACCTGGCAGGAGCACGAAAGCCCGTACGAGCGAGTCGCCCAGGTGCTCGCCGACCGCGACGTCGCCTCGGGGCGAATCGCCATGGAGCAACAGGTGCGGTTCTTCCTGTATGATGGCATCCGCGCCGCCGCACCGGGCGCTGAATACGTCTGCGCCGATCCCGTTACCGTACCCTGCCGGGCCGTCAAGTCCCCCGCCGAGATCGCCCTGATGCAGCGAGCGATGAACATAACCGTGGCGGCCTATAAGAAGGCTATTTCCATGCTGGAAAAGGGCATGTCACAGAATGACTGCCGGGCCAACGCCGCTGCCGCCCACCGCGCACTGGGCGCCGCCGGCGGGATCGACTTCCAATTCGGCGAATCGACGGCCTTCCCGCACGGTAGCCGGACACCGCAGCAAATTAAGGAAGGCGACGTGGTGCTCATGGACGGCGGATGTACAGTCGAGGGCTACCATTCCGATATAAGCAGAGCGATCATCTTCGGCGAGCCGACGCCGCGCCAGCGAGAGATATGGGAGTTGGAAAAGCGTGCCCAGGCCGCAGGGCTCGCTGCCGCCCAGGTCGGCGCGCCCTGCCAGGCCGTAGACGCCGCCGCCCGGAAAGTCATCACTGATGTGGGATTCGGACCCGACTACGAGGTGCCAGGACTGCCCCACCGCACCGGCCACGGCATCGGCCTGGATGTCCATGAACCGGAGAATATGGTCCGAGGAAACACAACGCCGCTGGCACCAGGCATGTGCTTCACCGACGAACCAATGATCGCCATCTACGGCGAGTTCGGCATCCGGCTGGAGGATTGCGTCCACATCACCGAAGACGGCCCGCGATGGTTCACCGAGCCCAGCCCATCCATCGAGCAGCCTTTCGCCTGAAGCATCGGCTTTTCACGCACCAGCGACCCCGGTTGCCCGTTGGCACTCGGGACCGCGCCAGCCGTCACCGTTGGAACTTGAGTGTCATTGCCCACGCGAGGAAGGCCGGCTCGATGTCGGAAATCTTCCGCCCGAAGACGTGTTCGATCGCGCGGATGTCCGCCCCGTCGCCGCTTGCGTGCTCGCGGAAGTGCCGGTAGAACTTCACGAGCAGGCCCTTGTGCCGCATGTACATCACGAAGTATCGCCCTTGGGCATAGTTGATGCCCTGGCGCGGGCCGTAGAAGTCGCGCTTTGTGACAAGCTCCGCCAGCGGACGGAGATTCTTGGCTTTGATGGCGGCCTGAAGCGCCGGCAGTCGCCAGTTTGACAAGCCCGTAATGCCATCCTCCTCGATCTGACACTGCTCGTGCAGGCTGGCGAGGCCCTCGTTAAACCACGTCGGCAGGTCTGGAAAATCGTAGACTACCAAGGCGTGGGTCAGCTCGTGAACGAGCGTGCCGCCGCCGGTGTTAATGTTCATCACCATCGCGTGCCGGGCCGGGGTGTAATAACCGTAGTAAGGCGATCCGCCGGAAGGATAATCCAGGCGTGCGTGCAGCTTGTAGTTCTTCTCGCCTGCGAACAGGAATGCGGTGATTACTTCGTCGGGCTTCTTGTCGAAGTAGGCCGTCCACATCGCCCTGGCCAGTCGGATAATCGACGACTTGGCGTGCGAGTCCAACCGCGCCTCGGACATGTCTCCGGCGATCACGAACGGCGGATGCACGACCACGTTCAGCTTTCGGCCATACCGGCGACGGATGTCATCGGCCCGCTTGCCGCACAAGTCCGTCAGCGCCGCGGATGGGTATTTCATGGCCGGGGGCGCGGCCTTGGAGGGCACGCTGACCGCGACCGCCTTCTGAATCGCGGTGCCGCTACCGCCCGATGCCGCAGCCACCACGCCGTCGCCCGGCCTGGCGGGAGCGTTGACGGGCGCATCAGGTTTGGTCGAGCAGGCCGCAACGAGTACGGCCACGCACAAAATCCAATGCTTCATCGCATGCCACCTCTGCTCATTGGACGCACTGCCGGGCCGGTGGTTCACCGCAAGTCACCACAACAGGTCAGCTTTCCTGGGGCGAAGAATGTCGCGGAGTTTCTTGATCGCCTGTATTTCGATCTGTCGCACACGTTCCTTGGAGATGCCCAGATGCCGCCCAAGCTGGTCGAATGTGACAGTCTGGCCTTCATCGTCCAATCCGTAATGCTCGATAAGTATCGCCCGTTCGCGGGGCTTTAACTGCGCCAGGACAACGTCGATGCTCTCGCGAAGCTCCGCCGGGTTGACTTCATTGGGATCGTAGATGTTCAGGCTCGCGGCGATGTCGAGGATTCCATCATGCCCCGTGGCGAAGCGGTCGAGCTGGTAACGCTCTCGCGGGACGGACCTCGCGAAGTTGCGGATGATCGCCCACGAGGCGTAGGTAGAAAAACGATTACCTCGCGAGTAATCGAACTTCTCGACCGCCAGCATAAGCGAAACATTGCCGTCGCTGATCAATTCGAAGAGGTTTTGCGCCCCGCCAATGTGCTTCTTGGCGATCGACACCACCAGCCGAAGGTTGGCTCGCACGATCTTGTTCTTGGTGACGTTGGCTTGAAGCAGCAATTGCTCTATCTCGCGAAGCTGCGAGGTGCGCAAACGGTTGAGGTCGAGTTTGTGGCGCAGCGTGTCGGCCTTGTACTTCAGATAGTTGTAAAGCCGAAACAGCTCCCGCTCCCGCGTCGCCGAAAGCAGCGGCACCTCATAGAGAGCCCTCAGGTACGGCGGAAGATTTTTGGGCATTTCGCTATGGCCCAGACTGCGCCCGTTCGCCTTATGGCCCTGAGTTGGGTCCTCGGCGGCAACGATCTGTTCGTCGGCGTTGGGCAGGTCGAACTGCGGGTTGTGAACGTATTTGATAGGCCGCTCGAGCAGTTGCCTGGCCCGCGTCTCGCTGACAATCCGATAGATGCTGCCTCGCGTGCGATGATACTGCTTGGCAAGGGTCTGGATCGCCACGCCGCGCAGGAAACCATGGTAGATCGCCGCCTTCTCCTGCTCGCCAAGCCGGCTTGGCAGGTGTGGAAAGACCGCCTCGCCGGGATGCTCGGCGTCATATTTTCGAATGGTGTAGCGAATGGTTTCCGTCGCCCTGCCAGTACGCCGAGCGAGGCGCCTGACGACATCGCTGAGGCTGCACGAGCAGAAGTTCGACATTCGCCGGGCGCGACGGATCAGGTCCTGCCGCTGGACTTCGGTCATCTGCGTGAACCGGCCCGACCGGGCGACCTGTCTGCCGCGACCGTCAACAAATCGCCGCACGGAGCTTTCCAGAAACGCCACGCGCCGCCGCCCGTCCGGAAAGACCAGCCGCCTCGCCGCGAGCCCCTGGTGACGCCATCGCTGGATCGTCTTTGTTGAAACATTAAACCGTCGAGCCAGCGCCGGCGAATCGTAGACGGGCTCGGGATACGTATCCGTCGATAGCTCGAAGCTATCGCATATGTCGAGGATGAGCGAAAGGAGATCCTGCTGAAGCGACTTGCCCCCCATCGGCTCGGTGCCGGAAACATTCGCCGGCGGACGATACCCCGTAAGGCGGTAAACGACGAACTCATAGGGATACTCGCGGTCGGCCTGGATGATCTGGATCAACCCCTCGGCCGCGTCCGTGTATCCCTTCCGCAGCCGCTTGAGCCCCGCGCTCAAGTCTGCGTTCAGCGTCTCCATTGCCTTGTTTGCATACTTCCGCATCCGACGCCACCCTCACCCGACGGCCTGGGCCGGCCCCGATTGAACCGCTTAAAACCATCGGTTACCCCTACAGTATGCACCGAAACTCCTAAGTTGACAAGGGGGCATCTCAAGAACCATACCCATCCTCGCGATCGCCTCCAACCCGCGTAAAAACAAACACGGCCCCTGACGATAGGAGCCGTGCTTTCAAGTTGTCATACCGCCTGCCGAATCCTGACCCGCGCAGTCACCTGACCAGCGGAAAACAATCGTATTGCCGATGGACGCCTACGGTGCAGTCGGCGTCGGCTCGTCGCTGAGCAGCTTTCGGAACGTCGCAGCTGTCGGGGCGATCAGTGGCGACCCCTCCTGTTCGCCGAGGGCGTCAAGGGCCGCGATGCCCTTCTGCTTGGCGTCGGCATCGGCGGACAGGCGATAGAGGCTCACGTAAGCGGCCGACTGCTGAAGCTGGTAGGCCCACTTGAGCTTCCGGTCATTCTGGCTGTCGGTGGCGGCCTCGTATGCCTTCGCGGCCCAGCGAAAATCATCCTGCGCGTTTTCGCGGGTCTTGGCGACATCCGACACGTACTCGGCCATCTGGGCTACAATTGCCGGCGTGGTGTTTTGCGTGGGCAGTCCGGCCCATATTTTCGTCGCGCTTGCTACGACGCCTGACAAACGAGACTGGAGCAGTAGAGCTTGGACCTGGAGAGTTCCCCGGGCCATTCGTGCATCACCAAACATCGCCAGGATGCCCGGGTCCGGCTTAAGGAATTCGCTGGCTGAGGAATCGCTCGCGAAGCCCTTGCTGGTTTTCTCGTAGTCCTCGTAAGCCTTGATGGACTTCTCGTAGTCTCCAGAGGCCTTGGCCTCGCTGGCGGCAGCGGCCTTGATGGCTGCGACAACCTTCCCTGCAATCGCCTCGGCTTCGGTCTGGATTTCGGTCAGTTGAGCTACAAACCCCTTCCGCTGATTCTGGACCTCGGTGCGACGTTCGCCACGAGCCTTGGTCATGTCGCCGGTAACGGTGGTCTGCATGTTCGTCGCGGCCAGGGCGAGTTCGAACTCAGCCAACCTGGACTTCAATATCGCGACGGACTCCTCGATCTCCGCGATGCCGGCGGAGTTTTTGCCGATTTTGTCTTCCAACGTCTTTGCCCGGACGAAGATGTCCACGCCCTTGATCGGGCCGGCAAGTCGGCTGTCTATACGTAGCTTGCGGGCTGACTTGGAGAGCTTCTCGTTGGCGCCCGTCAGATCGGTCTTTTCCTTCTCGATACCCGATACTTTCTTCTTGGCATCGGCGATCTTGGCATCGATGGCTGAACGCTCGGTCTTGGCGGCTTGGGCGAATTTACCGAGTGCCTCGTCACCGACGCTGAGGATCTGGTCGCAGTTGAGTATCCGCCTGCCAAGCCCGCTAATTTGGACGGCGGCGTTCTCTGCCTTCAGCGCGCCGATCCAGGCGGCATCACCATGACGGGCGGCTTCGAGAGAATGGCGGAAGCCGCGAAGCGCATACAATCGCGCCAGAACGGCCGTCGCCTGGAGCTTGTCCAACTCCGGCTGACCCTCGGCGGACTCCATCGCCTTGGCCAATCCGTCGATGGCCTGCTTGATTGCCTCGTCGGCATTTGGGTTGATCTGCCCGGCCGGCATGAGTTCAATCAGGCCGTCGCCGCCGTCGGGCAGTTCTTTTCCCTCGGCCAGCGGCTCGAAATCATCGCCGACCTTGTAGGCCGCGTCATTGAGCAGCGCACATGCGCGGTCATAGAGACGCCCCGCACGGGTCGTGGCCTGGGCCAGGGGACTGGCGGTACTGCGGCATCCCGACAGCATCGCCGCCCAAAGACAGATCAATCCGCATACTGCGTAACAAAGACGTTTGTCCTTTTGCACGTTGTCCTCTCCCAATAAATCGGGGGCCTGCACGGACTCGACTAATGGCTTCTTGCTAACAGCTTTTTAACATGACAGCCAAGCGTTTGCAACGCCCTGCATAACTCTTGCTCAATAACCTCGACCGGTTTTTTTGCATTGTGCCCGGCCGGGACGGCAACCCTTCAGCCCGAGACGGAACTTGACTGGTCCTGGGCCAGGTCGCCCAAGGCCTTCAGGATACCCGCAACTTCATCCAACGCCAGTGCGTGCCTGCGGATGGCCCGCCGCACAGGCGAGGCGATAAGCACGACCGACCCTCGCACCTCGATGCTGGACTGGGCCTGATCGAGATGCCGACATGCGGATTCCACCGCTTCGGCCAGCGCACGCGACCCGCGATAACTCCACTGCCCAACAAGGCCTTGCATGCCCCGAGCCGCCAGCGGCGCCAGATCCGCATCGCCGCTATGCCACATCAGCAGGCTCGGCTGAACCTGGTGCGTCTCCGCCACCACAACACTGTACCGCCGCGTCAGTCTGCGTGTGCCGTGGCCCAACTCGCAACGAAAATCAAACGCCCGCAAAATCCGACCACCAAGCCTCCCAGCCGTGACGTTGTTGGCACACGGGCTGTGACCGGAGGATATCACCGCGAAGTCGGCATATCGCCTGGGCACATCATAGGGATCGTCTGGAAAGAACTTCATGCCGCTCTCGTGGGCGTCGCGAGCCAGGCGACGACGACGAAGCACCTTGCCGAAACCCATAACCGCGAAAGAAATACTTGCGGCAAGCAGCACGCCCACAAGCACGGCCACGAAGGCGTATTGAATAAGCTCCATCGTCAAAGCCTCGCTGCCGTCCGGTACGCCCGACGATCAGAACGGCGACTTGGTCGTCTTGCCGGGCTTGGGCTTATCCTTGCCTTCCTTGGCGGGCGGCTTCGCGGAATCGGGAATTCCAGACATCGAGCCCACTCGCTTCATCACGTGCGGCGGGTTGCTCGTTATGTTGTAATTCGGATGCAGGGGGCGTTTAAGCGACAGAATCCAAGCCTCCGTTTGCTTGTAGCCGACAGCGTTTTTGCTGGAAAAGGCGGGGTTAATCTTCTTCGGATGACGGTGCTTGGCCTGGGCGTCCGGCAGGCAGAACTGCAGCAAAAGCGACTCCTTCGGCCCATCGCGCCGGATCACTTGCAGCCCCTTCTTGGTGCGGAAAGAATCCAGGATCAAGAAATTGGTGTAGTCCACGTTGTCGTTTCGCCCGGCGACATTCCAGAGCTTCAGCTTGCCCTTGCCCTTGACAGCCCCATGACACGTCGAGGTCGCGCAACTGGCGGATATCCACCGCCAGACGCCGGTGCGGAACTCCTTCATTGAGGAAGGGTCCGTCTTTACGATGATATCGTCCTTAAGCGGATCGTCGACACCGACGTGCTCGATGATGTACTTCGCCTGCCAGGAGGCCGGGTGGCGGCGGAATGCCGCATCGGCGCCTTTTCTCTCGAAGTCGTCCTGGCCCCGAACCTGCTCCAGATACCTCTTGACGACGTCATTGCGGAGTTCAACGTTCACACGATCCTTCTCGCTGAGTTCGCACAGGCGAATACGCTGGATGTCCTTGTCACTGATCATGCTCTTAATATTGATCTTCGATGACGCGCCACCATCCGAGTCGGAAGTGCCACCGGCGACAGGCTCAGCAGAGGCATTCTGGTCGGCGGCGAGCTTGGATTTGGCCTGTCGAAGCAACAGTTTGGCTCGCTCGCTGCTCTTGATCTTCACGGCGGCTTCAAGGTGCTTGACTGCCTCGGCGTGGAGTTTGTTCTCCAAAGCCCACCGCCCGAGGTCCAATTGGGACTTAAAATCGTCTTTCTTGAGCTTGGCAAGGCGACTGGCGTAGTCTTCCTTAAGGTCGTATAAGGCCTCGATGGAAACGATCTGGCTCTTGGGATAAAACACCGTCGCCAGGGCTCGCTTGACTTTAATGCCTTCGGGGGTCTGCTCGACAACCTCGCCCACAATGGTTTCGCCATTCTTGAGCTTGATCTGCTTCTTCTCAGCCAAGCACGAACCCGCAAGCATAAGACACAGGAGGATGGGAAGATAAGCGTATCTCATCATAAGTCACCTCTGAGAAAAGATCTGTACTAATTACAGGCGGCAGTGGGATTCGAACCCACGAATAACGGATTTGCAATCCGTCGCCTTAGTCCGCTTGGCTATGCCGCCATGGCTGTTCAGATCAGTATAGTATCAGCAATCTCTGCGTCAATCACCGGTTAATAAACTCCATCACACGGAAATCGCCGACAGAAGCTCACCCCTGCTTGGACGCAGCCACATTGGCTTTGCTGGAAGCGGCACGCTTGACATCCTCGAACTCGCCTGCCAAGCCTCCCATATCCTTATCCTTTATGCTAAGGGACTTTATCTGGATCACCAGGTTCTTCATGGCCTGAGCGTTATCGCCGTAGCCTTCCAGGTTACACTGACTTCGTTCCAGTTCGGCACGCCAGTAATCCTTGGGAAACTCCGCTTGGGGAATGCCGGAAGCGTAATGGCGATATTGTTCCATCGCCTTGCCGTATTCGCCCAGATATCGGTATGCGCGAGCCATTCCGATGATGTTCACATGATCCACCGTCGTCCGGTTCTGCTGGTTCCGCAGCAGGCCCTGCCAACCACGAACCAGCATGCTCACCGCTCGCGGCAGCCGCAGACGTTCCTGCTCCTGCACGCCGGCGCCACGGACGTACTTTTCGGCACGCTCCATCAAGGCCATGTCTTCCGAGGTATTCGGGTCCTCGTCGACCGCGATCAACTCCCGACGGAACGTACGGACGATTCGACTGACTGCGTCCATGCCCTTGGCGTTGACCTTGACGTCCTCGATGAAGGGGGTGTATTTCTTGCTCAGCCATTCGGCCTGGCCCTTGCGACGGGCATCGTCCAACTCGAAGCACTTCTTGAAGCCATCAAGGGCTTCCTGGTAAGCAGCCTTGCCGCCCGCATCATCCTTGGCAAGCATCTTGGCCCTGCCCTTGCACAACAGCGAGTCGGCGTACATCTGGCAAAGCTCGTAACGCTCAAGAACCACATCGCGTATGTTCAGCACCATGTTCGTCGTCGCCGCGGCGAGGTCGGTCAAGACGGTCTTGCTCGGGCTTGCTCCGGCCGACTTGGCGGCGGTGATAACACTAGCCAGAACGTCGGCGCCCTTGATGTCGGCAAGCTTTATCTGGCTCTCGGCCGCCAGAGCCGTGATGCTTTGGGCCTGGGCCAGCAGACCGGCAAAATCGCCCTTCCGCTCCATCGCACTCAGGTCGCGCAACCGGGCGTCCAGGTCGGCCAGCTTAAGCGGCTTGCCCTCCACTGGCGCGTATAGATCCTTGGCCAAGTTGACATACGCCATCTGGTAGCGATTGAGATCCTGACGGTACTCCTCGGCTTGCTCTCTCCTGACGGCCGCCTTGAGGCGCTTCTCCAAGCGGGCGATCTGAACCTGCACCTGCTGGACCAGAAGTTCGATGAGTTGCTTTGCCTGCTCGGGGAACGATTCCTTGAATCCCTGGATTTTGGCGATGGCCTCATCGGTCCGGCTTAGCTCGATAAGCTTGCGGATCTCGAACTCATGGGCCATAGGAAGAACCGGCGAATATTCACGAGCCGACGCGCCATCGGGCTTGCCCGTTGCCCGCAACTTCGCTATCAGCGTCCGCAGATCACCCAAGGCTTCCTTTTCGAGCCGCTCGCGTTCCACGTCGCTCTTGCCCTTGGCAAGTTGCTCGTACTTAATGACCGCGGCCTGGTACTCGGCCAGGGCGGCCCACTCCTTCAGGCCCTCGGCGTTGCCGAGCAATTGCTGCTTTTCCTCGCCCTGGGCCAACTTGGCCTTCGCGGCCGCCTTATTGCTCTCAGCAAGGGCCGCGAGGCCGTACTTCTTGAGGTTCGTTGAAAGCGCAGCCGGGTCCGCGTAGGTCGCCAGGCTCGCGGTGAGTTCCTTGGTGATCTCGGCCAACTTCTCACTGACGGCGTTGCCGGCAACCTTTGGCTCGCCATCGCCTGCCGGGACCGTCGTCGGCGCCGTCGGCGGAGAGTCGCCGACAGGCAGGGCCGCGTTGTCCAATCCAACCAGCGACCGTGCAAGCCGCTCAAGGGACTTCGTCGCCCGCGCATTGTTGCCCTTGAGCAGTTCTTCCAACTCGTCGCGATTGAGCACGATCTGCGACCGCGCCTCCAGGGCCGCGTGCTGGGCCTCCAT
This sequence comes from uncultured Planctomycetaceae bacterium, assembly GCA_964564285.1. GTDB lineage: Bacteria > Planctomycetota > Phycisphaerae > SM23-33 > SM23-33 > JAUWQU01. Next base: position 59,010 of record CAZMBZ010000002.1, on the reverse strand, counting down.
GTACTCCAGCAACTCGGCCGGAATATGCTCGTTGGCCGCGACGGCCCGGATTTGCCAGTAGAACTTGACAACCGGCTCTTCAGACAGATCCGCGAGCTTCGTACACTGCGCGGCCAGGTCGAAGTTCCACTTGACCGTGTCCTTGATCTTCGACCAGTTGCTCAGCAGCGTCTCCAGGGCGTGGATGTAATCCAACCGCAGACTTGCGGTAATCAACTTGCCCTTAGCCTGGCGTTCGGCGAAGACCCCACGGAGGCTGCGGACGGCGAAGCGGGCGGACTTCTCGGCCAGGTCGTGCTTGGGATACTTCCTCGCCAGCCTGACGAAATACTTGGCGGCCTCGACGTTGAGCTTCCTCTTGTTCATCAGGAAGGCAAGCTCATACAGCACGCCCGGCTCGATAGCCTGGGCGATCTTCACGTTTGCCAAGTCCTTGTGCGCCAGGATTCGCAGCAGGAGCTTCTCGGCCTCGGCCTTGTCCTCGGGAGTCTCGCCGGCCAGCTTGGCGTACGCCCTTGCCATGCACACAATGGCGCTTGCGTTGGTGAGGTCCTCATCACCGGAAAACTTGGTGTTGACCATCTCGAGGAACGCCCGAATCAGATCCGGGCGGTCGGCGTACTTCTCGACGAACGAAAGAAGCTCGGCCTGGGCCTGCGCGAACCGGGCCTTTCTTTTGGGGACGTTGGTTTCCTTGGTGGCGGCAATTTCGATGCGATGGCTTTTGAGCAGTACCAGGCGGAGATCTACAATCACCCGCTTGTCGGCGCCCCATACGGCGACCGAGCCGGCCTCGAAATCCGCCATGGCCTTGTCGATCTTAGCGTCGGCGCCTTCGTCGATGCGATTGCGGACGCGCTCGAACCACGCGCGCTGACGCAAGTCCTTGTTCTCGTTTTCGTCCTCGGCGACCTGCTTGAGAGTGGCCTCGGCCTGGGCGTACTTGTCGCCGATCAGCCGCTGGGCAAAACCCGTGGCGTACCTGGCCCATCCCATCACGCCGCTGTCAGGATCGTTGCGGAACTCCTTCATGCCGGAGATAACGTTGCGGCAGAGCTCGGACCGCTCGCCGCCGGGCGGAAGCGCCATAGCGCGATGCAGGCGGACCCAGGCGACGTTGTATTTCATCTCGAGCTGGAGGTCCTCCAGCGTCGGCCCGTACATCACGTAGATCTCGATGGTGGTCTGCCAGTCCACCAACTTACGAGCGATCTTGTCTTCGAGGAAGTCGGCCAGTTCGACGGCTTCCTTGGTGTACTTGAGGATAATCTTGCGATCGTCGTCGCTGCCAAGAAGCATCCGGAGGCGAAGCACGTGGGGGTTCTCGATACGATACCGCCCCATCGCCGTCGCCAGTTCGAGCATGATGCGGTACATCTCGATTTGCTGGGCCGGACCCATGTTGTCCTGAGTCTCAGCCTTGTTGGCCGCCTTGCGAAGCAGCACGATGGCCTCGTCCATCATCTTGCCCTGGTCTTCCGGGCGGGCCATGGCTTTGGCAAGACCCATGCGAACCCTGCCACGCGTTGCAAGTGCAGTCACGGACTCGTCATCAGCGGGAATCTCGTCCTCGATGGCTCGCAGCAAATCCGTCATGCCAAGCAACGATAGCTGCTTGATCAGCTTGCTCATCGAGAGTTGCTCGTAAGCACTGGCTATCTTGAGATTCTGGGCCGAAGCGGGCCACGACAAAACCGCCACCGCGAGGACAACTACTGCCGCCAACTTCCACAGGCTGATGCGAATTCTCGTCATACCTATCTCACACTCGCTATTGTGCATGTGTCTCTCGCCAACAGAAGCCTGGGTTACAATACCTTCCCAAAACCGATCTTCTCGAATCTCGCCTTCTTTGCCTGGTTGAACGCCTCAACGACATATTTCCACGGCACATCGTCGCTGGGGAATATGACTATCGGCACTTCCCTGCTGCCAATTTGCTCCTGCCTCGACTGGAGCATCTCGCCCAACTGCCCGGGGCTCGTAACCGCCGTAGCAATTCCCGACATCTCGTAACTCGCTGACTGCCCGTCCGCGGATGGAATCAGGCGGATACGAATCGGGTCAACCGTCGGCAAAACACCGGGACTCACGATGGTCCCGCCCGGCAGCGTGCCGGGGATCATCCCTTCGGACTGACGAAACTCGAAGGTCATGATGAAAAACAGCAGCAACTGGAACGTGACGTCGATCATCGGCGTCATGGGCGGCTGGGGTTTCGCAGAGCCCCTTTTGCCAATGCCGCCTCTCCTGCCAACAGCATGGTGAACCCTCTCGCCGCCTTCTACCTTCTCGTCCGTAGAAATCGCCATGATAGTCTCCCTTGGCTAACAGCCCGTTTAGAAAGCTGTCCTTGCTGCAAGCGGCCCGCCCGGCCGGGGCCGGGTCACATTACCTGCTGCGCGAATCCTATCTTCTCGAATTTCGCCTTCGTGGCTTGGTTGAACGCCTCGACAACAAACCCCCATGGCACATCCTGATTCGGGAATATCACTATCGGCACTTCTGTGCTGCCGATCCGTTCCCGCCTCTCCTTGAGCAAAGCACCCAGTTGCGCGACAGACTCAATGGCCATGCCAAAACCACTCAGTTCGTACCTGACCGGCAACCCGTTTTTGCTCGAGGGGAATACCTTGATCGTGATCGGGTCCGGCGGCGGGGTCTCAGAAACCTGCTGGGCAATGCTGCCCTTGGCCGGCAAGGTGCCGGGAATCGTGCCTTCTGCCTCGCGGAACTCGAAAGTCAGAATGAAGAACAGCAGCAACTGGAACGTGACGTCGATCATCGGCGTCATCTGTGTCTGCATGTCCCCCGAGGGCTTCTTCTTCTTGTTCTTCTTGCTGGGCGTTACATGGTGGACAGTATCATCACCCACGATAATTTTATTGCCTGAAATCGCCATAGTAGTATGCCTCGGCTTATTTCTGTTTGATCATAGCGGTTATATTCAACTTGCTTATTCCGGCCTCGACACCGGCCCGGATTACCGGTGCCACATACTCCCAGTTGACGCGCTCGTCGGCGCGGACTTCGAGAAAGAACTTCCTCCCGCCCTTATCGGTATCGCCGGCCGGAGAAGCCCCAGCATCGCCGAACTGGGTTTCGAACTCTTTCTTTCGCAACCTGATGACCTCGATCATCTGGTCCCACTGACCAACGTCGAACTTCTCCGTGTTGATCTGGTAGAAACCCGCCGTCGCGGCCCGCACGGGGTCAGGGTTTTCCTGTCCGGCGGCCTTGGACACCACGTTGACCGTCACCTTGTTGGGAAACTTGGCCACCGAAGCCGGGATAGCCCTGCTGTCTTCCGGACGAACAACCTGCACGTCCTTGGCGTACGCGTCGTTGGCAACCTGGCCGGTCAAAATGAAGAAGATGATCAACTGGAACACACAGTCGATCATGGGCGTCATGTTGAAACCCACGGCCTCGCCGGCAGCGGCATTCATTCTCTTGGCCATAGTCGATGCTCCTTAACTGCTTCGGCCGGTGGGACCGGCCGGTGACCCTGGACTCACTCAGCCCTTGGGGGCCGGGCGGAACGTAGAGATCATTTCCTGGGCTTCCATGATCACCTCGTTAGCCAGCGAGTCGATGCGATTGCGAAGAACGGCGAAAACCGACAGAGCGGGAATCGCCACGACCAAACCCAGCAGAGTCGTAACCAGTGCAATTCCGATCGAATACGCGAGCTTGTCCGGCGAGGGAATGCCCTTGGCCTCGACAATGGCCATGAACGTCATGATCATGCCCCAGACGGTTCCCATCAGCCCGAGCATCGGACTGATATTGCCCAGCAGATTAAGCCACTCGATCTTGCGGAGCATGCCCGAAGTCTTCTCCTCGGCGGATTCTTCCATGGCGCGTTCCATCAAGGAATATCCATGGGCAGCCTCACTGAGCGCCGCATGCACAACGTAACTGAGCATGCTTGGCTCGGTGGCAGTGACCTCGATCGCCTCGCGGTACTGCTTCTCCTCGAAGAGGCCCTGGATCTGCTGCTTGACGAGATCGGGCATGATGTTGCCCTTGCGAATCGTCACAAAGAACTGAATGCTCAACGCCACCATCACCACGCTCAAGCCCCACAGAAGGATGCCAATATATCCTCCACCGGGCCAGACCAGCGTCTTGAAGAAGTCAACGTTACCGGATTGTGCTAAAACCGCCCATTGAAAATCCAACATGCTCTCGATCTCCTCTGCTCAGCAGGATTCCTGTCAAAATACCTGTCGTAGACGCTTGTCTCTGCCCTGGCACGTTCGGCCGGGGTGGGTTCATCAATCGTAAGCGAAAATCGCTGTTATGTTCGTAATCACTCCGGCCGACCTAGCCACCTAGCGCGGCCTGGGCCTTCTCGGCCCATTTGCTCGTGCGATGCCGACTGATCAGCAGCCGCAGGGCGTTATCACCCGCGACCCGGTTGCCAACAGCCCTTTCGACCATCGCGGCCAAGTACAGGGCTTCGGGAACTTCCGGGGTGGATGCATCGAAGCAGGCCGCGACCCGCATAAAACACAGCCCTGCGGCCAGCAGCTTTTTGCGGTCCTTGGCACCACCCTTTTTGTACGACAACTGAAGGGCCTTGCCCTGGAGCAGCAGCGCCCCTGGAAGTTCACGGGCGCGGAACCGTTTAAGCTTGGACTTTATTTCTTCGACGGCAGCATCGTACTGCCCGAGTTTGATCTGGCTGGCGGCAGCCTCCAAGTTCCTGGAGACCGGCCCGACCGAGACGACCGGATCCGATACCTGCGGCACGCCAGACCGGCCTGGGGTTTCCGTGGTGGTCGCCGGGGCGGTGCTGGCGTTCAGCATTGCAGCCTTGTCACTAAGCCCCTCGACCGCGTACAGGTTCAGGAGAATCTCTTTGACCTTCGCGGCGAACATCGCATCGCCCTTGCCGCCGACCCGCTTTTCCAGCAGTGCGATCGCCTTGGCATTCTCGGCCGAACCCTTGGTCGCGACGACTTCGGGTGCCATCATGACGGCGAGTCGGCTCGTGCCGCCCTCACCCACTATGCCAAGCCAATCCGCCACAGCCAGGCCGGCCATCTTCGCCCCTATCGCCGCCTGAAGACGACGATAACGAATCAGCCTGCCGACCCAAGCCGGTTTGCCCGCAGCCGCCTCGCAAGCGGTGTAGGCGGCGACCGCCTCGGCGAACTTGCCGGCCTTGAGGGCGTCCTCGGCCTTGGTGAAGTCACGATGCCCGCTGAGGGCAATGTAGCTGACCTCACCCAGCGACTTGTCGTAGTCCCGACCGTTAAACTCGTAGGCGATATTGCCCTTGGTGACGTCAACGACGCGAACGCTCCGACCGATGCCGCTGATTGTCAGCGTGTCCGCCACAGCCAGCCCGCTGAACAGCATAATCGCCGCAAGGATGATAGTTGTCTGACGCATGGGTTCTCCCAACATCACTCATCACCGCTGATCTGTTTGAACCTGCCGCCGTTTTCCTTGGCGATGGCATCCATGACCTTGACCGCTTCGGAGTCCTTGCTGCGGTAGAGGAACGTGTTCACGTGGACCAAGCCCTTGGCTTCTTCCTTGGGATTGTTGTCTTGGAGCCATTGAACCACCGCCGCGTTGCCGCTAACCCCTTTATAAGTCGAGCCGCCAGACATGCCCGCGAAATCACCGTCGCTCAGCAGATAGATAAGCCGCCCAGGCCGACGCGGGTCGGCATACTTGAGAATCTGGAACGCCCGCTTCAAGGCTGGCAAGACAATGGTCGCGCCGCTCGATGTAACGTCCTTGAGGAACTTGGTGGCCGCGAGCTTGTTCTGCATCTCCGCCGACACCAGACTCTTCTGAGGCCCTTCGATGTACTCGTTTTCGCTGAAGAAAATGATCGTGAAGTCCTGAACCGCCTGAAGCTTGGCGATGGCCTTGATCATCTCGTGCTGGACTTCCTGGAACGTCACGGCCATCGAGCCCGAACGGTCGATAACAAAAACAATGTGGTACGCATTGCCGCCCGAGCCGAAGAACCGGCTCCGAGGCCCGCCTGCGGCGTCGCTGTTGGTCAGGCCCAGTTCGGCAGCGCCGCCACTGGCACCATCCGCCGAGGCCGCCAAAAGCTGAACCGTCTGCTCGGTCTTGCCCTTGTCGACCTGGTCATCGCGCTTGGTGTAGCGTTTGACGACGGTGCGACGTTCGTTCTGGCTTTTCGAGACCGTCTCGGTCTTGGGGTGCATCACGCCGCCGGGATTGTCCAGATTCAGCGCGGCGTCGGGGATGACGACTGTGGTGGGGATTTCGGTGTCCACGGCGACCATGACGAAGAACAGCATGATCAGGAACACGCCCAGGTGCAGAAAGACGCTGATAACCCAAGGCATGATGGAGGCCATGGCGCCGATGACGGCCTCGCCTTCGACCTCCTCCTCCAACTCGCCTTCCTGTTGACCGTCCGGCGATGCGCCCTGGGGCGGTGGCGGAGTAGCGTTTGGGGGCACGTGAGGCCGGGGCAAAGCAGCCAGGCCAGCGGGCACGGTAACCTTCTTGCGACAGTGCGGGCAACGCACAGCATTGCCGGGCTGCTCGTCAACACTGAGCAGCTTCCCGCAATTCTCGCATCGGAAATCAACGGCCATGATCGCATCTCCTAATCGGTTTGCTTACGTTCTCAGCCGCCGGACAAGCCGGCCGATTCGAAAGTCCTGTCCTGTTGGAGAACCGTATTATTACCAGCGATTAACGCCCGTGGCAATCGGAGAAATAAACCTTTTCCCATCGCGTGCGGGCGATCTAAAAATCCGCGTCTTCCATGAGTCCTACAAGGGCCGCCTGACAGACGTTTTGTCGGCTGGCCACCGACACCTCTGCCAACTCTCTGGCGCGTCATCATGCGGCAATTTCTGACAGCCCGTTTAGAAAGCTGCCCTTGCTGCGAGCGGCCTGGCGGTAAAAACACGCCAGCCGCGATAACTCGGATTCTCGCGACACCCTATGCTCATTCGGCAGGATCGCCCCGAACAAACAGGGACATCGCCGCCGGGCTGAACGCCCGAGCACACGGACCATCGCAAATGCGCGGAAGAACTAATTCGCCCAACCGCACTTCTTCGGCATGACGGGCCAAGGCGCCTTGCGGCCGCCCGAGATGGACCCGCTTGGGCAAGCCATGGACCGGCTCGCCCGGAGAGTTAAAACAGATCAGATTATCATACTTCTTTTTTCGTCCGGCGCCGCAGGGCCACCGACGATATGCCCACTCAAATGACCTTTTTACAGGCCAACACATAGAATCTTCACAACTTCATAATAACGCCTTGTCCTACATAGGACAATGGTTATTTCGACCTTATTGTCGGGTTTTCTTCCCTTTTCAGGCACCATGGAGCCTTTCAGTGCTCATTCGCAACTCGACGAGCGGATACAATAGACTCGCCTCATCGGAAATCACTGGCAAAAAGGCACGCCTTTTCCTATAAACAATCGTGTGCCGCCGCAAGCGGCAGCAACTGCGCGAGGGTGGCGGAATTGGCAGACGCGCCAGGTTTAGGTCCTGGTCCCGAAAGGGGTGCGGGTTCGAGTCCCGCCTCTCGCAGTGCCGCAAATGACGCAAATGACGGCACAAATGTCCACCAACATGAGACTCTTCTCCGGGGCTCATGCCGCGCCCGCAGCCGGGCACAGATCAAAGCCCCGTCAGTCGCGAACCGGAGCGGAAGCAGGACTTGCCGAGGCCGAGGGTGCAATGGCGTGCTGGGAGACGAAGCTCATCACGGCCACGTAGAAGAAGCCGAACGTGAAGATCACCAGGAACGGCGCCGTCATGGCGGCACGGAAGTTCACCAGGCTGTGCACGGTGCAGCCGGCCATGTATACGCCGAACAGCAGTTCCACGTAAGGCAGGAGGCTCCGTTTCTTTCGCCCGCGAACCGATTGCGGTGCGGCCAGTTGGACCCCGGTGGCGCATGATCCGTACTTGGGCGTGCGGACAAACTCACTCTTTCGGCCGAAGACGGCCTCCATGACGGCCTTGGCGTTCGAAACGCTCAGCCCCACCCCCACCGCCATCAGCACCGGCAGGTATTTGAAGACCTGTCGCCAGTTGCCAAAGAGCTCGATCTGGCTGGCGACGTAAAAGACACTCGCCGACAATGTCGCCAACGTGAAGACGCCGATGTCAAAAAACGCCCGCCACATCGATCCGTTGGCAAGTGGCACGGTCTGCAAGTGCATCGCCGGGTACATCAGCACCACCAGCATGAACATGTACAAATGCACCGTGAAGCCGCTGAGGTGGAAGAACGCCTCGACCTTGACCTTCAGCGGAAGCTTGCTCAGCAGGACCTTCGGCAGAAGCTTGATCGTCGTCTGGGCGCCGCCCTTGGTCCAGCGGAACTGCTGGGCCTTGAAAGCGCACATCTCCGGCGGAAGCTCAGCCGGGGCCGTCAGCTCCGGCAGGAAGACAAACCGCCAACCACGAAGCTGGGCGCGGTACGACAGGTCCAGGTCCTCGGTAAGCGTGTCGTGCTGCCAGCCGCCTGCATCCTGGATCGCCGACCGCCGCCACGTCCCGGCCGTACCGTTGAAACTCATGAACCTCTCGCTGCGATTGCGGGCGACGTGCTCGATGGCGAAGTGCCCATCCAGCAGGATGGCTTGGGCACGTGTGAGCATATTGTCGTCGCGGTTGATGTGCTCCCATCGGGTCTGGACGACACATATCTTCGGATCGGTGAAGTAATGAATCGATCGCTGGAGGATGTGCGGCGCGGGAATGAAGTCGGCGTCGAAGATCGTGATGAACTCGCCCTTGGCTGTCTTCATGCCATTTTCAAGCGCCCCGGCCTTGTAGCCGGTCCGGTCGGCGCGGTGGATGTACTCGATGTCGAAGCCCTTGGCCCGCGCCTCGGCCACCGCGGCCCGGGCATACTCGCAGGTCGCGTCGTTGCTGTCATCGAGCACCTGGATCTGGAGCTTGTCCAGCGGGTAGTCTATCCGACAGGCGCCTTCGATGATCCGCTTGGCGACATACTGCTCGTTGTACATCGGCAGTTGGACAGTCACCGGCGGCAGGTCCTCGAATCG
>CAZMBZ010000002.1:0-49865 GCA_964564285.1 uncultured Planctomycetaceae bacterium | reverse complement strand
CCGTAAAATTTCCAGACAGCGGATGTCGCGGAGGTCAGTCCTCAGCCCGACGGATACAATTTATGATAACCGGCTGGACCGGCACGTCGTCGTGCTGGCCGGAACGCCCGGTGGGAACCTTTTCGATGCAATCAAGAACGTCGAGCCCCTCGACCACCTTGCCGAACACCGCGTAGCCGAAGGCGTCGGGCGTCTCGCCGGTATGATTGAGGAAGGCGTTGTCAGCCGTGTTCATGAAGAACTGGCTGCTGGCGCTGTCGACGACGCTGGTCCTGGCCATCGCCAGTGTGCCACGATCATTCGTCAGACCGTTGCCGGCCTCGTTGCGAATCTGGGCCTTGGTGGGCTTCTGATTCATGTCCGGTGTGAACCCGCCGCCCTGGATCATGAACTTGGGGATCACGCGGTGGAAGATCGTGCCGTCATAATGGCCGTCATCTATATAGGCCATGAAGTTCTCAACGGTTACCGGGGCATTTTTATCGTCGAGGTCAGCCTTGATCGTGCCCTCGGATGTTTCGATGATGATTAACATATCGTCCTTTCTCTTTTGAGAAGAAAATCTTAAATCTTACGTCCCAAGGCGGCAGAGCCCTTACGGTCTCCATGTCGCCACGGCCGGGGCATTATAACCTATTTTTCCCGGCCGTGCTGCCCTAACAGCCCGTTTAGAAAGCTATCTCTGCTGCGAGCGGCCATTTCTAAACGGACCGCTAAGACCAAGCCCTATGAGCTATGAGTTCTATTTCATGTTTTTGTCTTGGCCGACGCGGCCGTGGGCTTCGGGCCGCCTACGCGGCGGATTGACTTGATAACCACCGGAAGCGTCGGTCGGCCAACCTTCGGGTCGCCAACCGTCGGTGCCCTCTCGATGGATTCCACGACTTTCATGCCGCTGAGCACCTGCCCGAAAACGCAGTATCCCCACCCGCTTTTGGTCCTGGCCTCGTGGTCCAGGAAGGCATTGTCGACCGTGTTGATAAAGAACTGGCTCGTGGCACTGTGCGGAGCGGTTTCGCGGGCCATCGCCAGCGTGCCCCGTACGTTCCGCAGACCGCTGTCAGCCTCGTTACGAATTGCGACGCGAGTGGGCTTTCTCGTCCAGTCCGGAGTGAACCCGCCACCCTGAATCATAAAGCCCACGATGCAACGATGGAAAATCGTGTTGTCGTAGTAACCTTCGTCGGCATACTGGAGGAAGTTCGCCACGGTCTTCGGCGCCTTATCGGGCCAAAGCTCGGCCCGGATCGTGCCGGCCGAGGTCACTATGTCAACAACAGGAAAGCTGGGCTTTCCGCCACCGGACGGCTTGCACCCAGCCAAGACCATCAGCATCATGGCCAGAACCACGGCCGGTGCCCCGCTTGCGATTTTCCAGAAACGCATCCTTTGCTCCTTGTTCGATTCAACCTCTGCCATAGGCACCTCGGACGCCTACTCCAGTTCTTGTCGGACGGCCTGGGCAAGTTCCTCGATACGCCCCTGGGGGTATTGCCCCGCAGGCCAGTTGAAGCCGAAGGCATCTCCAGCGTTGCGCGGGATGATATGGAAGTGTACATGGGGCACTTCCTGATGGGCTGCGGCACCGTTGTTCTGAAGGACGTTCACGCCCTCACAGCCCGTGACTGCCTTGACGGCAGCGACAAGCTGGGGCAAATGCCCGAGCATTGCAGCAGCGGCATCGGCGTTCATGTGGTCGATCGTCTCGACGTGAGAAGCCGGAATGAGCAACACGTGCCCTTCAGCCAGCGGGCCGATATCCATGAACGCCAAGCAATCCTGAGTCTCAAACACTTTAACCGCCGGAATGTCGCCTTCGAGTATCTTGCAAAAAATGCAGTCGGGGTCTCTCACGGCGTTTCTCCTGGCCGGGCTCGATTGCTTATTGTCGCCCCGCCGTAAATCACGAACGGCTTGGCACAACTCGTCAACGCGAGCGCCCAAGCCGCCGTGGTATCTTGTCGGCAGCCCCGGGCCGCCGCAGATTCAGTCGAATGCTATTTCTCTTCGGACGTTTCCTTCTCTGCGTCTTGGACCTCGTCGGCCTTGGTGTCTTCGGCAGGGGCATCTTCTGCCTCGGCCGGGGCGGTCTCGACGTCCTTTTGCACGGCAACGTCGGTCACAGCTTCATGCCGCTTGGTTGCCCGGCGGCGACGGCGCGAGGCTCCCTTGCTTGCCGAGGTAACCGGGGTGGCCTTGCCCTCTTCGACCAATTGGATAATCACCTGCTCGCCGGCGTCGCCGATCCTGCGCTCCGCCAGTCGGATGATCCGAGTGTATCCGCCTGGTCGATCAGCGTATGTCGGGGCAATCTCATCGAAAAGTTTCTGGACAACGGTCTTGTCCATTAACTCCTCATCGGGGCCGTACATGGCATGGTCTTGCCCCATAGACGAGATCACCATCCGTCGTGCGTGAAGGGTGTTCTTCTTGGCGTGGGTAATAAGTTTCTCGACGAAACGCCGCAACTCTTTGGCCTTGGCCACGGTTGTCCGTATGGCGCCGTGCTGGAACAGCGCCGCGGCCATGTTTCGTCTGAGCGAAGCCCGGTGGCTGCTGTTGCGGCTGAGTTGTCTGCCTGAAACGCGGTGACGCATAATCTAGGAACCTTCTTCTCTGACTGGTTTCTTAGTTGCCAGGGTACTACTCTTCGAGTTGAATCTCCGGCATCGGAATATCGAACGCCACATTCATGCCCATCGACAGCCCGAGGTCCTGGAGCTTCCTCTTGACCTCACGGAGGGAGGTCTTGCCAAAGCTGCGAATCTTGAGCAGGTCGGCCTCGGTCATCTGAGCGAGGTGGCCTACCAGTTCGATTTTCGCGGCCTCGAGGCAGTTGTTGGCCCTTACGGACAACTCCAACTCGTGGACCAGCATGTGCAGCTTGCGGTCAAGTTCGGTGTCAACGTCCTGCGGCACCTCGGCAGCGCCGGACTCAACGATCTGCTCGCCGAGTTCGAAGTACTGCACGAACGGGTTGAGGTGCTTTCGGAGAATCTTGCCAGCCTCGACCAAGGCCATTTCCGGCGTCATCGTACCGTTGGTCCATATCTCCATGACCAGACGATCATAGTTTGTCCTCTGGCCCACGCGGGTGTCCTCGGTGCGATATCGCACGCGAGTCACAGGCGTGAAGGAGGCATCCACGTAGATCAGCCCAACTTCCTGGTCGTCGTCGGGATCGATCATCTCGTCAACCGGCAGGAAACCTCGGCCTGTCTCGACGACCAGTTCCATATCGAACGGAACGTTGTCGGTCAACGTCGCCACCGTAAGATCCTTGTTGATGATCTCGATGGATGGATCGCATTCGATCATCTCGGCCTTGATGGGACCCTTGACCTCACTGTGAAGCTTGATGGTCTTAGGTTCCTCCCCGTGGCTCTTGACCACGAGGCTTTTGATGTTGAGGATGATGTCGGTAACATCCTCCAACACACCAGGCAAAGATGTAAACTCATGCTCCGCACCAGCAATTTTGATGTTGGTAATCGCCGCGCCCTGCAGGCTGCTGAGCAGAATCCGCCTGAGTGAGTTTCCGACGGTAATGCCGAAACCTCGCTCGAAAGGCTCGACGGAGAACCTTCCGTATGTCGGGGTCGACACTTCCTGATCGTTAACAACCCGCGTGGGCAATTCCAGACCGCGCCACCTGATTCGCATTCGCCTATCTCCGTATCCTTCGGGGCATATACAGTTGAAGCCGCTTGGCTATTTCGCCGCGGTTTACTGGCCGCAGAGCTCCACGATGAGCTGCTCCTCGACGGGAATCTGGACGTCCTCGCGAGTCGGGACGGCCAGAACCTCCGCTTCGAGCTTGGTAAGGTCGAGTTTGAGCCAATTCTGCAAGTGCGGCTCGCCGAGCTCTTCCAACCAAACATTTACTAGTTTCTTGGACCGCTCGGAACCCTTGATCGTGATCTTGTCGCCGACCTTAACCAGATAACTTGCCACGCTCACACGCCTGCCGTTTACATGCACATGCCCGTGATTGATGGTCTGGCGAGCACAAGCTCGCGAAGGCGCAAAGCCAAGCTTGCAGAACACATTATCCAACCTGCGCTCCAAAAGGCTCAGCAGGGCCGCGCCCGTGTTGCCCTTCTGGCGCTCCGCACGTCGGAAGTACCGCAAAAACTGGCCTTCGAAAACGCCGTAATAGCGTTTCACCTTCTGCTTCTCGCGAAGGCGAAGTCGATACTCGCTGCCACGTCCGCGCCGCCAACTGTGCATACCCGGCGGCGAGGATCGCCACTGCCGCTCCATGGGGCATTTGGCGGTTTCACACCTCGTGCCCTTGAGCATCAACTTGATCCCCTCGCGGCGACAACGCCTACAAACAGGTCCCGTATAGCGTCCCATCGTTCGTTACGCTCCTTAAATCCTTAATTCCATGCCTAGACGCGACGCTTCTTGCGAGGCCGGCAGCCGTTGTGCGGTATCGGGGTCACGTCCTCGATCGACACAATCTTCAGCCCTGCGGCCTGAAGCGCGGTAATCGCGCTTTCCCGACCGCTCCCAGGACCGTTGACCCGGACCTCCACTTCGTGGACGCCCATCTTCCTGACCTTCTCGGCCGTGGTACGAGCGGCTCGCTGCGCGGCGAATGGCGTGCTCTTGCGAGAGCCCTTGAAGCCAATCGCCCCGCCCGACGATGCCGCCAGCATATCGCCGCTGGTGTCGGTAATGGCAACCAGCGTATTGTTGAATGTCGCCTTGATATACACCACGCCGCGAGAAACATTGCGACGGACCTTTTTGGCTTTGCGTGTCTGGGCCATAACTTACCGCATCTCCTTGACCGACTTCTTGCCGGCAACCGTCTTGCGAGGACCCTTGCGGGTCCGGGCGTTGGTCTTGGTCCGCTGACCGCGAACGGGCAGTCCGCGACGATGACGAAGGCCGCGATAGCAACCAATGTCGCGAAGGCGGGCTATGTTTTGCGATATCTGCCGACGAAGCTGGCCTTCTATCACATAGTCGCTGTCCAGAACGCTCGCTATCTTAGAAAGCTCGCCTTCGGTCAACTCCTTCGCCCGACGCATCGGCTCGATTTCGGCCTTCTTGCAGATCTGGGTCGCGAAAGTATGCCCGACGCCAAAAATGTACCTTAACGCATAAAGCGTCGGCTTGTCGTTCGGAATGTCAACACCTGCCACACGTGGCATAGGCTATATCTCCTCGCCGGTTTGTTATCCCTGACGTTGCTTGTGCTTGGGGTTCGTGCAGATCACGCGCACGATCCCGCGACGCTTGATCACCTTACAATTCTCACAGATCCGCTTTACTGAAGAGCGAACTTTCATCATACACCTCTTTCAACTTACCGGCCATCGGTAAGCACGTCCGCTCCATCGGAGCGAACCGCTATGCAATGCTCATAATGGGCCGACCGCCGTCGGTCTTTCGTAAGGACCGTCCATCGATCCGCCGCCAACTCCACCGCACAAGAGCCCATATTAACCATCGGCTCGACAGCCAGGACCATCCCTTCCTTCAGATGGATGTCCCTGGACCTCAGTTCCCGAGAAGCGAAGTTCGGAACCTGCGGATCCTCATGCATATCCGTGCCGATGCCGTGGCCTACAAACTCCCGCACCACAGCAAAACCTTCACCTTCAACATATTTCTGCATCATCCCAGCGATATTCGACCATCGCTCGCCAGGCTTGACCTTCTCAATAGCCATATCCAGACAACGGTGCGTAGCGTCAACCAACTGACGCACATCAGGTGCCACATCACCGACCATAAACGTGTCGGCCGCATCACCGCACCAGCCGTCGATCTTCACGCCGAAGTCTATGCTGACAATGTCGCCATCGCAAATCTTCCGCTTCGGCGACGGTATACCATGCACTACCTGCTCGTTTATCGAGATGCAGGTGGCACCCGGAAACGGCCCGGCGCCATACCGACCGGGCACGCCCTTAAAAAGGCACTCAGCACCAGCCGCCAGCGTCACCCGTTCAGCTTCCCGGTCCATATCCAGCGTAGTTACGCCCGGGGCCAGCATCTTGCCGAGATGCTGGAGCACCTCATGCACCAACCGTCCGGCAACTCGCATCTTTTCTATCTGTTCAACCGTCTTAATCCTGATCGCCATCATCGAATCCGAACTTCTAGGTCAAGCGCCTCACGGCCTCAACCAAAACCCCTGTAACACTGTCGGGCGTTCCGTTGCCGTCAACCTCGACCACTTTAACCTGCCCGGACTTACGATAATACTCGATCACCGGCTCGGTCTGTTCATAATACGCCTTCAGACGATCACGAACAACATCTTCCGTATCATCCGCACGCTGCACCAGTTTAATACCAGCACAGTCATCGCAAATACCTTCGTTCTTCGGCTTGAGATACTCTGTGTGATACACCCGGCCGCACTCGGGGCAACTTCGCCGCCCAGTAATGCGTGAGACGATCGGCTCGTCCTTGCAGGTTATCACTACAACTCCGTCAAGAGGCTTGCAGGCCTCGGCCAACTGCTTGTCAAGGGCCTCCGCTTGCGGAATGGTCCGCGGGAAGCCATCGAGCATCAGGCCCGTGCCCCTGGCGTCAGCGGTGGTGACAGCCTTGGCCATCATCTCCACGACCACCTCGTCCGGTATAAGCTTGCCCGCACTCATGTACTCGGCAAGCTTCGCGCCGAGTTCCGACCCGCTCGCCTTCTCAGCCCGGAAAATATCGCCGCTGGACAAATGTACGAAGCCATACTTCTCTACCAGCCGCTTGGCCTGCGTGCCTTTGCCTGCACCCGGAGGCCCCATCAGTACTATTCGCTGGCTCATGAATACGCCCCCTTGATCCTGGAAGAACCGCCCAGGAAACCGCCATAGTTCCTCATCACCAGGTTGGCCTCGATCCGCTGAACCAGGTCAAGCGCCACCGATACGCAAATCAGCAGGCCCGTGCCGCCGAGGAACTGGGCTATGGTCCAGTCAATTTTCAACTGTGCCGCCACGAACATCGGTATAACCGCAATGACCGCAAGGAAGCCCGCACCACAGTAAGTTATTCGTTCCATTACCCGTTCCAGGTAGTCGGCCGTCCTCTTGCCAGGACGCAGCCCGGGAATGAACGCACCGGCATCACGCAACTGGTCGGCCATCTCCTTCGGGCGGAACTGAACGGTCGTCCAGAAATATGAGAAGAAGAAGATCATTGCGATGTAAATCAAGGCATAAATGTAGCTATCGCGGCTGAAGGCATCCGACAGTATGCGGCTGAAGTCATTCTGCAGCCAATTGTTGACGGCCTTGGCAATGGCATTGGGGAAGATCATCAGCGAAGAGGCGAAGATGATCGGCATGACTCCGCCGTGATTCACACGCAACGGTAAATACTGACGGTTGCCGCCATAGACCCGACGTCCGCGAGTGTGCTTGGCGTGCTGCGTCGGTATCCGCCGCTGACCCTGGGTGATGAGGATCACGCCCGCAACCACGAACACGAACGCAAAGATCAGGAACAGGATTTTTTCCGGACCGGTCTCGCTGGTGGAGCCGATCGCTGAAAGGCTAAGGTTCGCAGTCGAACCGAGCTTGAATATCGCCCACGGCAGCCGGGCTACGATGCCGGCCAGGATGATAAGGCTGATGCCGTTGCCGATGCCGTACTCGTCGATCTGCTCGCCAAGCCACATCAGGAATATCGTGCCGCCGGTAAGTCCGACAACGCCCATGACGTATATCAGAATCGATCCGGCGTATTCAGGGTACACCAGCGGATTACCATCACTGCCCATCATTATCTTCATCCACACTATCGCCTGGATGATACATAAGAAGACTGTGGCATATCGGGTGTATTCTTGAATCTTCTTGTACCCGGCTGGACCCTCCTTCTGGAGCTTCTCCAGCGCGGGGACCACGGTAGCCAGGAGTTGGAAAATAATCGACGCGGTGATGTAGGGCATGATGCCCAAGCCAAACAGAGTGGACTGCTGGAGCGAGCCGCCCGTGAACAGGCCGAAATACTGAATGGCCGTGCCGAAGACACCCTCGGACTGCTGGGTCATGAAGCTTGCCACCTTCTCCTGGTTGAGTCCAGCCAAGGGAACGTGGAACCCGATGCGATAGATGCACAACAGCGCCAGGGTAAACAGCAGCTTCCGCAGAAGCTCGGGGATGGCGAAAATATTTTCCAGCCCTCGCCTGAGCGCGGACTTACTCCATACGCCCCACCAGCACGCGGCAAGGACAGCCAACCCACCGACAATATACATCACCGGGTTGAGCAGCGCACCAGCGCTGAACCCAGCCCCGGCATGGATATTCCCTATACCTTCAAGGGCTATCATCCACGCAGCGAGAACAACACACACTGCGGTGATCACCATTCTAAAAATGCGGAAAGCCATATTAGCGAATCCTTATCGGCCTCTATCAGACTCCGCGCTACACCAATTCCACGGAACCACCAGCCTGTGCGATCTTTTCGGCGGCGGACTTCGAAAACTTATTCGCGGCCACGGTGAGTTTCTTCTTCAACTCGCCGTTGCCGAGTATTTTTACGAGTGCTTTTGCGTCGCTGACCAGCCTTGCCTCGACCAGCGCCGCAGCGTCAACCCGGGCACCGTCCTCAAACCGCTCCTCGAGGCACGCGAGGTTAATCACCTCGTACTCGGTGCGAAAGTTCGCATTGTTGAATCCCCGCTTGGGGATCCGCTTGAGCATCGGGTTCTGCCCACCCTCGAAGCCCAGGGACTTGTTGCTGCCAGCACGCGAGTGGTAGCCCTTATTGCCACGCCCGGACGTCGCGCCCTGCCCGCTACCCCGGCCTCTGCCAAGGCGTTTGCGAGCCTTGTGCTTGCCAGCTGCGCTGAGGATCTCGTCGAGTTTCATGAGAGCGTCACTCCTCTGAGGCTGGCAATTTCCTCGGCGCTTCGAAGCTGCTTCAAGGCATTGACTCCGGCCTTGAGCAGGTTCTTCGCCGAAGTCGAGCCGTAAGCCTTGGTCAATACGTTATGTATGCCCGCCAGTTCCAGCAACGGCCTGAGCTTCTTGCCGGCGATAACGCCGGTGCCGTCAGATGCCGGCACAAGCACGACCGAACTGGCGCCATGCCTTCCGACAACCTTGTGCGGAATGCTCTGGCCCTTGAGCCGGACGGGCTTCATGCTCTTCTTCGCATCGGCGATGCCTTTTTCGACAGCGACCGGGACTTCCTTGGCCTTGCCGTATCCGATGCCAACGTTGCCGTTGCGATCGCCGACGACGACAAGCGCTGCAAAGCTGAACCGTCGGCCGCCCTTGACGACCTTCGAGCAGCGGTAGATCTGGACGACATTGTCTTCCAGTCCGCCCTCGTCAGCAGAATCTTCTCGGCCTCTACGGCCTCGGTTATCAAAAGCCACGATGCGTGCTCCTGTTTAAAACTCCAGCCCACCTTTGCGGGCGGCTTCGGCCAGTTCTTTGACGCGTCCGTGGAACGGAAAGCCATTTCGGTCGAAGATGACTTTTTTGATCCCGGCTTCGACCGCCTTTTCCGCAAGGAAACTCCCAACTACCGCGGCGGCGGATTTATTGCCTCCGCCTGTGGAGAGCTTCTCCCGCATGGGTTTTTCCTGGCTGGAGGCGGCCACGAGGGTTCGCCCGGCCATATCGTCCACTATCTGGGCATAAATGTTCTTCTGGCTGCGGAAGACGGTCAGCCGGGGCCTGTCGGGCGTACCGGAAACCTTCTTGCGAACGTGTTTCTTACGCCGCAGCCTCTGAACCTGTTTTTTGACACTTAGCTTCATAATCTTGGATCCTGCTAAACCGCCACAAGGCGTGCTTGAGGTCAACCGCCACCGGCTCCGGCAAAGGCCTTGCCGGCCTTGCGACGGATGCGCTCGCCCGCATACCGCACTCCCTTGCCTTTGTAGGGCTCCGGCGGGCGACATTTACGAACACGGGCCGCCAATTCGCCAACAGCCTGCTTGTCGGCCCCCTTAATAGTGAACCTTGCCGGTTCCGAATCGCCGCGGGCCTGGGGCGTCTGGATCTCGACCGTCAGCCCATCAACCACGTCCAGGACTTCCGGGTGGCTCTTGCCGACAGTCAGGCTGATCTTGCCGCCCTGGCATTGGACGCCGTAGCCCACGCCGTAGATCTCCATGGCCTTTACGAAACCCGTCTTGCAGCCAGTAACCATGTTGGCGATCAGGCTGCGAGTCAGACCATGAAGGCTCCGGCGGAGACGGTCATCTGCCTCCCGGGTGACCAGAATAATCTTGCCGCTCTCGTCGAGCTGCACGTCAATCTCAGGCCGATGCGTCCATTGCAGCTTTCCCATCGGCCCCTCGACAGAGATACACCGGTCCTTCAGGACCACCTTCACCCCGTCAGGGATGGGAATAGGTTGTTTTCCGATACGTGACATTTAGATAGTTCCGCTTTAGCTGACGATGCAGAGGACTTCGCCGCCGACGTTCTCTTGGCGGCATTGCCGATCACTCATGACGCCCAACGACGTCGAAATAATCGAGATACCCATTCCGTTCAGCGGCCGGGGCAGGCCTTCCATGCCGCTATACACCCGCCGGCCCGGCGTGCTGACTCTCTTAATCTCGACCAGGACCATCTCGCCGCGAGGGCCATACTTCAGATTCACCCGAAGGATTCCCTGCTTGCCATCGTCGATGCGGTCGTAGTCGTTTATATAGCCTTCTGCTTTCAGCACCTGACCGATGCCTTCACAGATCTTCGACGCCCTGATATTTACCGTTTCCCGCCGCGCACGATATGCGTTGCGGATCCGGGTCAACATGTCGGCGATAGGGTCTGACAGACTCATAGTCTTTGCTTCCTTAGTTACCAGCTTGCCTTCTTCATCCCTGGAACCTTGCCTTCGTTCGCCAGCGTCCGGAGACAGATACGGCAAATGCGAAATTTCTTGTAAACACTCCGCGGACGACCGCAGAGCTGGCATCGCCGGATGATTCTCGTCGAGAACTTCGGCTTTCTTATCGATTTTGCTACTTGCGCCTTGGTTGCCATACCTGAAGCACCTTCTGTTAGTTCTTGCGGAAAGGCATGCCCAGCCCACTGAGCAGTTCCCTGGCCTCTTCGTCCGTATCGGCTGAGGTCTGCATCGCAATGTTCATGCCTTGGTTGGCCGTCAGCCTCGCCGGATCGATTTCCGGGAACACACTCTGCTCGACCAAGCCCATGTTGTAGTTACCACGTCCATCGAAACCCGCCGGGTTCAATCCGCGGAAGTCCTTCACCCGCGGAATGGCCAGGCTGATCAGCCGGTCCAGAAACTCCCACATCCGCGTGCCGCGAAGCGTTACTTTCACCCCGACGGGGTAGTCCTCGCGAAGCTTGAAGTTACTGATGGACTTACGAGCCTTGGTGATCACCGGCTTTTGGCCAGCGATCTGCGTCAACTGCTTGAAGGCCATCTCTAGGCGTGCCTTGTTCGTGTGAGCATCACCGATGCCCATCGAAATGACAATCTTGCCTAGTTTCGGCACAGACGTCGGGTTCGTGTAACCAAACCGCGACACCAAGGCCGCCGATATCTCTGTCTTGTATTTTTCCTGCAGGCGTGCCGACATTGACTGCACCTTAATTTCTTGTCTTCCTGACAGTCCCGAGCGTTTCGCCGCTCTTCTTGGCGTAGCGCTGCTTGGCGCCGTCCGAACTCATGCGGAAACCAACCCGCGTCGGCTGATTCGTCTTTGGATCCACGGGCAGAACATTCGAGATGTCTATCGGCATCTCCTTCTGGATCCGACCGCCCTGAGGATGCTGTCGGCTCGGACGAAGGTGCCGGTAAACGCGGTTGATTCCTTGGACAAGTACCTTGCCCTTGGCTCCATCAACGCGAATAATCTCGCCGGTCTTGCCCTTATCGTCGCCGGCGATCACAACCACCGTATCGCCCTTCTTCACATGCATTGCCATAATCACACCACCTCAGACGCAAGAGAGACTATCTTCATGAAGTTCTTCTCTCGCAACTCGCGAGCCACCGCACCAAAAATGCGAGTCCCGCGAGGGTTGTTGTTGGCGTCAAGTAGCACGGCTGCGTTCTTGTCGAACTTCACGTAACTTCCGTCAGCTCGCCGAACCGCATGAGCCGTTCGTACGACGACGCACTTGACGATGTCGCCGCTCTTGACTTCTCCGCCAGGCTGGGCCTTCTTCACCGAGCAGACGATAATGTCACCTAGAGAGGCCGTACGCCGCGTGTAACCGCCACGTCGCGTCGAACCGCCCAGAACCCTGATGCAGTAGACGATACGGGCACCCGTGTTGTCGGCTACTGCCATGCGTGTTTCTTGCTGAATCACGGATCTATACCTCTTTCTCGCCAGAGGCCATCGGCGAATCACCGCGACGGACGATACGTAGCAAGCGCCAACTCTTGGTCTTGCTCATCCGTCGGCACGTGGCGATGTCCACTGTGTCACCAACCTTCGCGTCGTTCTGCGGATCGTGGACGGCAACCTTCGTCGCCTTCCGAAGGTACTTACCGTAAATTCGGTGCTTTACCATCTTGCTGATCAAGACCCGGATCGTCTTGTCGCCCTTGACCGACGCAACGCAACCTGTCTTAATCTGCTTCTTATCGCTAGTTTTGGTTTCTTGTTCTGCCATCAATCTGTCCCGTTAGCTCTTGGCCTGGCTGGCGAGTTGGCGCTCCCGAATGACCGTCAGGATAATGGCGATATCCTTCTTGGCCTTCGTGAGCATGCTGGGGTCTTCCAACTTCTCTGTCACAGCCTGGGTACGAACATCGAAAAGGTGCCGACGGACTCGTGCAAGTTCCGTCCCAAGCTCCTCGTCACTAAACTGGCGAATTTCTTTGACCTTCATCGATACGTTCCTCACATCCCGTGACGACGGTAAGCCATACGAACACGAACCGGCATCTTCGCAGCGATCCGACGCAAGGCACCCTTGGCCGTCTCTTCGTCCACGCCACCGATCTCAAAGAGAACCGTGCCTGGCTTGACAACTGCAACCCAAGCTTCCGGCTCGCCTTTGCCCTTGCCCATCCGCGTTTCCAGAGGCTTCGAACTGATGGGCTTGTCCGGGAAAACGCGAATATAAACTCGGCCTTCACGGTGCAGATAGTGCGTCGCCGCGATACGCCCGGCCTCCAACTGCCGCCCGGTAACCCAGCCCGCATCCTTCGTCTGGAGACCAAAGTCCCCGAAGGCAACCGTGTTACCACGAGTCGCGTTGCCTCGCATCTTGCCTCGCATCTGCTTGCGATGCTTAATTCTTTTGGGCATCATCGCCATAATGGCACCTACTATCTATCTCTTACCTATTGCCGATATCGTCTATTACTATCTGCCACCGCCACCAGGGCCACGACGCCCACCTGAACCGCCGAACCCGCGGCCTGGACCGCGCCGGCCCCTGGGTCCGCCACGCGAGTCTGGCTTGGGGGCAAGCAACTCCTGGCCAAACTTTCCGCGATAAATCCAAACCTTAACGCCGATCGTGCCGTATGTGGTTACACACGGTGTGAAGCCGTAGTCCACGTCGGCATCGAGCGTGTGAAGAGGAATCGAACCGGTAAGCTGCGTCTCGGTGCGGCTCATCTCCGCCCCGCCAAGCCGGCCTGAAACGGTTATCTTCACGCCGCGGGCACCAGCCTGCATCGTGGTCTGAAGCCGCATCTTCATGGCGCGACGGAAACTGGTCCGCCGCTTGAGTTGCTCACCGATGCCCTCAGCCACCAACTGTGCGTCAAGGTCGGGGTTCTTGATCTCGATGATGTTTATGTTAACACGCCGGTTGGTCAGGTCCTCAAGGTAGCCACGAAGTTTGTCAACTTCCGCTCCCTTTGGGCCGATGACCAAGCCCGGACGGGCCGTCTTCAGGAACACCTTTACCTCTTCGCGGGTCCGCTCGATCTGAATCTCGCTGACCGCCGCGTATGGAGGCTGGCGGTTAAGCTTGCCGTCCACAAATTTGCGGATCTTGGCGTCCTCGACGAGGAACTCACCGAAGTTGCTCTTCGGAGCGAACCACCGGCTCTTCCAGCCAAGTGTGATTCCCGTCCTAAACCCGATTGGCGATACTTTCTGACCCATAACTGCCTCGCTACTGTGCTTTTTTTGACTGGCTACTCGGCTTCCTGTTCAACCACCACGGTAATGTGGCTAGTCCGCTTCATGATCGGGTTAGCCCTGCCGCGATCTTTGGGCTGCCATCGCTTGATGGTCGGACCCTCGTCCACGAAGGCCCGGTCAACGAAAAGGCTCTCGACATCGGCCTCCGCTTCGTTGGCGTTGGCAATCGCGCTGTTAAGGACCTTCGAGACCATTACCGCCGCACGATTTGGCGTGAACTTCAGGATATTAAGCGCGTCCTGAACATCCCTGCCGCGAATCAAATCCGCAATCAGCCGTACTTTACGGGCACTGATACGGGCGTATTTATGTTTTGCAATCCAAGCCATCGCCTGCTGCTCCATTGTCCTTTGCAAAAGCCCGGCGGACGCCTACCTAGCGTCGCTTACCGCCACTGTGACCGCGGAACATTCGCGTGGGGCTGAACTCGCCCAGCTTGTGCCCCACCATGTCCTCGGTGACGAAAACCTTGTGGAAAACCTTGCCGTTGTGCACCATAAAGTTGCACCCGATAAATTCCGGCACGATCGTGCAAGCTCTCGCCCAGGTCTTAATCGGCTCGCGCCGGCCAAGCTGCTCGGCCAGTTGAACCTTCCTGTAGAGCTTCTCGTTTACGAACGGACCTTTTTTTGCGCTACGAGTCATTGCTTGCTCGCTCCTGCCTTACAGAACCAGTTGCCGCCCGCGACCATTTTTGCGGCGCCGCAATATAAGCTTATTCGATGCCTTGCGACGCGCACGCGTCTTGCCGCCCTTGGACAGCTTGCCGGTCGGGCTCGTGGGGTGACGCCCGCCACTACGTCGTCCTTCGCCACCACCCATCGGGTGGGCGACCGGGTTCATCGCCGAACCTCGGACCGTCGGCCTGATGCCCATGTGACGCTTTCGTCCAGCCTTGCCGATGCGAACGCCCTGATGCAGCGAGTTGCCTACCCGCCCTATCGTCGCGCGGCACTTTGCATTAACCATACGAGTCTCGCCCGAAGGCAAAATCAGGTGGGCCATCCCACTATCCTTCGCCGCCAAACGAGCTGATGCTCCAGCCGTGCGTACCATCTTGCCGCCCTGACCGGGCATCATCTCGATATTGTGGACTTCCATGCCCGACGGAATCTTCGAAAGCGGCATACAGTTGCCCACTCGCGGCTCGACGCCTTCGTCGCCGGAAGAAACCTTCGTGCCGACCTCCAGACCCTGAGGCGCGAGCATGTATCGCTTCTCGCCATCTTCGTACTGCACCAACGCTATATGGCACGTGCGATTCGGGTCGTACTCGATCGTCATGACCTCGGCAGCCTGGTCGTCTTTGTTGCGTTTGAAGTCGATAAGGCGATAGTGCCTCTTGTTGCCACCGCCCTTGTGTCGGCAGGTGATCTTGCCGCTGAAGTTTCGCCCGCCGTGCTTCTTGAGCGGACGCAGCAGCGACTTCTCCGGCTTTTTCGCGGTGACTTCTTCGTGCGTATTGACCGAGCTGTTTCGCCGGCCCGCAGATGTCCGCTTGTATGTCTTAATTGCCATCTTGCTTATCCCGCGGTTGGCTAGAACAGGTCGATATGGTAGTCGTCGTGAAGAACCACCACTGCCTTTTTCCAGTGCTTGGTCGCACTCATGCTGTTAATACGTGTCCGACGGGGCTTACCGTGACGAGTTGACGTCCGTACCCCGAGGACCTTTACGTCGTAGATGTTCTCGACGGCCTGCTTAATCTGGGTCTTGTTGGCCCAAGTCGCCACCTCGAACGAGTATGCGTTTAAAGCCTGCGACTGGTGCGTGCCCTTCTCGGTCACCAGCGGCTTGATAATAATGCTGTAGGTGTTGTCTTTCTTCATCACTCAGCCTCCTTGCCGCATAGGGCTGTCATAGCCTCGCTGGTGACGATCATCTTCTGGCGGGTCGCTACGTCAAACGCGTTGAGTTCCCCAGCAGTACGCACCGTGAGGTCCGCGATGTTACGCGAGCTAAGGTGAACGTTCGAGTCGCGGTCGGCCAGGGCCAGCAGGCATTTGCGGTTGACCTTGAGGTTCTTGAGAATGCCAACCAGAGCCTTGGTCTTGGGTTCGGTGATCGACAGGCCCTGAAGCACTATAAGATCCTGCCCGAGCATCTTAGCAAGGATGGCCGACTGAAGAGCCTTCTGCCTCATCTTGCGGGGCATTTTCTTGCGGAAATCACGCGGACTCTTGGCGAAAGCGTTTCCGCCGCCACGAAGAATAGGCGTCTTCATGTCGCCTCGCCTGGCTCGGCCGGTACCCTTCTGCTTGAAGGCCTTGGCGGTCGTGCCGGAGACCATACCTCGGGTAAGCGTAGATGCCGAGCCCTGCCGCTTGTTGGCATGGTAGGCCACAACAGCTTGCTTGAGCAGGTCCTCGTTGACATAGCCGCCGAAGTCATTTTCATCGACTTCAAGCGTGTCTACCTGCTTGCCCTGAATGTCGTATACTGGAACTTCCAACATGGTTGCCATCCCGTGGGCTATGCGCCGGCCTTGGCCGTCTTGCTCTTGCGAATGTAAACGAACCCGCCGTTTGCTCCGGGCACCGAGCCCTTGATCAACAGAAGACTGTTTTCCTTGTCAACGCCAATGAGGCGGTGATTGCGGGTGGTCCGGCTTACCGCGCCCATGTGCCCGGCCATACGCTTGCCCTTTTTGGGCTTCGGGCCGGTACCGAGGTTGGTGCCGTGAGACGAAATCGATCCGGGGCTGCGGTGCTTGCGTTCCACACCGTGCGAAGCCAACTGGCCCTTAAAGCCGTAACGCTTCATGCCGCCCTGGAAGCCAAAGCCCTTGGTCATGCCCGTCACGTCCACGAAAGCCACGCCGTCGAAGGCCTCGACCGTGATTTCCTGCCCCGGCTCGACGCCGTCAGCAGCTTCGGTCAGGCGGACCTCCCGAACGAACTTCTTCGGGCCGCACTGTGCCTTCGCGGCATGCCCGATCTGCGGCTTGGCCGCTCGGTGGGGCTTGACGTCGCCAAAGCCGATCTGCACGGCTTCGTAACCATCGGTCTCGGCGTTCTTGACCTGAAGGACGCTGCATGGGCCGGCCTGTACGACCGTCACGGGGTGCAATTTCCCGTTGTCGTCGTAGACCTGCGTCATCCCGATTTTCTTGCCCAGAATAGTAGGCTGCATAATCACACCCTAGGCCTTGATCTTAATGAACACGCCAGCCGGGACGATCAGGCGGTTCAACGCCTCGATCGTACGAACGGTCGGCTCGTAGATGTCAATGATCCGTTTGTGCGTCCGCATCTCAAACTGCTCGCGGGACTTCTTGTAAACAAACGGGCTTCGAAGAACCGTATATCGCTCGATCCGTGTGGGAAGCGGGATCGGTCCACGAACGCGAGCTCCGGTCCGCTCGGCGTGGTCAACAATCTCCTTCGCCGAGGAATCGAGAGCCCGATGATCGTAGGCTTCCATTCTGATTCTTATCTTGTCCTGCACCATGGAGACACTCTCCAGTCGGGTTCCGGTAATTACGCTAACGTCACTCGGTTGCGCCGAGTCGCTTTAACATACGGATTTTTATGAGGCTGTCAATCCTCTGACCAATATTTTCTTAACTTTTCCCAAAAGTCCTGCAAAAACGCCCATCAATAATACTTTAAAATGCTCTCGGCGACCTGCGCCGGCACGGCCGCGTACGCCTGCGGCTCCATCGTGCTGGTGCCACGGCCCTGCGTTAAAGACCGCAACTTGGTCGAATAACCGAACATTTCCGCCAGCGGAGCGTCCGCGAAGAGCACGCGAAAGACGCCGCGCTGTTCCATCTCACGAATTTCCGCTCGGCGACTATTCAAATCGCCCGTGACCGCCCCGAGAAACTCCTCCGGGACCGTCACCTGCAAACACATGATCGGCTCAAGGAAGACCGGGTGGGCCTTCTCTGCGGCAGTTCTAAACGCCATCGCCGCCGCCTGCTGGAATGCAACCGCCGAGCTGTCAACCGGGTGGGTTTCGCCGTCCAGCAGCGTCACGCGAATATTCAACATCGGGTAGCCCGCCAGCGGACCCGAAGTCGCCGCATCATGCACGCCCTCGCGCACGGCCGCGACGAACTCCTTTGGGATCACCCCGCCGGTGGTCTGGTCCTCAAAGACGACCGGTTCGCCCCCGGCAGGCGGAGTGTACGACTCCAGACGAAGTTTTACAACGGCAAACTGCCCGTGCCCGCCCGTCTGTCGGATAAATCGGCCCTCAGTCTCGGCTCCGCCAAGAACGGTTTCCTTGTAGGCTACCGAAGGCTTGCCGACGCGAACATCCAAACCCAAGTCCCGCGTTAGCTTATGGTGAATAATCTCCAGGTGAAGTTCACCCATGCCACTAATGGTGGTCTGGCCCGTCTCGGGAATATAATTGTATAAAAACGTGGGGTCCTCGCGCCGCAAAGTATTGAGCGCCTCGACCATTCGCTGCTTTTCCGCGTTGGTGCGCGGCTCGATGGACATGGTGATGACCGGCTCGGGAAACTCCAAACGTTCCAGCACAACCGGGTGCCGGCTGTCGCACAGAGTGTCGCCCGTCAGCGCGTGCTTGAGACCCACCACGGCCAGGATGTCGCCCGGCCTGGCCTCGTCGCGCCGGATTCGCTGCTTGGCGTGCATCTCCCACAATCGCGTGATGTTCTCTTTTGCGTTCTGCGTGCTGTTGAGAACCCGCGTGCCGGGCAAGAGCGTTCCGCTATAGACGCGGATGAAACTGAGCCCGCCATGCTGGTCCGAGGCAATCTTGAACACCAGGGCAGAGAACGGCTCGTCCGGGTCCGCGTGGCGGCGGATGATCTTCTCGCTATTCAGCGACTCGTGGCCCTCGACAGGCGGGACGTCCAGCGGGCTGGGAAGCAGACGCACCACCGCATCCAACAGAGGCCTTATGCCCATGTGACGCAGCGCCGTGCCGCAGAAAACCGGCTGGCACTTGCTGGCAATCGTGCCGATCCGCAAAGCTCGCAAGACCTCGTCGACCTCGATGGGCTCGTCATCTATAAACTTCGCCATCAGGTCGTCATCGTACTCGACGGCCTTCTCGATCAACTCGTGGCGGCGGAGTTCCGCCTCATCTTCGTACTCGGCCGGGATCGGCCCGACGCGAAGTTTCGTGGCGATTTCGTCCGGATCGTAGAAATATGCCTTGCGCTTGAGAAGGTCGATCTGTCCGACGAAGTCATCTCCGGCACCCATTGGAATTTGCATCACGATGGGGTTTGCCGCCAAACGATCGCGTATCTTGCGAACGACGATATCAAAGTCCGCGCCGATCCGATCCATCTTGTTGACGAAACACAGCCTCGGCACGCCGTAGTTATCCGCCTGATGCCAGACCGTCTCGGTCTGGGCCTCGACGCCACCAACCCCGCAGAAAACCGCCACCGCCCCGTCAAGCACCCGAAGGCTCCGCTCGACCTCGACGGTGAAGTCCACGTGCCCAGGCGTGTCGATGAGGTTGACGGTGTGCTTTGCCCAGTGAAAAGTCGTCGCGGCCGAGGTGATGGTGATTCCGCGCTCCTGCTCTTCGGCAAGATAGTCCATGACCGCCGTTCCATGATGGACTTCGCCGATCTTATGCGTTCGGCCGGCGAAGTGCAGCATTCGCTCAGTAACGGTGGTCTTACCGGCATCGATGTGGGCCATGATGCCGATGTTCCGGATTTTGTCCAAGCCGGGTGCCATATTAAGCGCAAGAATCAAAAAGCATTTCGCTGTCGGCGAAAAGCCGACCGCAGATGAGACGCATCGCCCACACGGGCTGTGCGCACGGCAATTCCGTTTGAGTTCGGGGACAACATTCACGCCGCCGAGAGGCCTCAGCGGTTACCGATCTTTGGGTCGCTTCCGGCGTATTTCCGAGCCGGCGCGAGCTCTTTGCAGATCAGCCAGGTTGCCTTATCTCATGCGGCTGAGAAACTTTGCGTGTGTGAAACGCAACATCTGCCCAGCCTTCTCTGAGCCCCGGCGGAAAAGTCTGCCACCGAGGTCGTCCGCCCTGGGCTATCGAGGCCACAATGCCACGACCGCCATCTGCTTCCGCGAACGATTCAGTCAAATCCCTTTTGCGGCCAGCAGGAATCGGCCGCCAAGTTGTAACACTTATACTACTAAAACTGCTGCGATTACCCGTTCGCCACGTCTTACCAGGCGAAGTGCGCAAACGCCTTATTCGCCTCGGCCATACGGTGTATATTTTCCCGTACCGTCATGGCAGAGCCCTCACCGCGATAAGCGGCAAGAAGTTCGTTTGCCAGGCGAGTCGCCATCGGCTGACCCTTGCCTGACCGGATCGCATCGCGGAGCCAACGAATAGCAAGCGAAAGTTGCCGTTTGCTATTGACCTGCATCGGCACCTGGTAAGTTGCACCACCGACTCGCTTGGACCGGACCTCGATGAGAGGTTTAGCATTCTCGATGGCCTTCTTGAAGACCTCGACGGGCGGCTCGTCCTTAACCTTCTTGGCGATGATATCCATCGCATCATAGAAGATTCGCTGGCTGGCCCACTTCTTGCCATCCAACATTATGCAGTTGATGAACTTGCTGACCAACTTGCTTTTATACTTGGGGTCCGGCTGAAGCGTGGTCGCCGAAGATGTAAATCTCTTGAATGCCATTGGACTATTCCGCTATTGCTCGGTTCTGGGTTCTACGATGCTAGCCGTTAAGATTAGCGTCGCTCTTACTTGGGCCTCTTGGCTCCGTACTTGCTGCGGCCCTGCCGCCGGGCATCGACTCCGAGGGAGTCCAGCGTGCCACGAACGATATGGTAACGCACGCCAGGAAGGTCGCGGACCCTGCCTCCGCGGATCAGCACGATGCTGTGTTCCTGAAGGTTGTGATCTATGCCCGGAATATACGCGGTCACTTCCTTGCCATTGCTCAGCCGAACCCTGGCCACCTTGCGGAGGGCCGAGTTAGGCTTCTTCGGCGTGACGGTCTTTACCAGAAGACAGACCCCTCGCTTCTGCGGGCAATTCTCAAGGGCGACGTTCTTCTTCTTGGCCTTCTGAATGACGCGCGGCTTGCGGACCAATTGATTAATCGTAGGCATCCGTTTGCAACCTCGTTTTCTCTCCGACTGCCCTTTGCTGGACTCGCCGGGATATGTCCAATCCTCTCGTGAGGAACCCTGTAACTGTTCGTTTTCAGCCCTTCTGGCCGGTCAGGGCCTGCTGGACTGCCTGAGTAATCTGGGCCTCGGTCATTTCTTCCCGTTCAGGCGCCAGCAAATCCTCGAACTCAACATGCCGCTTGATCTTCATCTCAACGTACGGCTTGAAGCTCGTGCCAGCAGGAATCAGATGACCAAGGATCACGTTTTCCTTCAGACCACGAAGTTCATCGACCTTGCCAGCCAGCGATGCCTCGGTAAACACCTTCGTGCTTTCCTGGAAACTCGCCGCCGACAGGAAACTCTCGGACTGCAACGACGCCTTGGTGATTCCAAGCAGCAGCGTCTTTGCCGTCGCCGGCTTTGGCCGACGTGTCTTGGCCGGCGTGCCGCCAAGAGCCTCGGCTTCCATATTAGCCTGCTCGATCTTATCTCGCAGGACCACGTCCCCCTTCATGAAGGACGTGTCGCCTGAATCGATTATCTTCATCGATTTGGCAAGTCGAGTATTCTCACCGCGAAAACGGAATTTGTCAACAACTTCTCCAGGAAGAAGATCAGTATCTCCAACAGACTCGATACGCACCTTGCGAAGCATCTGATTGAGAATGATCTCCATGTGCTTGTCGTTGATGTTCTGGCCCTGGCCGCGGTAGACCGACTGGATCTCTGCCAGCAGGTACTGCTGAAGGGCCTCCTCGCCGCGAATCGCAAGGATATTGTGCGGAACCAGCGGGCCTTCGGTCAGCCGGTCGCCCGCCTCAACGTAGTCGCCCGTGTGAACCAGCAGGTGCTGGTCGTGCGGAACGTGGTGCTCGCGCTCCATACCCGACTCGCTACGGACAACAACGGTCATCTTGCCGCGACGCTTGTCAGTACGCAACTCGACCCGGCCGGAAATCTCTGCCATGGCCGCGGGATCCTTCGGGCGCCGGGCCTCAAAGATTTCCGTGACTCGTGGCAAGCCACCCGTGATGTCCTGCGTTCCAGACATCTCTCGCGGCTGGCGGGCCAACAACTGCCCGGCCTCGACAGAATCGCCCTCTTCAACCTCGATACGGGCCTTGGCGGGCAGGTAGTGGAAGTCGAGAATCTTGCCGGCCTTGTCTTCTATGACAATTCGCGGGTGCTTTTCACCCTTGTGTTCGACGACCACGAGTCTTGGCCCGCCGCCGGTGCGCCTGGCGTCGACCTCGACGCGGACGGTCTCACCTTCCTCGATGTCTTGGAAGCGGACAAGACCCGTCGCTTCGGCAAGAATCGGGATACGGTGCGGATCCCAGTAGGTAAGCCTCTGGCCAGCCCGAACCTTCTGTCCGTCCTTGACCAGAATATGCGTTCCGTAGGCAACCTTGAACTTATCGAGTTCGCGGTTCTTTTCGTCCAGGATGGCGATCTCACCGTTTCGCTTAAGGGCGATAAAGCCAGCCTTACGGGGTTGTGTCACCTGTTCCCCATCTGGCTTTGTAATCGTTGCCTTCACACGGGAACTCTTGCGGCCAGACCCAGAATGCCCTTCACTTCCGACGAAATCATCCGGCTCGACCACTGCATTGAGTTCGCGGTACTTGATCGTTCCGCCGACACTGGCGAGCATCTCGGACTCGACAACCGCTCGGGTCGCGACACCACCGGTGTGGAACGTACGCATGGTAAGCTGCGTGCCAGGCTCGCCGATCGACTGGGCGGCGATGATCCCGACCGCCATGCCTTCTTCAACGAGCTTACCCGTGGACATGTCACGCCCGTAGCACTTAGCGCAGATGCCCAGCGGGCTCTCGCAGGTCAGCGGGCTGCGAACGCGGATGGTCTCGAGACCGAGGTCCTCGATCTTCAGGGCCATCTCGTAGGTGATGATCTGGTTTTCCTTGACGATCGTCTCGTCGGTTACGGGGTTGACGATATTCTCGCGTGCGACCCGGCCTACGATAACATCACGCAACGGAACGTCGATCTGCTCGCCCTTATACGTAACGGACTTCGTAACGCCCTGGAGCGTGCCGCAGTCCAGTTCGTTGGTGATGACGTTCTGGGCCACATCGGCGAGTTTACGTGTGAGATATCCCGAGTCCGCCGTCTTGAGGGCGGTGTCAGCCAGACCCTTGCGAGCACCGTGGGTGGAGGAGAAGTACTCGAGAACCGTAAGACCCTCGCGGAAGTTCGCCTTGATCGGCGTCTCGATAATCTCGCCGGACGGCTTGGACATCAAACCACGCATGCCGGCGAGTTGGCGGATCTGGTCGATATTGCCTCGGGCACCGGAATCGAGCATCAGCCAGACCGGGTTGAGGTAGTTCACGTCATCGTCACGGGAGTCCCGTTCCAACGAGTAAAGCAGCGCCTTGGTGAGTTCCTCGCGGGTGTGGACCCACACATCGACGATCTGATTGTAACGCTCGCCCTCGGTGATGGCATCGGCGCGGAAATCTTTCTCGATCTGGTCGACCCGCTCCTGGGCCTTATCGAGAATCTCAGGCTTGGTCGGCGGGATCTTCGCGTCGGTAATGCCGAAAGACAAACCCGCCAGCGTCGAATACTTGAAGCCAAGTTCCTTGAGGTTGTCGAGCAACTCGAGCGTCGCGCCCTTGCCAAGGTTCCGATAGCAATCGCTGATAACGCGACCCGAACCCTTGGAACCGAGCGCGTAGTTGTAGAACGCCATGCCTTCGGACAGGATGTCGTTGAAAACGCAACGCCCGGCCGTGGTGATGAGACGGCCATTCTCGGCGTTGCGTGGACCGTCAGCCTCGATAATCAATTGATTTTTCGGCACGCGCAGGACGATCTTGGCATGACAACCGATCAAGCCCAATTCGTAAGCGGTCATAGCCTGCTCGGGCTTGCTGAATACCGGGTATTTCTCGCCGTCGGTGTACTTAACCAGTCGCACCTGAGGCTTGACGTACTCGCTGCCGTTGCCGCTGGTAAGGTAGTACACGCCAAGGACAATGTCCTGGCTCGGCGACATAATCGGCGAGCCGCTGGCTGGCGAGAAAATATTGTTCGTCGCCAGCATCAGCACGTGCGACTCGGTCTGGGCCTCGACCGACAGCGGAAGGTGCACGGCCATCTGGTCGCCATCGAAGTCCGCGTTGAAGCCCTTGCAGGCCAGCGGATGGAGCTTGATAGCGTTGCCCTCGACCAGCACCGGCTCGAAGGCCTGAATACCCATGCGGTGAAGCGTGGGGGCACGGTTCAGCATCACAGGGTGCTGGTAGATGACCTCTTCCAGCACATCCCATATCTCCCGGTCTCGCCGTTCGAGCATTCGCTTGGCGGACTTGATAGTGTCGGCCAGGCCGCGATCCTTGAGATTGCGGATGATGAATGGCTGGAACAACTCCAGGGCAATCTTCTTGGGCAGGCCGCACTGGTGGAGCTTGAGATCTGGACCGACGACAATGACCGAACGGGCAGAGTAGTCTACACGCTTGCCGAGCAGGTTCTCGCGGAACCGGCCCTGCTTACCCTTGATCATATCCGTGAGGCTCTTGAGCGGGCGATTCGCCGTACCCTGGACGGGTCGGCGACAGCGGGCGTTGTCGAACAGCGCGTCGACTGCCTGCTGAAGCATTCGCTTCTCGTTGCGAATAATGACCTCGGGTGCATTGAGGTCCATCAGCTTCTTGAGCCTGTTGTTGCGGTTGATAATGCGGCGGTACAGATCGTTGAGGTCGCTCGTGGCGAAGTTGCCACTTTCCAGCAGAACCAGCGGGCGAAGATCCGGCGGAATCACCGGAATAACGTCCATAACCATCCACTCAGGACGATTGCCGGAGGTCCGAATATTCTCGACAAGCTTAAGCCGCTTCGTCAGATCCTTGATTTTCTGCTTGGAGCTTGTCTTCTTGAGTCCTTCGCGGAGTTCGGCAGCCTCGGCGACAAGGTCCAGTTTCTCCAGCAGCGCCCGGACAGCATCGGCGCCCATCGACGCTTTGAAGTCGTTGCCGTACTTATCGACGGCGGAACGATACTCGTCCTCGCTCAGGATCTGCTTGTCCTTCAGCGGAGTCTGGCCCGGATCGGTCACCGCATAGTCCTGGAAGAGGATCACCTTCTCCAGGTCGGCGGTCTTCATGCTCAGCAGCGTTCCGAGCCGGCTTGGCAGGGCCTTGAAGAACCATATATGCACAACGGGCGCGGCTAGGTTGATGTGGCCCATTCGTTTGCGCCGGACGCGGCTATGCGTAACCTTCACGCCGCAGCGGTCGCAGATGATGCCCTTGTGCTTGGTGCCCTTGTACTTGCCACAAGCGCATTCCCAGTCGCGCTCCGGGCCAAATATCCGCTCGCAAAACAGCCCGTCCTTTTCCGGACGATACGTGCGGTAGTTGATCGTCTCGGGCTTCTTCACCTCGCCAAACGACCAACTGCGTATGTCGTTGGGAGAAGCGAGCTGAACCTTCACCGAGCCGTAGTCGTTGATCCGATCGTATACACTTTCAGCCATTGCTTATCGCTCCGATTCCGTTTCGAGCAACACTTCGCGCCGCTTTCGGCGCCCGGTAGCTCCCGGCCTCAGATCAGCCGCTTCTTTTCCAGTTGGATGTTCAGGCCCAGGCCACGCAGTTCATTGCATAGAACGTCGAAACTCACAGGCGTTCCGGCTTCGAGACTGTTCGAGCCCTTGACCATGGATTCATAAATCTTGGTCCGACCCTCAACATCGTCACTCTTGACCGTCAGCAGTTCCTGAAGGGTATAGCTGGCACCATAGGCTTCGAGGCCCCAGACTTCCATCTCGCCGAACCGCTGGCCACCGCTGCGGGCCTTGCCGCCGAGAGGCTGCTGCGTGATCAGTGAGTACGGCCCCGTCGCACGGGCGTGAATCTTCTCGTCGACCAGGTGGTGCAGCTTGTTCATGTAGATATAGCCGACGGTTGTCTTCTGCTCGAACGGCTCGCCCGTCCGACCGTCGTGCAGGTGAAGCTTGCCGTCCTCGGGCATCTCGGCCAGCAACTCTCGGGTTTCTCCGGCGTTCTGAACGACACTGATGTCCTCGCGACGCTCACGGACGTGTTCGTTGGCCTCGCGAAGGCAGGACATGATCTCGCCCTCGCTCGCCCCGTCGAATACCGGTGTGACCGCCTGGAAGCCCAGAATCGCCGCAGCCCATCCGAGGTGGGTCTCAAGAATCTGGCCAAGGTTCATTCGCCCGGGCACGCCCAGCGGGTTGAGTACGATACCCACCGGCGTACCATCTTCCATATACGGCATGTCTTCGCGGGGCACGATTCGGGCGATGACACCTTTGTTGCCGTGCCGGCCTGCCATCTTGTCGCCCACACCAAGCGTACGCTTGGTCGCCACGCGGACCTTGACCATCTCGAGCACGCCGCTGGGAAGCTCATCGCCTCGCTTCATGTGCTCGAGTTTGCGTTTGGTTTCCTTCTGAATCTCGACAATCCGAGGCCAGTAACGTTCGTAGCTGGAGACAGCCTGCTTCTTTGAAGCCTGTTTGGATGTTTTGATCCACTTGACGTTGAAGTTCGCGATCTGTTCGAGGATAACCTCGTCGATATCGCTCTGGCCTACCTTCTGCCGGGTCGACGGGTCGACCATCGGCGTGCCGAGGACCTCGCCAATTTCATCAGCCATCAGGCGGAAGACCTTCACCATCCGAGCGTTCATCTGCTTCTCGAAGGCCTTCATCTCGCTAGCGAGTTCTTTCTTCTGGTCGTCGGACATGTGCATCCGGCGGCTGAAGCGGTGGGTGTCGACCACCACGCCTTCCTCTCCGGCGGGCAACTCGAGGCTGTCGTTCTTAACATCCTCGCCGGCCCGGCCAAAAATCGCGTGGAGAAGCTTTTCCTCGGGGGACAGTTCGCTCTTGGACTTCGGCGAGACCTTGCCCGCCAGAATATCGCCCGGCTCGACCCGCGTGCCGATGCGAACCACACCGTTAACGTCGAGGTCGCGGAGGGCCTTTTCCGAAACGTTGGGAATGTCGCGGGTGAACTCCTCGCGGCCGAGCTTCGTCTCGCGAATCTCGACCTCGTATTCCTCGAGGTGAATGCTGGTGAAGGCGTCTTCCTTGACCAGTTCTTGGCTGATTACAATCGCGTCCTCGAAGTTGTAGCCATCGAAAGGCATGAAGGCGACGAGAATGTTACGTCCCAACGCCAGTTCGCCATGATAGCTGCCCGAGCCGTCCGCGATAATCTCCCCGTCCTTGACGCGCTGACCCTCGACGACGATGGGCTTCTGGTTGAGACACGTGCGTTCGTTGAGCTTGCAGAACTTGCGAAGCTCGTACTCGTCGGCGTTGTCGATCACCACGCGCTGGCCATCAACATACGTGACCGTCCCGGCCTTGCGGGCCTTGACGACCATCCCGGAGTTCGCTACCACCGACCATTCCATGCCCGTAGCGACGACCGGAGCCTCCGTGCGGATAAGCGGCACGGCCTGACGCTGCATGTTCGATCCCATCAAAGCGCGGTTGGCATCATCGTGTTCCAGGAACGGAATCAGCGCCGCGGACACGCCAACTGTCTGCTTCGGCGAGATGTCAAGGTATTCGACATCGACGCCATCGACCAGACTCAAGTCGCCCTTATCTCGAGCGAGAACCTGGTGCTTGGGAAGACGCGGCTTCTTGCCTTCCTCAATGACCATTGCGTCAGGCGGGGCCAAGACGGCTTCCATCTCCTCGTCGGCCCGCAGGCGGGCGATTTGGTTGGTCACCTCACCGTTACGCACCTTACGGTAGGCCGTGGTCAGGAACCCGTACTCATCCACGCCGGAATAAATGCCCAGCGAACTGATCAGGCCGATGTTGTTGCCTTCCGGCGTCTCGATCGGGCAGATTCGACCATAGTGGCTGATATGCACATCGCGGACCTCGAAGCCCGCTCGCTTTCGGTTCAACCCGCCCGGCCCAAGGGCCGAGAGCCGCCGCTCGTGCGTGAGCTGGCTCAGCGGGTTCTGCGTATCGACAACCTGGCTTAACTCGCCACGACCGAAGAAGTAGTCGATGCTCGACGAGATGCTCTTGGAGTTCACCAGTTCGGCGATCTTGGTCAGCTCGTCGGGGTTCTTGATGCTCATACGCTCCTGGACGGTGCGGCGGAGCTTGAGGAAACCCTTTCGAAGCTCGTCGGTGGCAAGCTCGTCGATCGTGCGGAGCCGCCGGTTGCCAAGGTGGTCGATATCGTCCACCACGCCGTCGCCGCCGCGAAGATTCAGGATGTATTTCAGCGTGTTGACGAAGTCCTCCGGGCGGAGGGCCATCTCGGACTCGTCGATCTTCTGATGGAACTTGCGGTTGATGCGGAACCGCCCCACCTTGCCGAGTCGATAGCGATTTTCGTCGTAGAACTTCTCGGTGAAGAGCGTCTTGGCCTTGTCCAATTGAGGCGGGTTGCCCGGACGAAGACGCATGTAAATGCGAAGCAACGCATTCTCGTGACTCTCCGAGGCATCCTCCATCAACGTATTGAGGATCAGCGGGTCGGTGACCTTTTCGATGACCTCGAGCTTCTTGGTCGGTGAACTGACAATCTTCGTCAGGGCCTCGCCGATCTGACCGCCGGCCGGGAGAATCTCCTCGCCGGAGTCGGGATCAACGAAGGCTTCGACTACATACATCTGCACTCGGAGTTTCTCGACCGCCAGCGTCTTGGTCTTGTAGAACTCCCGAATGATATCGGCGTCGGAGTCGTACTTGGCGTCCATCGACCGCATGAACATGGTCGCGGGGATCTTGCTGGACTGGTCGATGCGGATGGTCAGCGCATCTTTTTTTGTCACCGCCATCTCGATCCAACTGCCGCGTTCGGGGATGACTCTCGCACCGTGGAGGGGCCTGTCCGACTCCTGCATCTCGACGGTGAAGTCCACGCCTGGCGAGCGGTGAAGCTGGCTGACGATGACTCGTTCGGCACCGTTGATGATAAACTCGCCGCCGCCGATCATTATCGGCACCTCGCCGACGTAGATGCTCTCCTCGAGCACCTCCTTCTGGTCCTTACGGCTCAGCCGGCAGCGGATGCGGAACGGCATGCCGTAAGTCAGACGAAGGTCTCGGCACTCCTGAGGGGCGTATCGGGGTTCGCCTAGTTCGTAGGAGACATACTCCAAGGTCATCTGCTGGTCATAGCTGATGATCGGGAATATCTCCCTCAGCAGGCCCTCGAGACCTTCCGACTTGCGCCCGTCCAAATCGGGCTCTGCCTGAAGGAACCGACTGTAGCCGGCCAACTGAATATCGATGAGGTTCGGGATCGGGGCGGCGTCGCCGACCTTCGAAAAGTTCCGCACCTTATCCATTCGCAGCATAGGAGTTTCCTCTTAGCGTGAGCATTGATTAGCGTTTGCCGACGGCCTTCGAATCTCGATGTCCATCGACATCTCTCTGTGTCCTTTGGCCATAATTGGACACCGCCGACTGCCCTGTCGGATCGGCCCCATGGCCAAACCGTTTAGTATACACAATACCACCTCGGCGATTCAATAGTTCCGGCGTCGGGCCGGAAAGGTGGACAGACTCCCACTGTTTCCCGGCCCAACGCCGAAAGTCTTCTATCAAATCGTGAAATCGCTTGCTCAAACCAGTTTCAAGTTCGAG
This sequence comes from uncultured Planctomycetaceae bacterium, assembly GCA_964564285.1. Lineage (GTDB taxonomy): Bacteria > Planctomycetota > Phycisphaerae > SM23-33 > SM23-33 > JAUWQU01. Next base: position 20,112 of record CAZMBZ010000002.1, on the reverse strand, counting down.
CTTACTTCACCTCGACAGTCGCGCCAGCCTCTTCCAACTGCTTCTGGGCGGCTTCGGCGTCTTCCTTGGAAACGCCTTCCTTGACTGCCTTGGGAGCACCTTCGACCAGGTCCTTGGCTTCCTTGAGACCCAGGCTCGTCAAGGAGCGAACAACCTTGATCACGCTGATCTTGTTGTCGCCGAAGCTCTTGAGAATCACGTCGAAGGCGGTCTGCTCTTCGGCTTCCTCGGCCTCGGCAGCGGGACCCGCAGCCATCATAACGGCACCACCGGCGGCCGGCTCGATGCCATACTCGGCCTTGAGGTAATCCTTCAATTCGACAGCCTGCTTGAGAGTCAGTTCGGCGATCTGATCGCCCAGGGTCTTGGTCTCAGCCGAGAATTCCTTAACTTCGGTAGCTTCCTGCGTCGCTTCAGTGTCTTCAGTGGCTTCAGTGGCTTCTTCTGACATTATCATTACACCTTATTCTAGCATCGCGGGCACATTGTCACCGGCCTGATAGGCGAAAACCCCTTTGGTTTTCATTTAAGCCCACTCGGGACCCAATCCGCAGCCGAGCATCGGCACCGCTTGTTCTCTATTTATCTGTCGCGGGCGTTTAGCCTGGCCCGCTCGTGCAGCCTTATTCAGCGGCCACAGGTTCCTCGGCGGCTTCTTCGGCCGGGGGGGCATCGGTATCGGCATCGTCAGATGCTTTTTCCTCGATACCTTTGAGGATACCTGCGATATCCCCTCCGGGAGCAATGAGGCACCCGGCGAGGTTGGCCCCGGCAGACAGGACACAACCGATAGCCTGCGCGATGGCCTCGTCCCGAGTCGGATACTTGCTCAGGGCGTCGATCTTGTCTTCGGTGAACACATCGCCTTCCATGAAGGCGGCCTTGACTTTAAGATTCGGCGTTTCCTTGCCGATATCCAGCAATTCGCGAACGACCGTAACGACGCTGTCGGCCCCGTAGGCGACAGCGCAAGGCCCATCCAGCAGTTGTCCGGCGTCCTGGATTCCCAGTTCGCGGAAGGCCTGCTTGGCCAGCGAGTTTTTCACCACTGAAACCTTGATGTCCTTCTCGGCCAGGCGGTCTCGAATGACATTTGTGGTATTGGCGTCCACGCCGGTAAAGCCCACGACAGCGAGTTGCGTAACGCCATCGAATCGCTTGATCAGCTCATCCCGAATGAGTTTTTTGACTGGCTTGCTCATGATGCACCTCGGCGCTTAGGCCGTAGTGACCTGCACGCCCGGCGTCATCGTGCCGGACAGGCTGATCTTTTTGAGATAGGTTCCCTTGGACGTCGCTGGCTTGATCCGCTTGATGTGCCCGATCATAGCCTCGGCGTTGTCCACGAGCTTCTGCGAGTCGAAGCTCACCTTACCGATGGGCGTATGGATATTCCCACCGTCGTCGTTGCGATACTCGACCTTCCCGGCTGCGTACTCGGTAACGGCCTTGGCGATATCGTCAATGACGGTTCCAGACTTAGGCGAAGGCATCTTGCCCTGCGGTCCGAGCACGCGGCCCAGACGCGAAACACTCCGCATCATTTTCGGAGTGGACACTGCCACGTCGAAGTCCATCCATCCATCCGCCACCTTCTTGATCAGTTCGTCGGAGCCTGCCTCGGTCGCCCCGGCGGCCTTGGCGGCATCGACGTCGTCACCTTCGCAGAAGGCGATTACCTTACGGCTCTGACCGATGCCATGGGGAAGCGAGATCGACCCGCGGAGGGCCTGGTCGGCCTGGCGGGGATCGATACCCAAATGCATCGACAACTCGATGGTCTGATCGAACTTACACCCGGCCAGGGCCTTAATGGCCTCGATAGCCTCGGCCAGCGGCACGGCGTTCTTTGGCACCTTCTCAAGCCACTGAAGGTACCGCTTGCCTTGCTTGTTGCTCATGGCAATTCCTATTCGCCCCAAAGGACTCCCACGATAAAAGGCTCGTGGTTGGCCCAGACGCCCGCGGCGTCAACCGACACATGCCAACCACTCGCCCGCTTTGCAGGTGGGCGAAGGCGGCACGAATAATACGCTTACTTGGTTACGGTGATGCCCATCGACCGCGCCGTGCCCTCTATGATCCGGCTGGCTGCATCGAGATCGCGAGCGTTGAGGTCGGCAATCTTCCGCTCGGCGATAGCCCGAACCTGCTCGAGCGTCACCGTGCCGACCTTCTCTTTGTTGGGCACGCCGGAACCCTTGTCGACCTGGGCGGCTTCCTTCAGAAGTGCCGAGGCCGGCGGGCTTTTAATGATGAACGTGAACGTTCGATCACCGTAAACGTTGATGACAACCGGGATCGGCATGCCATCGAACTCGCGCGTCCGCTCGTTGAACTGGCTGACGAACTGGCCGATGTTGACGTTGTGCTGGCCGAGGGCCGGACCGATTGGCGGTGCCGGAGTGGCTTTGCCGCCCGCGGCCTGCAACTTTATCTGAGCTACCATTTCCTTGGCCATGTCTGACTACTTTCGTGAATATCGACGGTAATTCGTCTCGTTGTCTCTTTGATGGCTTCCCGGCGGGACCGATACACAAGTCGTCGCGGGACGAACCCGGAATCGTCAGGCCTTCTCCACCTGCCAGTATTCCAACTCGACGGGTGTGGCCCGACCAAAAATCGTTACCTCGACGCGGATAAGCCCCTTGTCGGGCAGAACCTCGTCGACGGCGCCCTCGAAGTTTTCGAAAGCGCCTTCCTTTATCTTAACCATGTCGCCCTTTACGAAGTCCACGCTAACCGGCGCGCCTTCCTGGGCCTTCTCGACCTGCAAGAGCATCTTCTCAACGTCGGAGGGCTTCATAGCGGTCGGCTTGCCGCTGGTCCCGATGAAATCACCCACTCCGGTGGTCTCACGGATCAGGAACCAAGCGTCCTCGCCGATTCGCCCATCTTCCTCCAACTCCATCTCGATGAAGACGTAGCCGGGATACATCTTGCGTTCGACGTACTTCTTCTCGCCCGCTCGCCCACGGGGGCTGGGGCGCCGCTCGGTAGGCACGAGGATTCGCCCGATCTTCTCATCGAGGCCTTCGATTGTCACTTTGCGCGCCAGCGCTTCGCGAACAGATTCTTCCTTGTTCGACGCGACCCGGAGCACATACCATTGCTTGGCCATTCGTTAGTTTCCGATGCTGGAAGCGTTAGCTTCCCATCACGCCGATGACTCTAAACAACACCGCGAAACCCGCGTCCACGGCCGCCAGAAGCGCCGCCATCATGAACGTCGCGACGATGACCACCTTGGTCGATCCAATAATTTCCTTGCGGCTGGACCAGGAGACCTTCTTCATCTCGCCTTCTGTGGCGATCAGGAAGTCTGCCGACTTGGGGCGATTCACGACCCAAAACAGCACCAGCCCAAGGACCGCAACGAACAGGGAGGGCACGCCATACTGAACCACCGGCGGCGCATAAAGCGCCAGCTTATTGCTCAGCACAATAGCGCCACCAATGCCAAGGACAACGCCCGAGACAAATGTGACGATCCGTGCGTATCGTCCCTGTCCCTTTTTGTATATGTCGAAAAAAGCCACGTTTAACGTTTCCTATACCAGGTTCGCCTCTTCCGCCCCGCCAACCTAACACAACACGGCAGGGAGGACTTGAACCCCCAACCTGCGGTTTTGGAGACCGCTGCTCTGCCAATTGAGCTACTGCCGTATATGGGTACGGCTCGCAGGCACCCCGACTTCGGGCGGTTTGGTCGACCTTGTCTGAGGCCTACGCCCGGCGGGTCGCCTGCGTCCGTTTCAATCCGGGATCCTGTGCCCGGCAGATTTTACGGAAACTACTTTCGCTTCAACTTGTGGACGGTATGCGTCCGGGTTCGCGGGCAGAACTTCTTCAACTGAAGCTTCGGCACGCCACCTTGGACACGCACGTTGGTGCGGTAGTTAAGACTGCCACATTCGGTGCATTGCATCCACACGTATTCTCTTGCCTTCGATTTGGCCATTGGACACTACTCCAGGATCTTAGTCACAACGCCTGCACCGATGGTCCTGCCGCCTTCACGAATGGCGAACCGCAGACCCTCTTCCATGGCGATCTTGGTGTTCAGCAAGTCCACTTCCATGCCGACGTTGTCGCCGGGCATGCACATTTCGGCCCCGCCCATCAGCTTGATGGTGCCGGTGACGTCAGTGGTGCGGAAGTAGAACTGAGGACGATAGCCCGTGAAGAACGGGTTGTGTCGGCCACCTTCCTCTTTCGTCAGGACATAAACCTCGCCCTCGAACTTGTGGTGCGGGGTAATGCTGCCCGGCTTGGCCAGGACCATTCCACGCTCCAGGGCTTCCTTCTCGACACCGCGGAGCAGGCAACCGACGTTATCGCCGGCCTGGCCCTGATCGAGCATCTTGTTGAACATCTCAACGCCCGTAACGGTGGTATTCTGGGTGTCGCCAAGGCCGATGATCTCGACCTTCTCGCCAACCTTAATCTGGCCACGCTCGATACGACCGGTGCCAACCGTGCCGCGGCCCTTGATCGAGAATACGTCTTCGATGGGCATAAGGAACGGCTTGTCGGTCTCGCGAGTCGGCTCGGGGATGTAGGTATCCAAGGCCTCGACGAGATCCAGAATCGGCTGCTTGAACTTGGGATCTTCGGGATGGTTGATTGCGTTGATGGCCGAGCCGCGAATGACCGGGCAATCGTCACCTGGGAAGTCGTACTTGCTGAGAAGCTCGCGAACTTCCATATCGACCAGTTCCAGCAGTTCGTCGTCGTCCACGAGGTCGACCTTGTTCAGGAAGACCACCAAGGCCGGCACGTTTACCTGGCGGGCCAAGAGAACGTGCTCGCGAGTCTGCGGCATCGGGCCGTCGGCGGCCGAGACGACCAGGATCGCCCCGTCCATCTGTGCGGCGCCGGTAATCATGTTCTTGACATAGTCGGCATGCCCGGGACAGTCGACATGGGCGTAGTGCCGATTGGCCGACTCGTATTCCACGTGGGCGGTGGCGATAGTCAGAATCTTCGTCGCGTCACGACGTCCCTGGGATTCCGAAGCCTTGGCGATGTCATCGTACGCTTTGTACTTCGCCAGACCTTCCTTCTCCAGAATCATAGTGATCGCCGCCGTCAGCGTCGTCTTGCCGTGGTCAACGTGCCCAATTGTGCCGACATTGACGTGGGGCTTTGTTCTCTTAAAAACTTCCTTGGCCATTCGTCACGCTCCTTGCCTATAAACTTATATCAGTCGTACTTTCTTCTGACTCGCCGACTTCGCCATGGCGACTTCCGCCGATGGTGAGGCTGCCGCTTTTCTTCAAACCGCTATGCGACGCAACTACCCGATGCCTGCCGCCAGCCGGAGCCCAGCCCCGTCGCGGCTCATACAAGCTGCCGGTGGGGGTCGAACCCACGACCTCGTCCTTACCAAGGACGCGCTCTACCACTGAGCTACGGCAGCACAGGTTACAACTCAAAACCCGTGTGTCGCCCACGTATGGATACACCTACACCATGGCCGAAAAAATCGGATTGTTAAGTATACTCAGCCCCTAAATGCTGTCAAAGGTTTTTTCAAAACCGTCAAAGTTTTTCGCAAAAAGGCGAAAACCTCGGGCGACAAGATCGCCTCTCGCGAGCCTGACCTTTGCCAACACCACACGATGAAATCCTCCGCCAAACGCAGGCTGCTGAGGCCCGCGAAGGCAGTCAGGGCAGGCCAGACCACTACCGCCCCGCCTTGGCGCAGGAGATCGTGTTCTTCAGCAGCATCGCCACCGTGACCGGCCCCACCCCGCCCGGCACGGGAGTTATCGCCGACGCCCGCGCGGACGCCCCGGCGAAATCCACGTCGCCGACGCTCTTGAGAGCCACCTCGCCACGATCATTCTTAAGTGGCTCGCCCGACTCGTCAAAACCCGTCGGGATGTAATTGGTCGCCACGTCGATGACCACCGCCCCCTCGGCCACCATGTCCGCCGAGATAAGCGGCGAAAGGTCGGGGAGTTCCACATCCTTCCCGGCCCCGCGCTGCTGCTGGTATCGAGCCCAGCGACCCTGGCTGAGCCCCGTCGCCGCGATGAGCACCTCGGCCCGGCGCGTGTGGGATGCAAGGTCCTTCGTCCGCGAATGGCAGACCGTGACCGTCGCCGAGTTCTCCATGTACTGGAGCATCAACGCGATAGGCTTGCCGACAATGGTGCTTCGCCCGACAACCACCGCTTCCTTTCCGGAAAGTTCGGGGCACGCCCGCCCAAGCAGTTCCATCGCCGCCATCGGCGTGCATGGGGCCACAACGCCCCCACCGGTCAGAAGCCGACCTAGATTCTCGGGATGCATGCCCTCAACGTCCTTTTCCGGACTGATCGCCAACTGCACGGCTGCGGCGTTAATGTGCCTGGGAAGAGGCATTTGCAGGATAAGGCCCGACACGCTGGAATCCGCATCGAGCTTGAGAACCTGCCCGACAACCTCGTCCTGGCTGGTCTCGGCCGACAACTCGAACAACTGATAGTCGATCCCGACAGCCTGGGCCTGGCGAGCCTGCATCTTCGTGTAGTACTCGCTGGCGTCGTCGTGACCGACCTGCACCGCGACCAACCGAACCGGATGGCCCGAGACCCGCAGCGCAACCGCCTCGGCCGCCAACTGCTGCTTGATCTCCTTCGCCACCGCCTTGCCGTCGATAATGTTCGCCGCCATGTCAATTCCCTTCGTGCTATGGCCTAAACACGGAACAAAAAGAAACGATAATCCGGGCAAAATAGCAAGCGGCAATCCGAAAAAGCGAACGCTGGGTTTTTCCCTTTTCCAACGAAGACTTCCTGTTACAGGCAGCTTGGCGTATAATGATTTACGATTTGGGGAGTGACTATATGACCAAACCATTCACGGCCGCGATTCACCGAGAGGGTGAACTTTATGTTTCGCTCTGCCCCGAGCTCGACATAGCCAGCCAAGGCGATACGATCGATCAAGCCCGCGACAACCTCCGGGAAGCAGTGGAACTCTTCCTGGAAACCGCAAGCCCGGCAGAGGTAGCGGACAGGCTGCCTCGCGAACTGTTCGAAGCCTGACTCGAAGTGATCTGCCGGGCGTCAGAACACCAATGGTGGCGTTGCGACCACTTCGCGCCAAGTCAAATCCGCAATCTGCCCACGCTTTTTTGCGAGCAACTTGGTTTGAATTATCGTTCCTTCACCCCGCCTGGCCTGGGTTGGACTGGCGGAGCATTTCGGTCAGTTCGGCGGCGACTTCGGGAGAGATTCTCCCGGCCCGCAGGGCGAGCGCTACTGTCTGGCGTCCACAGGCGGCGTAGAGTGCCCGCACGCCTTCGTCGTCGCTGGCGAGAGCGTCGAGGTGCCGACGGACGGTTTGGATATCGCCGCGGGAAATGGGACCCGTGAGGGCCTTTCCGGGACCGATGGCGGAGACGTTGTCCAAGGTCGCCTGGATGCTGGGCAGGACGGCGGACAGCCAGGTCTGGCGGTCGAGCCCGGCCTGCTGAGCAAGCCTTGCCGAGGCGTCCATAAGGGCCACGAGGTAGTTGCACGCCACGACGGCGGCCGCGTGGTAGGCGGGTTTGCCGGCCCGGGCTATCCGTGCCGAGCGGGCGCCGATAGCCTGGGCGAGTTTTTCCAGGCACGTCACGGCCGTGTCGTCGCCCTCGCAGAAACACCACGCCCCCGGCAGTCGCGCCACGCCGGCCTCGACGGTCGGGAAGGTCTGAAGCGGATGCATCGACCCGATGAGGCAGCAGCACTGGTCGCGAGCCGGCGCGAGAACCTCGCTGGACAGCGCCCCGCTGCAATGGGCCACGATCGTGCCAGGCGCGAATGCCTGCTGGCGGGCCAGTTGCGCGCATACCTCGGCGATACGGTCGTCCGGGACGGTCAGCAGCACCAGTTCGCCCGCCCCGGCGGCGTCGGTTACGCTGCACGCGCTGGCGCATTCGCCGATGGCCTTGGCGGAGGCGCCGGCGGCACCTTCCGAGCCGCCCGCCACGGCCAGCACGCTCAGGCCCGCTCGGTCAGCCAATATGCCAATGGCAGTGCCGACCTTGCCGGGTCCGATTATCGAAATGTTTGGAAACTGTTCCATAGGACATGCACCACGCCACGCCACGGCCGCTCGCGGCCCTGATGCGTCTGAGAATACCCCGCCCCCCTCGGCGGCGTCAAGATGCAATGCCACCGCTCAACGGTTTCGTCTCAGCACGAGAAGGGTCACATCATCCTGCTGGGGATGCGAGCGGTATGACTCCACGGATTGGACAACCAGTCCACAAATTTCCTCGGGCGAGGCCGTGGGGTTGTCAGCCACGATGCGGGCAAGATGCTCCAGCCGATACTGCTGATCGTCGGCATCCATGGCCTCGGTTACTCCGTCGGTGTACAGCACCAGGGAGTCGCCCGATTCCAGGACGGTCTCCTTCTGCGTGTACTGCTCGTCCTCGAAGACGCCGAGGATCGGCCCGGTCGACGAGCCGAACTTCCGCACGCCGCCGGCGCCATTGCTCATGACGGGTGGGTTGTGCCCTGCGTTGGCGTAGACAAGCTTTCCAGTGGTGAGGTTGTAGTGGGCGAAGAACATCGTCACGAACATCATTCTTTCGTTGCCCTGAACCAGCAGGCGGTTCGCCCGGTTGAGCACCTCGGCCGGGGGAAGCCCGGACATCGCCTGGTTTCGAATAACCGTTCGCGTGACCGCCATGAACAGCGCTGCGGGCACGCCCTTGCCGGAAACGTCGGCGATCAGCAGCGCCAGCTCGTTTTCGCGCACGTAGAAGAAGTCGAAGAAGTCGCCGGCGACTTCCTTCGCGGGCACGATCATGGCGTGCAGTTCGAACTCCTGTCGCTGCGGGAAGTGAGTCGGCAGGAGGGAAGCCTGTATCTCGCGAGCGACCTTGAGTTCGCTCTCGACTGCCTTTCGCGACGCTGCCTCGCGCATGCGAGCCTCGACATGGTGAGCCAGCGCCCGCACCATGCCGTTGAAGGCCCGGCTGAGCTCGCCCAACTCGTCGCGACGATGCGTGCCACCGACACGCAAGCGCAGGTCGCCGCCGCCCAGGGCTCGCACGGCCGTAACCAACCTGCCTATGGGGCGGGTGATCCTGACCGACACCATGGTCACCACGAACACGATGACCCCGAGCCCGCCGACCATGACGGCCAGGTCGCGTCGAAGCCAGTCATCGATCGGCGCGAGGATGAGCCGTTTCGGGATGACTACCCCGAAGGACCATCCACTGGATCGGATCGGCGCGAAGACCACCCAACTGGGAAGTTTGGTATGGAAGTCGTCGAACTCCATAACTCTGCTCTCGCCGGCGATCATTCGGGCGGACAGGTCGTATAGCTCGGGCTTGTTTTCTCGCTGGGCCAGGCCGGCCAGCGTCTGCCGCATGGCGATATCTTTCCGCGGGTGGCTGACGAGCAAGCCATCCCGGCTGACAAGTATACAGTATCCGCTCTCAAGCTTTGTCTCGGTCAGAGCTCCGCGCAGCGAGCGTATCGACAAATCGACAGCCACCACGCCGAGGAACTTTCCATCGCGCACAATTGGCCTGACGCACCGGCAGACCGGGGCGATGGCGATCTTATCATCCAGCAAAGGTTCGGTCCATATCGTCCTGCGGTACTGGTTGGCATCGAAGTAGCACTTCTGGCTGCGGAAGTCCGGGGATACCTTGGCCAGGTCGCCCCGGCGGATGCCTTGTGCGTATAAGTTGGCCGGGCCGACAGGCGGAGGCTCGGTGGAATCGTTCGACGGGTCGGACAGGTCGATCGACTCGTCCGGCGACGGGGCCGAAGTTGGCGACGGAGCGGAAGCCGGCGGCGAAGGTCGGCGGCGAGGGCCTCGACCATGGCGCGCCGGAGGTTTGGGCTGGCCGGTGCGGGAGATACGCCGCGCCGTGTACCGCCCAAACGGCTCGTCGGCCTGCCCGCCCGGGCCTTCCGCGGGTCCGAGGGCAATCGTAACCGCCTGCACTCCTGCCCTGCTGAGCAGCACGCCGCGAAGCATCACATCGGCCCGTCTGTTGATCGTCGCAGCCGTCTGCTCGGACACCAGGGAAGCCAGGGACTCCGCGGCCCGTTCGGCCATTCTGAACTCGGCATCCAGGTTGGCTGCATCGTTATTGGAAAGCTGGATAAGGTAGCGCTCGGCCTGGTGGAGCACCTCCCGGCGCGCGCTGTAGTAATTGCCCACCAATACGCCACAATAGACGGCCAGCAGCGGCAGCAGAATCGCCAGTATTAGCTTTATGCGTATCGAAATCTTCATTCTCCGCAAATATCACCCGGCCCCGCCCGGCCGGGCCTGCTGGTAGCGATGCAGAACCTTGAACACATTCTATGAAACTCACATCCAAAGGTCGATAGGCTGCAAGAAGCAATCACAGGCCCGCAGAAACTCATGGATGCGGGGACGATGGCCTCCGGCGGGCTTGACTGGACCGTCAGGGGGCGTACGATATGAATCGCCTGCACTTGGGAGAGCCTCCGCATGGGAAATATTCTTGCCATCGACGCCGACCAGCGGCGTCTTTGCGTTAATGGACAGCCGACGTTTCTGTTCGGGGTAAGCTACTTCGCCGCGCTCGGCGCCGATGAGCAGGCGATTCAGGAAGACCTCGCCGAACTGAAGACCGGGGCCGTCAACTGCCTGCGCGTGTGGGCGACGTGGCGAGCGTTCGATAACGACATCTCCGCGCTGGACGCCGATGGCGACGAACGAAACCCATACTGGGACCGCCTGAACTGGCTGGTGGACCTGGCCGACAAGCTCGGCTTTGTGGTGGATGTGACTATCTCCCGGAACCCGGGCGTGCTGACCGACGACCAGGCCCACCTGAACGCCGTCGGCGTGCTGACTGAGGCGATGCGGGAGCGGCGGAACGTCTACTTCGACCTGGCCAGCGAGCACAACGCCACCGACGCCCGGCACGTGCAGGCCGGGATGGTCAGGCAGCTTCGCGACCGCGTAAAACAGGCCGACCCCGAGAGGCTTGTCACAGCGAGCTGCACCGGCGAAATGGACCCCGACCGCCTCTACGAGTACATCATGGCCGCCCGGGTGGACTTTCTGACCCCCCACCGCCCGCGACAGGCCGACTCACCGGGCCAGACCGCCCGGAAGACCGAACTGCTTTCCCGCTGGATGCAGCGACTGGGTAAGATCGTGCCGGTGGTTTACCAGGAACCCTTCCGCCGGGGCCTGGACGGCTGGCAACCAGGCGTTGACGATTACCTCACGGACCTCCGCGCAGCGATGGAATCCGGAGCGGCTGGGTGGTTCTTCCACAATGGCCCAGCCGGGGCGAACCCCCAAGCCCGGCCGCGAAGGTGCTTCGACCTGCGCCCGAACGAAGGGCGCCTGATGACTCAACTCGACAACGAGGAACGGACCTTTCTCCTCAGCGCCGCCCGGCACTTGCGAGGCCAGCCGAACTGACTGCCCCTTAATAGGGCCACTTAAAATAGGGACGCTAACCATTTTTGGGGCCTACTCGTGTGCCCAAAGTGGCCCAAAAATGGTTAGCGTCCCTATTTAATTATTTGATCTAAACCCCGTCGATGATTTCGGTCAGCAGGTACTGGTGCTTGTATTGTTCGCCACGGCCTCGGCGGGCTGCGATGGTTTCCAACTCCGCTTGCTCGAAGTGGCCTGGCTGGGCCTGGCTGGGCCTTATGCTGCCCAGGCGGTCGGTATGGCGCTTGGATTGGTACTCAACGTTCAGCCCCGTCAATTCGCGGTCCATGGCCTCGGCGATGGCATGCAGGTCTCGCCCGTCGACTTGTTCGATTCGCAACTCGTAGTACGGCGTGGCGGCGAAGCGGCCCTGAAGCGTGAAACGTTCTACGGCCACGCCGAGCCCGGCAGCGGCGCGGCGCATCGCCTCGACCACCTGGTACTCGGTTATTTTCTCGCCGGTGATGCTCGACGTGTGCAACCCGCGCGAGAGGAACTCGAAGACCGGGCTCTGGCCGAACCGGCCCGTAACGCGAACGCGATCATCGATGCTGTATCGCCAGAGGCCTGCCCAATTGCTGACCACGAGGAAGTATTCGGCACCTACCTCCAACTCGTGGGCCCGTAGCGTGGGCGGGTTGTCGCGGCCGTACTCGTCGGCAGGGATGAACTCGAGGAAATTGGCGGTGATTTCCGCGACGCCAGCCGGGGTGGAGTCTTCCAGCGGCACGGAGAACCGGCCCTCGCTGGCAAGCAGGCCGATATCTCGGACAGGCACGTCGCCAAACAGTTCTCGCAGTCGTCGCAGGTACAACTTGAGCGTTCCGCCCGTCCAGTTGCACAGCAGCGTCACGTTCCAAAAGTGCCTGGGCAGTAGTTGTCCATCACGGCGCAGGCCTTCTTCCATACGCTTGGCCAGCGCGGGGTTGCGGCGAAATCGCACATGCCCGGCCATGGCCTGGGGCAAGCCACCGGGCGGGCTCATCGTGCCGTCGGCAACGTCGCGAATCAACTGCTCGGCATGGGCTTGGCCGACCTCTATGAGCTTGATCGTGCTCGACGGGTTGGCAGTCGTGATTATGCTTACATCCCGACCCACGCCGTAGCGAAGAATCGTATAGTACTTGGCCAGCGGGTCGCGAATGTCCGCAACCTGACGAGGAGCAACATACATCCGCCGGACGATCCGCTTCTGCGTAACCGCCAGAAGCCCGCTGATGGCACCGCAGGGAACGCCCGTCGGGCTCTGGGCCTCGTGCATCGACGAATTGATCGTAAGCAACGGCCTGAGCCAGGCCTCGCTGTGGTCCGTCAGGGCCTTCACGCCGAAGATGTTCCACCCTCGCCGCATCTCGGTCAGGAAGCGCGAGGTAACCGGAATATGCTTGGGCTCACCCGTCGTGCCGGATGTCTGGCTGAACATCAGGGCCCGCTCGCCCGGCGGCAGCAGCGCTTCGAAATCGCCCGCGAACACGCGATCCGCGTAGGGCTGCAACTTGTCGTACGCCCCCACCGGCACGGCAGAGACAAAGTCCTCATACGTGCGGATATTCTCAAAGCCGTGATCGCGCCCAAAGGCCGTCTCGCGATGGGCCGAGATGAGCTCGGCGAGCAGGCGGTCCTGCGTCTGGGCTGTGTGGTCGTGGGCTGCCAGAAACGACCGCACCTGGCGCGCGGCATGCTTGCCCGCAACGAAGGCCACCGGTCGTAATAATGTTCTGGTCAGACTCATAGGCAAAAGCAGGTAGTAGGTAATAGGTAGTAGGAGCAGCGTAGTAGGACGGTATGCTGATCAACAAGGTCCTGCGCGAGCCCTCGATCCGCCCGAGAACGATAGCGATACTGCGCTGGCTCCCAGGGACTGCTACCTGCCGGCAGGGCAAATTCTGGACTTCATACCTGACTCCTGAAATAGTCGCCAATCCCACTCTCAGAGTGACAAACTATTCCAGAACAGGACACAGGATACGGGACACTACTACCTATTACCTACTACCTTCCTTCTATGTTTCAAGCGACTTCCACTTCTACAGGGTCGGTGATCTGCTCGACGACCACTTCCTCATCAGCGAGGTGTCGCTTGAAGAAAGCGATCGTTCGGGACGCGTACTGGCGCGGTTCGAGGATAACCGACTGGTTGTGCTTTGCGCCGGAGACGATCCATTTGTACTTGGGCTCGGGCGCGACATCGTAGAGCAATTGCGTCTGGTCTACGCGGATGTAACTGTCCTTCTCGCCGTGGATGAAGAAGATCGGCCTGGGCTGCATATCCTTGAGGGCCTTGCGGACCGAGAGGTATCTGCAACCCATTTTGGGCTGGGCAAACCTCATCAGCAGCCACAGCAGCGTCCGCCAGAAAGAGTCTGTCTGATTTTCGTAGACCAGTTTGCTTCTCGCGAAGATATGCGCCCAGCGTTTCATCAGCGCCACCAGTGTGGTTTCGGTGCTGAAGGCCCCGTCGCAGACGATAGCCTTTATGTACGAATCACTCGATGCCGCCAGCAGCGCCGCCCCGGCGCCCCGACTGATACCGAACACTCCGATGTGTACGGGCAGGCCCTCGGCGGCCAGGCAGCTCTCGACGTACGCACACGCGCCCAGCACATCCTCCATTTCCTTATCGCTGGGCCACTGGAGCGGGCGATACTTGCCCCAGTTGCTGCTCTCGCCATGGGCGCGGAAGTCGAAGGTGAACACGTCGAAGCCCGTCTCGATCAGCGGGCGAGCATACCTGGCGCAACTGTGCATGTCCGACCCGTACTCGTGGCAGAAGACTATCGTCCCACGGTACTGGCTTCGGTCGCGAGTACGCAGCATCATGCCTCGCAGGCTGGACCCGTCGAAACTGCGAAACCGCATCTCCTCGCCGGCGAGGCGCTGGAAGTCCACCGGACCCATCGAAAGCGGAGGAGGCGTATCGCAGAAAATGTTCAGGGAAATCCGCACGAACTTGGCCAGCCAGAGCACCAGGAAAATCACGAGGCTCAAACACGTCAGCGCAATAGCGATGGCCGCCCAGTTCTGGCGGAGCCAGGATTCCGGCGAGAATATGCCTGCAACTATGTTCAAACCGTTCTGCATCCTTACCTCAAGTCGGCGGGAACGGCACGGATAGGCCGTCCGCCAGGACAGGGCACGTATACACCCCAGGGCGGGGATAAATCAAGCCAACATCCCGCCTGTTGTCAGCCCGAGGCAGGCAACCTAGAAGTTGAAGCCACTGTCGATCCCGCCGCTGGCAATGCTGATAGCAATCCAGATGGTGCCTAATATGCCCAGGATAAGACCGATAATTCCGCAGACCCTGCCCGCGCTGGCCTTGCCGCGATCGGCTGGGTCGGCCAGGCCGGCGTCGATCTCCCCCATAGCCTTGCCGCCAAAGTTGATGGCCAGTATGCCACAAATAATGCCCACCGGCCCAAGGCAACAGCAGGAAAACACGCCTCCGATAATCGAGATTATCCCCAGCACCATCGCCGATCCGGCACCCGAAGCCGGCGGCAGCGTTCCAGCCTGCATGTAGGGTCCGCCCTCCACCGGTGGCGGACCGTAGGGGCTCGCGGGCGGAGGAGGAGGAGGCGCCTGGGTTGCCCCAAGCGGAGGAGGCGAACCGCCGGATGACGGCAGGGGCGACCGCGAAGTCGCGGACGATAGCGGCGGGGCCGACGGTTCAGCCGGCCTGGGCTCCTGCCCTTGCGCAGGCTGGGGCGGCTGAGGCGGAACCTGGGACTGAGGCTGGGCATGCGGGTCGGGGCTGGGCGTCTGGACCGGATCCGGCGTCAACGACTCCATGGAGTCCAGGCCGGAATCCTGCGACTCTTGCGTCTGGGCTGGCTGGGCGTGCTGACTGCCGAATGGTTGCACCTCGGCCGCGACGAAACGCTGTCGGCACTGTCCGCAGACTACCTCTTTACCCAGGACGGAGTCCGGGCCGTTCAACTTGGTCCCGCAATGCGGACAGGCAATTACCGGCATGAAACGCTCCTGAAGACTCCGACGAGTAAACAACGACGGTTTGGCGATTTGGGCCACTCCATCGAGGTGGTCGTATCATAGCCCAACAAATACTCCGCGACAAGGCCCCTGCACCGGCTCGCCGGCGCAGCCCCGCGGGCAACTCAGTGCTGAGAGATAGCGAAGACGATAAAGAGCACGACTGTCAGTACAGCCAGGATTCCCAGAAACAGGCCGATAAGCCCGCATATCTTGCCTGCTTTGGCCAGCCCTGCCGACGACGGGTTCACCCTTCCAGCCCGGATGTCCTTGCCAGCCATGTTGCTGAAAACCAGCGCCAGCGGCCCGCAGATAAGCGCAGGCAAGCCATAGAATATGCACAAGACAAGCGAGGCAATACCCAGCACCAGCGAGGCCACCGCGTAACCGCTTGTGGGAAGAGGCATTGACTGGTAGTACGCCCCTGCCGGCTGATACCCCATAGGCCCCACCGCCACAGGAGGCGCTGCCGGCGAATGGCTTTCCGGCGAAGCAGTACCGGCCGGGGCAGTATCAGGCGCCGGCGGAGCCACACCGCCAGGAGCGGCATTCGATACCGGCGAAGCCGGTGTCCCTGCCGGTAAACCCGAGGGCGAGGCCTGAGAGTGCGCCACAAACAAACATCTGCACTTGCCACAAGTGACCTGCTGGCCAACAAGGCTGTCAGGTGCGTTAAGCTGCGTCCCGCAATTAGGACAGGTTATCATCGGCATAGATCTCTCCATGAGCCACAAAACGCCAAGCCCCAAAGATATGTCGTTGCAGCCGGAAGAATATTTCCACTTCCCCGCGGCCTGAACCAAACGCAAAAATTCTCGATCAATTGATTAAAGCAACCTGCATGCCGGCCAGAGGCTGGCGACGCTCTGGCTCAGGAAACCCAGGACATGGCCTTTCCTTCGCCTGCGCTTGTGCTTTAACTACTTGCCTGCATCTCGATCGCCGACGAGGATCAGCGTGTTGTTCTGCCCGCCGAAGCCGAAACTATTGCTCATGCACGTGCGAACAGCGACCTTTCGCGCGACATTGGGCACGTAGTCCAAGTCGCAGTCCGGGTCCGGGTGATTAAGGTTGACCGTCGGGGGGACCACCTGGTCGCGAATGGCCAGAATGCAGGTTATCAACTCGGTGGCCCCGGCTGCGGCTATAAGGTGCCCGAGCATGCCCTTGACGCTGGAAACAGGCACCTTGTAGGCCAAATCGCCGAAGACGCTCTTTACCGCCAGCGTCTCGATCTGATCGTTCTGCTTGGTGCCCGTGCCGTGGGCGGAGATGTAGTCGATCTCGGAAGGCTTTACGCCCCCATCATCCAGGGCCGCTCGCATAGACGCAGCCGCCCCGGCCCCGTCGTGGTCCTGGTCGGTAACCCGAAAGGCGTCGGCGCTGCTGCCATAACCGACGATCTCGCCCAGCACCTTGGCGCCTCGCTTGCGGGCGTGCTCGAGCGTCTCGATCACAAGTATGCTCGATCCCTCGCCAACGACAAAGCCGTCGCGGGTCTGGTCGAAAGGCCGACTTGACGTGGGAATGCTATCGTTGCGGCTGGACAAGGCCGTCAAACGGATGAAGCCCGTCACACCGTACGGGTGGATCATGCTGTGGGCGCCGCCGGTGATGATCACGTCGGCGTCGCCGCGACGGACCTGAAAAACCGCCTCGCCGATGGCCTGAGTGCTGGCCGCACAGGCAGTCAACACATTGAACGCCGGGCCGCGAACGCCGAACTCCGCCGCCAGGTGCGCCACCACCATGTTCGATTCCTGCTCGGCCTCGCGGTAAAGCTCCATCCGCTGGAACGCCAACTCCGCCCAGCGACGAGTGTCCACCTTGCCGTCACGCCAAGAATCGACGATCGTGCCGGTGAAATTGTCGAAGTCGATACTGCCCTCGCCACTGCCGAGGTATATCCCCAGCCGGGTGCGGTCCAGGTCAGCGTAATCGTACAGGCCAGACTGCTTCCAGGCCTGCACGGCCGCGCCCAGAGCGAACCGGCAATGCCGCCCCGCGTGAACGTGACGGTCGGGGTTCGGAACTTGCGTGGCAAAATCGTAGCCCTTGACCTCCCCCGAAAACTGCGTTGGGAACGTGTGGGCGTCGAAGTTGGAAGTCGCCGCAATGCCCGACTTGCCCGCCAGCATCGCCTGCCAAGTCGACTCGACGTCATGGCCGAGAGGATTGACCGTTCCCATTCCCGTTACTACTACTCGTCTGGGGTTCATGGCTCGATCCGCCTCAAGACACAGGCTCCACTCTGTCCGCCAACGCTGAAGGCGGCACTGACGGCATACTCAAAATCGCCCGATCGCGCCTCCGAACTGAGGTTCAATCCGCAATCGGGAGCGGCCGAGGTGAAATTCACCGTCGGCGGGATTGTCTGGGTGTGCAAAGCCTTGGCTGCCACCGCAAGCTCGACTCCGCCGGCGCCGGCGAACAGCGAGCCCTGCGAGCCGGTGACTGCCACTGCGGGGACGCGGTCGGCAAAGTCGCCGAGCACCGACCGCCACTCGGCAGTCTCGCAAACATCCTCGCCCGGAACGCCCGTTCCGTGGGTGACAATCAGTCCGACCTGTTCGGGACCTATCTTCGCGTCCCTCATGGCTGCCCGCACGGCCTGGCCAAGCCCGCCGGCGGTGGGCTCGATCACCTCGATGCCATTGGGATCGCACGCGCTGGCAAAGCCGACAACCTCGGCGTACATCCGCGCGTCGCGACCCTTGGCGCTATCCATCGCCTCGACTATCAGGAGCCCGCCACCTTCGCCTATCACCGTGCCGGCATGTTGGACATCGAAAGGCCGACACGCCTCGGACGCGTCGCCCTGCCAGGTCGCGCATAGACGCTTGAGCAAGCTCTGGCGGAGCAGGCCCATGGGGTTGAGCTTGCACTCGGCACCGCCCGCGATTGCCGCGTCGGCCCCGCCTCGCTCGACCAGGCGAGTCGCCTCTCCGATGGCCAGGTGGGCCGAGGCGTCGCCGCAGGTTATCGTGTTGCTCGGGCCCTTCGCACCGTGAACGATCGTCACGTGACAGGCCAGCATGTTCGGGAGATACTTCAGAAGCCATAGCGGTGTGAGGTTGCTCATGCCGCCTTCGCCCCACTTGGCCAGGGAAAACTTGCCCTCGTCGTCCAAGCTGGTTTCCAGGGCAATGCCCAGTTCGTCGAGATCAGAGCAGATGAGCCCCGCGCCGATATTGCAGCCGAGCCGGCCAGATTCAATCGTCCGCTCGGCATCCTCGCCGCTGGAGGCCGTCACGATCCCCGCATCGCGAAACGCCAGGTCCGCCGCCCCCACGGCCAACTCGATATCGCGAGCCATGATCTTGACGCTCTTGCGGTAACTCTTGGGAACAAATTTGCGGGCGGAGAAATCCTCGACGCTCCCGCCGATATCCGTTGGAAAGGTGCTTGCGTCGAAAGCGGTAATCTTCCGCGTGAAACTCCGTCCGGCAAGCAGGCCTTCCCATAGAGCTTCCATGCCGACCCCTGCGGGGCTCACGACGCCCAGGCCGGTAATAACCACGCGACGCTCAGGCATCGGGACCCTCCAAAAACGGCGCCACCAAACGCTCGAACTGACCGGTGAACACGAAGTTCTCCTCGGGGAATTCCATCCCGCCGAGGTTCTGGTCGATGTGCGAGAACATCAGGTTGATCCGCCCGATCTCCTCGCCGTTGCGAAGCACCGTACCTTTGGTGCTGGCGGCCTCCGGTGCGATATTATCGACCTCAACGCGGTAAGTGATCTGGTCGCCCGGAAGGACCACGTCCGTAAGCTCAGCCTTGGCGACCTTGGCCAGAATGACCTTCTCTTTGAAGTCGCGAGCCTGCCCGACGAGTATACCCGCAGTCTGGGCCATGCCTTCAATCATCAGGCTGACTGGCATGACGGGATACGCCTCCCAATGGTCGTGAAGGTGCTCCTCGGCCAGAGAAACGTTCTTCACCGCCACGGCCAGTTTGCCGGGAATGAATTCAAGGAACCGATCGATCCAGATCCAACGCATGTCATACTCCACCGGGCGGCCGAAGCCCACGCAAATACTCATGCCAAATGTACTTCAACGCCGCGGCCAGGGCTCAGGCGCCGACCTTCGTCGTTACGTAGCTGACGATAGTCTGGACTTTGAACAACGAAGCCATCTTGTTGATGTCCGGGTCCTGCTCAAACTCAGTGAAGTCCACGTGCGGCATGGAACTCTTGAGTTGGGCCAATCCCGCAGCCGTCAACTTGCCGTCCTGAACAAACTCGGGGTTGTTGAAAATGCCATCGGGGAAAAGCTCGCCACGAGGGATCTTGATATCGAAGGTCTTCTCGAGACGAAAGACGATGTCCAGGAAGTCAATGGACTCCGCCCCAAGGTCGCCCGTCAGCGTTGCCTCGGCCGTCACCTCATCATCATCCACGCCAAGGGCATCCACCAGCGTCTCTTTTACCTTCTCAAAGACTTCATCTTCGCTCATCGGCATTGCCTGTATTCTCCTGTTGTGCCATTCGATACCAAAATATATTCCCTTGTGGCCAACAACGCGTAAGGGCCTACATGTATAGACTCTCCGCCGCGACAAGTCAATGTTAAGCCCACGCGGGCCGGAACTGACGTATGCGGGCGGGTCACGATCGGGTCAGACAGACCTCGCCGAAGCCAGCGCCGCCGGGCCTCCAACAAGGTTGAATCGCTGGCGAAG
>CAZMBZ010000001.1:0-76973 GCA_964564285.1 uncultured Planctomycetaceae bacterium | reverse complement strand
TCAATGGCTGGCCTGCGTTTCCTCTTCCCGATGCTACACCCGCGACGTCACCGCCACCAGCGTACGGGTCGAGGCCAGAGCGACTGGCTATGTCTTCTCTGTAGGACTCTTTCATTCCTTATCCCAAGCCGGTTTATCCCGGCGCTTTCGCTGACCCCAACTCCCCGTGAGAAACCTCCCCAGAGCACCGCTGGAACTCTACAACCTGAACAAAGACCCCCAGGAACAACTCAACCTCGCCATCGCAGCCAAACGCCCCAAACAGTACAACGAACTCGCAGCCAAGCTGGACAGCTACCTGAAAGCCACCGAAGCCGTCCAATGGCGCCGACCAAGCCAAAGAAAAGAAAAGTAGCCGCCCGCCTGCGACACGGTCCAAATGTGTAAGGCGTTTCCCGAATCCAATGCACTTCGGATGCGAATGCGCCCGATGTTTCTGGATATCGTCTTGCCTGGATGCCAGCGGTCAGCTTGCCACTGGCAGTTGGAGCAGTGTTCTCGCGCCTCCGAAAACCATGTCAACGGAGAATGCCCCAATTACCAACCCGTTGAGTCTGGCCATCAGGTCGATATAGCGATCGAATAATCGTTCATAGCGATGGCGAATCCGCAGGCGTGCGAGATAGTACGCGCCGATGATGCACAAAGACACGCCCGTTGCGCTGAAGAGAATGCCCGCAGCCATGATCGGCTCGAACTGTTTGCCTATCAGGATCGCTTGTGTGATTGTGCCAGCGCCGATCATGAAAGGTACGGCGATGGCCGAGGGAAGTTCGTCGAGGCTGCCACGGAGCATTTCTGCGGCCTTGTGGCCTTGGGAAACATACTTGTAGGCAATGATCAGGAAAATCAGTCCCCCGAACAGGCGCAACGCGCCGGCCTGAATGCCCAGCGCCCAAAGCACCTGTTCACCAAAGATGGCAAACACAGTGAACGCCGCCGCCGAAATCAGTGACGCCTGGATCACCACACGGAAGAAAGCCCCGCGTCCGAGATCCTCGATCACGCCGGAAAGATACAAGCACAATGCAAAGGGGTTGAGGATCACGAGAAAAGCTGCGATGCTGCCGATGGTCCCGCTCAAAGTGTCGGCCCTCGATTCTCTTTCAGAGGCTTCCGCACCAACGGTTTGTACCACACGTTCATGTCCTCAAACTGGCCGCTGATGTTGGTGTTGTTGATCAGCCGTCCGGCGAAGCGGTAGCCCATGCGCGCGAAGGTGATGTTCATGCCGAACGATGGAGCGCGGGCGATGGTGTAGGCCGTCGCCATGTCGAGGTAGCGCATTTCCGCCTCCATAGCATCGAGTAGAATGGCGGCCAGTCCTTGGCCACGATAATCGGGCAAGGTCGCGAAGTCGGTCATCTCCACATTGCGGGCCTTGCCGTCCATTTCAGCCGAGGAGAGCGCGACCAGCTTGCCCTCCATCCAGATACCGAAGTAGACGATGTGCGTAGCCATCGTTTTGCGAATGTAGGCGGGGTCTCCGATGGGGAAAGGGTAGGTCGGGAAGACCTCGTCGTAGAGTTTCGCCATGGTGTCAGCATCATTGGGCTCGCACATGCGCAGCATCACCCCGTCCGGTCGAGCCATGTTCGTCGCATTGTCTTGTTTCTGTCGGCAGACATCCATCACCTCCAGATTCCGCTTGGAGGTCTGGGAGCAGCATCGCCAGTCTTTCAGAAAGTAGCTGAGCATCAGGGCTGACTCCTCGCCCAGATAGAACCGCGGAACCTGGACCGCACACCCAAAACCGTGCTCAAGGAACGGCTGGGCCTGCTCGGCGGGGACTTTGGCGAAGATCTTCGAGTAGTCCCGCTCGCGTGCCATTTCCTTCAGTTTCTTCGGAATCGATTCGATGTCGTCCAGATCGGCCTTCATCAGGTAGATGCGGTCGTTGTACTTGCCGTGCTGGATCGTGCTGCCGCCGAGGGTCTCAATCACATCGGGTTGTATGCTTTTTGTGTTCATCATGGTCAATTCAGTGGTGCGTTAGTCGGTCGGTTTCTTTCTCGTTGCTCTTGGGGCGGCGGAGGGAGTCACGCCGGCAGCGCCCTGATCATGGCTTTCACTTCTGGAATTAAGGGCGGAGCGACGCTCAGTGATCGTATTTTGTTTTCTGCGGCGATGAGAAGTCCCTCTTGACGGCTGGCAAGCTCTCCGCAAATACTCACCGCAATATCAACGGCACTTTCGGCTGTCAGTTTGATTAGCTGCCGTATTGCCGGATGATCATCAACGAAGTACTTGCTGACGGTCGGATTCTCTCTTCCCGCCACCATCGTGTATTGTGTGAGATCGTTGGTTCCGATACTCAGGAAATCCGACTGATTCGCAATATCTGCCGCGCAAAGAGCGGCGGCGGGCGTTTCGATCATCGCCCCCAATGGCGGGACGGGATGACCGGCCTCGTCTGCCAACGCTTGGAGTTTCTCGCGCACGGAGATCATCTCCTCTGACAAGGTAACCATGGGCACCAGAATCCGGATTGGGAAGTCCGCGCTGAGACGGAGCAGCGCCCTGAGTTGCGTGTCGAGCAGTTCCGGGTAGGCCAGCAGCAACCGAATACCTCGCAGTCCCAGGAACGGGTTTGGTTCCGTTGGCAGATTGAGGAAGGGAAGTTCTTTGTCGCCGCCCGCGTCAAGGAGGCGAACTGTAATCGGTTTGTCGGCCATGGATTTCAGTGACTCTCGCAAGTGCTGGATTAGTTCGTCTTCCGTCGGAGGAATATGACGCGCAAGGTATATGCCTTCGACGCGATAGAGTCCCACCCCATCAGCACCGTTTTCCAGGGCGTGCATTACATCTTCCCGGCAGCTGACGTTGGCCATGACTTCATATTCGATGCCGTCAGTGCTTCGTGCCGGATCATGGCATGTTTCGCGATCCGAATATCTATCTGCATTTTGTCGGGCGAGGCGCTCTCGGAACGCCGCGAGAGTTAACGGGGTTGGGTGAACGACCACCAGACCCGCTTGTCCATCGACCAATAGCGTGTCGCCCGTGGCGATCCGGTCGAGCACCTGCGGGATCTCCGAGACCGCCGGCACACCCAACTCACGCGTCAACAGGGCGGCGTGTGAAAGTGGGCCGGCAAACTCCAGCACAACGGCCTCGGTGGCCTGACGAGAGAGGAAGACCGTGTCGGAAGGTAGCAGACGTTTGGCGATTACTACGCTGCCTTCGGGAAGGTCCTCAAGGACGTGAGCTTGCAGGCCCGCCAGGTGACGGAGCAACCGGCGGCCGATATCCGCAACATCGTCCCCAGGTCGACCGGGGGTTTCCGCGTTCGAAGAGCGAAGCTTTCGCTGCCACTTTCTGAATACGTGTTTGACGACCTGTTCGGCATTAATCAATTCAGACTCAAGCTCTTTCTTGATGTCATCTTGAATCACGGGGTCCGCCAACATCATTTGATGGGCTTGAAATATACCAGACAGTTCCGCATTGCCGGAACCAGCGACGGCCTCCGAAGCCGATTCCAGATCTCGCTGAACCACACGAATTGCGTTCTGGAGTCGCGTGTATTCTGCCTCAATCTGCTCGGGTTCAATGTCATAGTTCTCCAAGTCCCGCTGCAGAATATCCTGATAGGCAAATGCCTTGCCCAAGCCGAGTCCGGAAGAAATGCCGCGCCCGGATAGTTCTTCCATCTTTGGTTCGTCATGCACCATGAAAGCAGTCTCCATGTGGTCTAATGCAGCTCCTACTCATTATTCGGTCGCCGTGCCTGTTGGAGGATGTTTTCGACATCTCCGGCCGCCCTGATCCGTCCGGCTTCCAGGAATATGCCGTGGGAAGCCACCGCGGTCGCAAAGGGCAGGTCGTGGGTAACGATGATGAAGCTGGTGTCTTCCTGCAACTCGCTGAGCCATTGGGAAAACTCGCCCGTGGTCCGGGCGTCGAGTGCGGACGTCGGTTCGTCCAGAAGCATGTACTGGGGCTGAAGCATAAGCCCGCGGGCGATGGCTACGCGCTGGGCCTGGCCGCCGCTGATCTGCGAGGGGTAGCGGTCGTCCAGGTCGCCGATGCCGAGCCTGTCGAGCATCTCGGCCGACGTTCGCCTGGCCTCGCTTCGGGCCTGGCCGAAAGCCTTCACCGGCGCAAGAATCATGTTCTCTTGCACAGTCAAATGCGGAAAAAGGTAGAGCTTCTGGAACACCACGCCCAGCGCGCGGCGGAACCCGGCCTTGGGCATGTCGGCGATATCCTGATCATCGATTGTAATCGTGCCATTGGTCGGCGTAAGGAACCGCGCGATGCAGTTCAGCAACGTGGTCTTGCCCGAGCCGCTCTCGCCCAGCACGGCGAACACCCGCTCGCGCGGGATGTCCGCGTTCATACCGGCAATGGCGGGTTCATCGCTATTGGGGTAAACGTAATTCAGGTCTCGTATGCTAAGCATGGGCGAACCCCTTCCGACGAATCCTGCGTTCTATCAGCCCGGCGAATTTCATCAAGGGAAACGTGACGGCGAAGAACATTACCGCCACGATCAAGTAATACTTGCTGGGCTCGAACGTCACGCTGATGATAGACTGGGCCTCGCGGATTACCTCTGCCACGGAAATGACCGCCACCAGGGCAGTGTCTTTGGTCAAAGCCACCACGGAATTCATCAGCGGCGGAATCGCGACGCGAAACGCCTGCGGCCAGACTATGTAACGGAAAACCTGGTAGCGGCTCAGCGCCAGCGCCCGACCGGCGCGAACCTGCCCGTAATCGACGCTCATCAACCCGGCTCGAACGATCTCAGCCATGTAGGCCATCGAGTTGACACCAAGCGTACCAATTGCGGCGACATAGGGCGAAAGCCCCAGGCCCATCCAGGCGAACAGAAGTTGAATAAGCACAGGCGTGCCTCGGAGGAAGTCCACCACAGTGCGCACCGGCCAATACAAAAACGCCATCCCGCCTCGCGGCTGGTTGAGCACCAGTCCGCATGGAATGGCCAGGAAGAAGCCTATCCCCAAGGCTGCGGCTGCAATCCCCAGTGTGGCGGCAAACCCTTTGAATAACTTGGCTGCGATGACGCCGGAGGACATCTCGCCGCTCGGTCCGACGTTCGACGGGGCCGCCAACCCGAAATACTTTTGGTGGATACGCCGCGTGGTGCCGTCACGACGCATCTGCCGGAGTGCTTCGTTGATGCCTTCCAGCAATTGTGTGTCTTCCTTGCGGACGGGAATGGCCATCTTCTCGGCGTACAGCATGTCCCCAACCGGTACGAAGGGCCGGCTGGCGCTCTTGATCTGCCATGAGCCAACAAGTCGGTCGCTGACAAAGCCAGTGATGCGATTCTGTTCAAGAAGTTCGAAAATCTCGACGCTTGATTTGAGCGTAACGACCTCGACTGCGGGATGATTCTGCTCCAGATAGCGTTGATAGGTCTCGCCGAGAACGGCGGAGACCTTCATTCCGTCGCATTCTTCAATCGAGAAGACCTTGGCTGGGTTGTCTCGGTGTATGAACAATTGCGCGCCGGACTGATAGTACGGCTCGGAGAAGTTAACCTTTTTCGCTCGCTCTGCCGTGATTGCCATCGAACCAATGATCGCGTCGTACTTGCCGGCGAGCAGGCCCGCTAGAATCCCATCCCATTCGGTCGCCACGATTTCGACTTCACGCCCGAGGCGCCGGGCTATCTCGCGAGAAACATCCACGTCAAAGCCGGCCAGATTGCCCTCGTTGTCGTAATAGCTGAACGGCGGGTACTTGCCCGTCATCGCCACCCGCAGGGGCTTCTCGCGGTCCTGGGCCATCGCCGGGGCCGCCAGACAGAAACCTGCCAGCATCGCTCCCAACACCCATCCGATCCTCACAGCCAGGAGCAGTCTACTCACCATTGTTTCTCCTGTCGTGCCTCACATTGCCGGCCGGGACCAGTGAGATGGTCTTGTCGTGGTCGGCCATGAGTTTCTCGATGCCGACGGCTTTTCGTTCGTCAGCGTCTTCGAGCCTCAGTTGCAGGTCGCAACTTTCGCAGTCGCGGTTGCAGAAGACAGGTTCGTAGCTGTCTGGTTCTTTGTAGGTTGTGATGACTCCCTCGTAGTTGCGAAGCACGACTTTGTTGGTCGACCACGAGATCAGATAGTTCGGCATGACGGGGATCTTGCCGCCTCCCCCCGGCGCGTCGATAACGTACGTAGGCACGCAAAAGCCGCTCGTATGGCCGATGAGGCTCTCCATGATCTGGATGCCCTTGCCTACTGGCGTGCGGAAGTGACTCAGGCCTTCGGACAGGTCGCACTGATACAGGTAGTATGGTCGCACTCGATTGGCGACGAGCTTATGCACCAAGGCCCGCATGATCCGAGGGCAGTCATTCACGCCAGCCAGCAACACCGACTGGTTGCCCAGTGGAATGCCCGCATCGGCCAACTTGGCCAGCGCCGACCGCGCCGAGGCAGTCAGCTCGCGGGGATGGTTGAAGTGCGTATTGATCCATAGCGGTTGATGCTGCTTGAGCATCTCTACCAAATTATCGGTGATGCGCTGTGGCAGCACTACCGGCGTTCGGGTGCCGATGCGGACCACCTCGACGTGATCGATCTCGTCCAGTTCAGTGAGAATTTCGTCCAACCGTTTGTCGCTGAGCAGAAACGGATCGCCGCCGCTGAGCAGGACGTCGCGAATCTGCGGCGTGTTGCGAATGTAATCCAGCCCGGCCCGCATTTCTTCGCTCGAAGGAATAGAGTCCAGGTCGCCCACTCGACGCTTCCGTGTGCAGTGGCGGCAGTACATAGAACAGGTGTTGCTTACCAGTAACAAAACTCTGTCGGGATAACGATGCATCACGCATGGGACGGGCGAGTCTTTATCCTCATGCAGTGGATCGGTCATGTCGCTGCGGCTTATATTTGTTTCCAGCGGAGAAGGAAACGCCTGTCTGAAGACCGGGTCGTTGTCCATGTCATCCGTGTCAATCAGCGAGAGGTAGTATGGCGTGATCGACATGGGGAATTTCTCAATGGTTCGCGTGAAGTCCTCCCGTGCCTGCTCGCCCAGTTTCACGCCAAGCAGTTTCTCAAATGTATCGAGGTCGCGTATGCAATGCCTCATCTGCCAACGCCAGTCGCGCCAGTGCGACAACTTGGCGCTGTCGTCGATCGATTGAATAATCTGCCTTTGCTGTTTAGACATAGTCTTCATATTTCAGACCTCTTGAATGTTATTGTGATTGCTCGGCTGAAGCTGACTTCCGGACATCAAGTTGGGGGACGCGTCCAAGTGAGCGGCTCCCATCAATTCCACAACGCGCTCGAGCGACAGCGTGATGGCTGCCTGCTCCGGTTCTGGCAACTCACGCAGCGCCTGGGCGAATTGATCCTGCAATAGACCCGGGGCGACTCGCGTCAATTCTCTGCCTGCTTCAGTAATTGCCAGATCAACTTTGCGTCGGTCTTTGGGGCATCGTGTACGAGTCACCAGGCCCTTAATCTCAAGGCGGTCAATGATTCCGGTGGTAGTGCTGGCCCCGAGGCTGATTTCCCTGGCAAGTTGCGAGAGAGTTAGCGGGCTCTCCCGTAAGAGACAGTGCAGGCAGATCAACTGCGGAGCTGTGATCTTGAAATTGTGGTTGAGCTTCCGCGAGTGAATATCAACGGCTCGAATGATCTTGCGCAGAGAACGCAAAATTCGCAGGTCGTACTTCTCAAGGAAACCAGCATCCTGGCGCTCATCAAGGGAAGTCCCGTTTTCTGCCACATTGAGGATCTTTTGCTCTTCCATATTCTCTTTCCTGATAGAATGATTCATATAAGCATGATTCGCATAAGAATGATTGTAGCAGAAAGAAACCTGCTTATCAAGGATATGGCTTCAGCAAGCAGTTTCGCTGGCTTCCAGGAGTACCTGTGACGAGAAGTGAGCTGATCGACGCGCGAGGCCTGTGCTACTTCTTTCCAACCGCAAACGGCAAACCGGTTTCGCCGGGCTTGGCGTAGGGGAAATACCTGACGGCGACATGAATGAGGCGGCGTCACGTCATTTCGTCGGATGACGAAGTGTGGATTTTTGGGGCTGGCGGAAACGGGATTGACGGGCGGATTTGAGGGGCTCGGAAGTGTGGGGATTTGTGCCTGGAACGGCGTGCAAATGTGGTTTTTATGTGCGTGGCGCGGTGCGGAAGTAGGTTTTTGTGTGTCTGGCGCGGTGCGGAAGTGGGTTTTCGAGGGTCTGGCGCGGTGTGGAAGTGTGGTTTCGAGGGGCTAACGCAAGGTTGGGAGCTTGTTTGGTGGAGTTGACGCGGGCGCGTATGTTGTTTTCTATGTGGGATTAACGGCGGCAAGCGGGGTTGCGGCGAGTCGACGGTGAACTTGGGAAATGCTGGTTGCAGAGTGGATTTGACGTTGCAAGCGATGGCGAATCGGTGGAAAGCTGGTTGCAAATGCAGGCCGGCGGTTGGTCGGCGATGGTGTGCGGGGGTGGGAACGCCGCCTGGCTGTGCGGCCGGGGTTGGGCAACGGTGTGGGAATGACTGGCGTTGGTGGTGGCGCGGGGTGCGGGCCGGTCGATACGGGTGTCAGGCGGCGCGAAAACGGGTCGAAAAGCGTCGTCGCGGGGTGTCATCGAGAAATGTTTAGCGTGGCCATGCGGGCTTCGCTACATTGTAATGATGCGAATAGTAGTCACCGGACAAGTTGGGCTGGACAAAAAGAGCTTCCTAACGCAGGCTGCGCGTATAGCCGCCGACCGCGGACATGATGTAAACCTGTGCCACATAGGCGACATGATGTACGCCGAAGCGCCTGATGTGGGGTCGGGGCGGATACTGGACTTGCCTCTTTCGCGCCTCCAGAGCCTTCGGCGGAGCGTATTCAAGGACGTTTTGACGGCCTGCCGCGGGTCAAACAACGTCATAGTGAACACTCACGCGACGTTTCGGTGGCGCCACGGGCTGTTTTACGCGTTCGATTACGACCAGATGAAGGCCCTCGACGCCGACCTGTATGTGACGCTGGTGGACAACGTCGATCGGGTCCATTATCGCCTGACCCGCGATGGGCATGTCAACCACACGCTCAAGGATCTGATGGTCTGGCGGGAGGAGGAAATCCTCGCAACCGAGTTGCTCAGCCAGATCGTCGGCTCCGGCGGGCAGTTTTGCATACTCGCTCGGGGGGCTGATGGGCTGTCGCCTGAGGGCTCCCCGGCAGAGGCGATGGCAAAGCTGCTGGACCGCCCCCAGCAGCGCAAGGCGTACCTGAGTTTCCCGATGTCGCACGTGAATGGCTCATCGGGCATACTGGCGGAAATCGAGCATTTCCGGCGAGTTATGAAGCGGTACTTCGTGTGCTTCGACCCCGGCGACGTCGAGGAAAAGGATCTTTGCACACTGGCGATTAAAGCCGTCGAGACCGGGCGACGGACCATCGAAGTCGGCCCGCCCGGGCGAAAAGTCGCCATGTCCGCCGCCGACGTGGTGGGGATAATCCCGGACATAGACGGCCAGATATACGCCCGCGACTTCAAGCTGATCGACCAGGCGGACATGATAATTTCCCTGATTCCCGAGCTCGAAGGAGGCCGGCCGGGCCTGTCCAGCGGCGTCGAACGCGAACTCCAGCACGCCCACGAAGCCACCCGCGAAGTGTACGTAATATGGCGGGCAAAAGTCGCTCCATCCCCGTTCATAAGTGAAACAGCCACAGGCATTTTCAGATCCATCGACGAGGCGGTGAAGTTCTTCCATGAAGCAAATATGATCACCCCGATCCCGGGCGGTCTGTTCCACTAATGCCCGGCACCTGCCGCCAAATCAACGATGCCCGTAAACTACCAACCCCCACTTGATAATCCTCCCCCGCAAGTGCTATAGCGTAATAAGGACGGGAGGAAAGGTTTCCGAAAATGCTGTCGTTGACCAGAAAAGCCGGATACGGGCTTATCGCCATGGCACACTTGGCTCACTATCCAGGGCAGCGCGTAAGTGCTCGCGAGATCGCCCTTAAAAACCGCCTGCCGGTGTCGCTGGTGATGAACGTCATGAAGCGGCTGTGCGCGGCCGGGTATGTCAAATCCGTCCGCGGCGCGGGAGGCGGCTACTTACTCGTTGGCAGGCCGGAAGATATATTAATCGGTCCGCTACTCGACGAGATCGATGGCCCCGTCCGCGATAGTCGCTGCAAGCGTGAGGACCGTGGCCTGCCGCCCCGGCCGCACGACAAGCCTTGCCCAAATACCGACACATGTCCTCACGCCAATCCGGTACACCTGATCCATCGCAAAATAAGAGATTTCTTGCAGAAGGTATCCCTTGCGGACATCATGAGCGGCCAAGGTAATACATCGCACCAGGCCTCCGATGGTACGGGGGAAAACGAATGCTCAAAGGGATCCGACGATGGCGCCTAAGTTGCCGGTATATCTGGATTACAACGCCACTACTCCCGTCGATAAGCGGGTGCTGGAGGCGATGCTGCCGTACTTTTGCGAGGACTTCGGCAACCCGTCCAGCCGGAGCCACGCCTTTGGCTGGAAGGCCGAAGCCGCGTGCGAAGTCGCCCGCCAGCAGGTGGCCGAACTCATCGGTGCCACGCCGCGCGAGATCACCTGGACCGCCGGCGCCACCGAGAGCAACAACCTCGCGATCAAGGGCGTATGCGAAATGTATCGCGACAAGGGCAGACACATAATCACTTGCCCCACCGAGCATAACGCAGTGCTGGACCCGTGCGAGGCACTGGCGAATGCGGGATGGGAAGTGACGCAGGTCCCCGTCGACAAGACCGGTCGAGTAAGCCCGGCCGACATCCAGGCCGCCATCACCGACCAGACCGTCCTGATATCCATAATGGCCGCCAACAACGAAACGGGCACGCTCGCCCCACTGGCTGAGATCGGCAGGATCGCCAAGCAAGCCGGCGTACTGCTTCACACCGACGCCACCCAGGCGGCCGGGAAGATACCCATCGACGTCGAATCGCTTGGGGTTGATCTGCTTAGCCTTTCAGCCCACAAGCTTTACGGTCCCAAGGGCACGGGCTGCCTCTACGTTCGCCGCCGCTCGCCGCGCGTGCGACTGGGCAAACAGATGCATGGCGGCAGCCACGAACAAGGCCTGCGCAGCGGCACGCTCAACGTGCCAGGAATCGTAGGCCTGGGCGCCGCAGCCGAAATTGCCCGTAACGAGTTGACCGAAGACGCCAGGCGAATTCTCTCGCTCCGCAACCGCCTGGCCGAGGGCATCCGCGAGCAACTGCCCGATGTGAATCTCAACGGCCATCCGACGAAGCGACTCTGCAACACGGCGAACCTCTCGTTCGCCTATGTCGAGGGCGAGGCGCTGATTATGAAGCTGAGCAGCCTGGCAGTATCGTCCGGCTCGGCATGCATGAGCGAATCCCGCGAGCCCAGCCACGTGCTGGTAGCGATGCAGGTGCCGGACACCCAGGCCAACGCGGCCATTCGCTTCAGCCTGGGCCGCCCCACCACGGCCGAGGAAATAGATTTCGCCATCGGCGCGATTGTCCAAGCCGTGCGCGAACTTCGAGCAATCAGCCCACTTTATGAACTGGCAAGCGAGAAAACCGACCCGGCGCCGCTACAATAAACAGTGAAAAGGCGCAGGCCGCCAGGACCGAGACGGCTAAACTTAGAGTATGGCACCTAACCGCAACCAGGAATTTGAAGATCACTTCAACAGCCCGAGAAACGTCGGGTCGTTGAACCGCCGAAGCCGGCAAGTGGGAACTTCCACGGCCACCGTCGCAGACTGCGGCGACGTAATGAGGCTCCAGATAGAAGTCGACTGCCAAGGGCGTATCAAGCGGGCGGTGTTCAAGACCTTCGGTTGCTCAGCCGCCATCGCGGCAGGGTCGCTTACGACGGAATGGCTCCGCGGCAAAACGGTCGACCAGGCCGAGAGCTTCAGCGGTGATTACGTAACCGAACGCTTGGGCCTGACGCCGGAAAAGCAGCACAGTTCGCGTCTGGCCGAGGACGCCGTTCGAGGTGCAATTGCCGACTGGCAAAGCAAATGCTGCCGCCAACACCAACCGGCGTTGTGAAGGCAGGCTAGAAGGACGCGCCATGTCGATAACGCTTAGCGAAAAGGCAGCCGAGAAGATCAAACGCCTGCTTGCCAGCCATAAAATGACGGCCACCGCATGTCTTCGCGTGGGCGTACGCGGCGGCGGATGCGAAGGCTTCACCTACACGCTGGACGTCACCGACAAGCCCGGCCCGCAGGACCAGACTTTCATAAGCCATGACGTGCGAATCGTATGCGAATACAAGAGTTACCCGTCAGTCAAGGGCACGGAGATCGACTACGACGACACGTTGCTCAAGGGCGGGTTCGTATTCAAAAACCCCAACGCCCGAACAAGCTGCAACTGCGGCAGCAGTTTCTCTGAATAGGCGCAACTTCCATGGGAACCTGTTCGTTTCATCGAAAAGGTGCAATCGAAGCCGCAAGCAAAGGAGTCTGACATGTCGGTCGAAATCAAATGGTTAGGCCACGCGAGCTTCCGTATCGCCGGCACCGAATCGGTAACGTACATAGACCCGTGGAAGCTGGACCAGTCGCCGCACGACGCCGACCTCGTAATCGTATCCCACAGCCATCACGACCACTTCTCACCCGATGACATCGAGAAGATCGCCAAGGAAGACACCGCCATCATCGCGCCCGGCGACGTCGTCGCCAAGATGCGGATCGCCAGCGCCGTCACCCCTGGCGACAACATTACCATCAAGGGCGTGACCGTCGAGGCCGTCGCGGCCTACAACGTCGACAAGGCCTTCCACCCCCGATCCAACCAGTGGATCGGCGTGGTGCTGACCATCGACGCCAAACGCGTGTACTACGCCGGCGACACTGACTTGATCCCGGAAATGGAAGAGCTTCAGGGAGTGGACGTCGCGCTGCTGCCGGTCGGCGGAACCTATACGCTCAACGCCGCCGAGGCCGCCCGCGCCTGCAAGGCCATCGGCTGCAAGTCAGCCGTGCCCTACCACTGGGGCGATATCGTCGGTTCCATCACTGACGCCGAGCAGTTCGTCCAGACCACCGAGTGCCAGGGCAAACTCCTCCAGCCCGGCGAGGCGATGACTGTCTAGATAATTGGGCATGACGGCAAATGGTGGTCCAAAGAGACTGGGATGCTTTGTAGTACCTTCTTACAATAAGGGCTGACCCCGTTTCTCGGTCGGCCTCCGTCCAGGCGGGGATCGCGAAGGGTGCCAGAGGCTGCCGTGTGTGATTTATTCGTCAGTCCCCCTTGCCTTCTTCGATCAGCTTGATCGCCCGGCCCGCGGCCTCGCGGACGGGGTGGAAGAATTCCTTGCTCCTTGGGACCATGTGGCCGCGGCATTTGCGCTGCATGGGGTCCTTGGCGGCCGTCTCGCGCAGCAGCGGCAGGTCCTCGGCTGAGCCGATCTTGCCCAGCGCTTCGCACGCCCAGACGCGGAACGTCCCCGCTTTGGCGTCGGCGAGAATCTTCCGCAGCCCGGGGCGGGCCTTGGCGTCGCCCGCCAGCCCGCGAGCCAGCACCAGGCAGCGCCATACCGCGTCGCCTTCCTTGGCGGCCGCAAGGGCCTTGTCGATCGGTTCGGGGGGATTGGTCAGCTTCGACAGGGCGTCGAAGTACAACCGATAGCGGAGTTCCGCCTTGGTCCAATTTGCAGGCCAGGCCGTCTTATCGGCCTCGGGCATGCCGGCTATCTTCGGAATCGCCTTGACGATGGCGGCGACCTTCTCGGTGATGAACTTCCCGCCGGGGTCCTGGCCGAAGTTCTGCACGACCTGGAACCGCATGTTGTGATCGCCGGTTCGCATCAGTTCCAGCAGGCGGGCGAGCATCGGCTTGTCGATTGGCTCGCCGCGCAGATGCCCGATGGCCTGGGTGACCACGTCGGAGTCCGAGGCGGCCAGCAGGCACTTGGCGCCGGCCTTGTCGGGCAGCAGTCTGATATACGCTCTCGCCGCGGACCGGATCAGCCCGCGGTCGTCCTTGTGCCCGCCGTCGAGGGCGAGCTTGAGCATGGCCTTCCGGCTGGCCGGGGTGTCGATAATGCTTAGCGACGTGATTACGCGCGAGCAATATGCTCCGCGAGAGCCCAACGCCCAGAACTCCTCGGTGATCGCGGCGACGGCCTCGTCGGACCGATCACCCAACGCCGCCAGCGGAGCGGCAAGGTCCTCCCGCGAGACCTTGCCCGGGTTGTTAAGCAGCCGCATCACGGCCGCCAGCTCGGGCCAGTCGCCGCCCTCGCGTCGACGGCGGGTGAGTTCTTTGAGTTTGGCGGCCACGAGCTTGGTCTGCTCGGCCCGGTTGCCCCATTCCTTGAATTGCTCCTTTTGTCCCGCATAGCGGTAGGCCCTGGCGAGCTCCCGTTGAGTTGAGGCGCCGTATTTGTTCACTCCGAACTTCTTGATCGCATCGAGGTACATCCGCTCGACCTTGGCGAACGCGGCCCGCGCGGCAGGGGTGTTGGGGGCAGCCTTGCCGGGCCGGCTATTCCTCCCGACAGCGTTGTAGGTCTTCTCGTAGGCAGCCTGGGCCGTGTAGGCCTTCCCCGAGACGTTGAAGGGCCCGGCGGGATCGGCCGAGGCCAGCGGCTCCCTATCTCCCGTCGGCAACGACTTGCCGGTCCGTCGCGCTTCGGCGATGAGTTTCTTGGCCTGGGCTAATGCTTCTTCCTCGCCGAACTCGCCAGGTGGGACCTGGGGCTTCTTGCCTTCGCCGCGCGTGACCGCGACGGCCGGACGGGTCCCGCCCGACTTCTTCCAAATTCTCAGTTCCCTGCGGGCTATGCCCTGCAGGGGCAGGATCTTGTTGAGGGTGTGGATCGACACAATGCGCGAGCCTTCGGGTGGGTTGCCGGGCGACCAGGGCTCGCAGAAGCGGGCGAATCGGTCTCCCAACGTGATGACAAGCTCAACCCGCGCGTTGTCGGCCTGCCAGGCCTTGCCAGGCGATTCACTCGCCACCCACGGCCGACGCTTACCCAAAGACCTGTGCAGCATATGCAGTCCTTCTTGATCTTCTTGCGGGTGCGTCCATTCCGCCTTGGCAAATGTCTTGGCAGCCGGGTTCCACCAGATAAACACACCCCGCAGGTCGGAATCAATGCCCACGGCTTTGCACTGGTTGGGATCGGGCGAGAGGATCCTGTACGAGAAGGTCATGTTCCGCCAATGGACGGGCCAATCCTCCTTGCGAACGGCCATCTGGGCCAGGGCGGCTTTGGCTCGCGCTGCCCGCTCGAGGTTGGCGTCTTTCGTTGCGGCCGTCAGCGCCTCGGCGGCGGGCAGGCCGATCTTGACCAGCGACTGCTGGGCGGCGCTGCGCTGCGCCGCCATCGATGCGCCAAGCTGCTCGATGAGCCTGCGAATCTCCTTTGCGCCAGCGCCTGGCCCCGCCTTGCCGGCCTGTTTCCACGCACGCAGCACGGCGGACATTCGCTCGTCGGTCTTGCGGATCCACTCCTGGCGGACCACCTTTTCGATCTGGTGCAGGGCTACCTCCGCCCGCGCCGCCCGTTCGGCGTTTTTGTCGGTCGTGGCGGCCTTCAGGGCCTCAGCGGCCGGCTCCCCCATCTTCTCGATCGCCTTCTGGGCAGCATTGCGGTCGGCTGACGTCTCGCCGCCGAGCTGCTCGATCAGCCTGGCGATCTCGACTGCAGTCGCCGCTGTCTTTGAGGAATTGCCCTTCGCATCGTCACCGGCCGCCCAAGCTTGTGCCCCGACCAGAACCAGCCCGGCCGCCAATATCATCGATCTGCGCATAGCCCATCTCCTGTTTGCGTACCAGGACTTGGACGCGGCTCGCCCGCAAGAGTTCCGAGAAATCCCGGTTATCTGCCGGCAGTGGCGACGGATTGCCCTACTTGCGCTTACCGCCACGACCTCCGGGTTGGAGAGCCGAGGGGTCATGAACCTTTTCTTGGGCCGATAGAGGGTCTTTGACCTTCTGACCCTCTGTTCGCCATACCTTTGGCACCCGCGCTACCGGGCGTGCCGTGGATGCCGCCGCACGCCTTGGCGGGGCTTCGGGCTAATCCACACTCGGTGCCGGAAATGCGAAGCGATAGGTTCCCGAGCCAACCTCGAAGACGGTCTCGCCGTTTTCCGAGCGCAGGAGGACGACGCCCTCGGCCTGGGTGCATGAGACGCCGCACTCGGTAATTTGCTCGACGTCCCCCGCCGGGATATGGACCGTCGCGGTGCTGTTGGCCGGGATGGTGAGGGTAAGGAACGCCGTCTCGCCATCCCTGCGCCAGGCCGAGACGATTGTGCCCCGCATGGTGCGCAGGGACGCCCTCGCCCACGGCAGGTCCGCGGGCAGGTACGGCTTGAAGATGATCTTCTCGTACCCGGGTCCGGTTTCGTCCGGCTGGATGCCCGCAAGGCCCCAGTAGAACCATTCGTCTATCGCCGCCCCCAATGCGGTATGGCAAAGCGAGGCGGCGCCGTGCCAGTTTTCGGTGATGGTGGTCCGGATGGGGTCGCGCAGCATGTAACCCCAACTCGGGTAGTCCGTGGCGATGGCCCGGTGCCAGACGGCGTCGTTTCGGCCGGCCAGAGCCATGGCGTGGATCGCCCACTTCGTGCCGGCGTACCCGGTCGTGAGTCGCCGCTGACGGAAGTCCACATTGCTGCACAGATAGTTCGAGACCCTTTCGCGGTGCTCCTCGGGAACCATCCCAAAGGACAGCGGCCAAGCTTGGGCGCTCTGGCAGCCCACGTCGTAGTAGCCCCAGTTGGGGTCGAAGAAACGCTCGTTGAAAGCGTCCTTGATCTTCCCGGCCAGCCGGTGGTATCTCGCCGCGTCTGCGTCCCTGCCGAGAATCTCGGCGATCCGGGCCATGGTGGCGACATCGAAGTAGTAGAAGGCCGTCGCGATCGAAAGGGGCTGATTCTTGCCGAATCCCGACGCGCCCTCACTGGTGGCCAGGTGATCGCCGAACCTGGCAATCTGCAGGTAGCCCCGGTCGGCTTCGGCGGGAAAGCGGTCTTCCTTGCTGCACCGCCACCTCAGTTTGTTGGCCAAATCGCCCTCCGACGGAAACGTGGAGATTTCCCTGGTCCCGGTAGCTTCGAGATAGCTGATATACCGCTGCAAGGCCGGGTAGCTCTGCTGGAGAAGCCTTACGTCGCCGCAATGCAGATACTGCATCCACGGCACCATCACGAATGCCGCGCTCCAGACCAGATCTTCGTCCGGGACCGGTAGCGGGGTGATAAAGCCGATCATCCCCAGTTCATCCTG
This sequence comes from uncultured Planctomycetaceae bacterium, assembly GCA_964564285.1. Lineage (GTDB taxonomy): Bacteria > Planctomycetota > Phycisphaerae > SM23-33 > SM23-33 > JAUWQU01. The sequence continues at coordinate 59,754 of CAZMBZ010000001.1, read as the reverse complement.
CTGATCGCGGCAGTCGTCAATCCACTTGGCGTAGATGCGGGGCATCCAAAGGTTGTAGTAAGACTCGTTCGCCATCGCCCAGATGTCGCCGCACCAGCCCAGGCGTTCGGCACGCTGGGTGTCGTCGGTGACGACGCCCATCTGGATGTTGCAGAGTTGGGACTGGACGGTGCAGTGGTGTATCTTGTTGATCAACTCGTGGCCGCACTCGAAGTCGCCGATCCGCCCCACGTCGGCGTGGGCGAAGCAGCCTTCCACCGTGTCCAGTTCCGGCGTGCCGGGGTAGCCGGTCAACTCCACGTACTGGAAACCGTGGTAGGTGAAGCGAGGCTCGTAGAATTCCTCATCAGCGCCCTTCATGGTGTAGTTGTCCGCCTGGCGGGCGCCGCCGGCGGTTGCGGGGTTGAGCTTGCCGTTGTCATGGATCCGCTCGGCGAACCGCAGTTGCACGGTCCCGCCGGAGACACCGCCGACAATTCTCAATCGCACCCATCCGGTCATGTTGCGTCCGAAGTCGTAGACGTACACCCCCGGTCCGCTCTCCCACATGGAGACCGGCCTGAAGGTCTCGACCACTTTGTCCGCTTCGAGTGCAGCCGGTGTGAGCGCACCGCCGGGGCCGGGAACCACATTGACCTGCCGCCACGCTGAAGCGTCGAAGCCGGGATCGTCCCAGCCTTCCTGTTCGGCCCGGGCGTCGTAGTTCTCGCCGTCGTAAATGCAGTTGAACGTGATGGGTCCCCAAGCCCCCTGCCAGGACCCATCGGTGACGATGCACTGCGTCACGCCGTCCTCGCGTTCGATTACGATCTGGACAATGACCCGCGGCGAACCGTACCAGGGCATCTGCCATTTCCAGTACTTCTTCTGCCCGTTGAACCAACCGTTGCCGAGAATCAGTCCGACGGCATTTTCGCCGGCCCGCAGGTTCGAGGTCACGTCATGGGTGGCGTAGAGCGCCCGCTTGCGGAATTCCGTCCGAGCCGGCACCAGCACGTCGTCGCCGACCTTCGCCCCGTTGATCCGCAACTCGTAGAGCCCCAACCCGCAAACAAAGGCTCGGGCCCGTTTGATCGGGCCGGCGACGGAGAACTCCTTCCGCAGCAGCGGCGAACGCAAGTTCGGCTCCAAGGCCGCAACTTCCGACGCCAGTTTCTTGTACTGCTCGCAGTCCACACCGTCGGCGCTGTTGCCGCTGGTCACCCGTGTCGCCGCCAGTTCCCGCACGAACGCCTCGTGGTCGCAAACCGGCTCGTCGGGATCGCCCAGTCCGATCCATTGCCCCTTCCAGTCGGCTTCGTCGAAAAACGCCGTGCCGAAGGGTTCAACCTGGCTGAAACCGGCCGGACTGTCGGCCTCGTCCCAAACCCGGACCTTCCAGAAGAAGTCCGTGTTGCCAGGCAACTCCGCGCCGGCGTAAGTGACGTTCACGGACTGCGAAGAGCTGACCTTGCCGCTGTCCCACAGGTCCGCCCGGCCGGGAACAAGCAGTTCGGCCGCGGAGGCCACAAGGATTTGGTAGGCAGTTTGGCGCCGGCCGCGTCCAGACAAGGGAACTTCCCAGGAAAAACGCGGCGTTCGAGTGCCGATTGCCACCGGTGCCGAGGCGAATTCGACCATCAAGTTCGTTTTCATGCTCATACTAATCGGGGTTTCCCGGATAGCCTCCAGTCGATGACCACTGTGGGCCTTTCTACCGATTCCAAAACCGATCACGTGATCGGCAAGTAGCAATTCAGCGATCCAGAACCTTGATCGGAAAAAGCTTTGACGACTCGTGTTGCGCGGCCATGATCCGCTCGGTCTTCTTGACGATCTCGGGATGATCGGCGGCGACGTTCTTCGATTCGCTGATGTCGTCGCTTAGGTTGTAGAGTTCGGTGTCGATCCGGCCTTTTCCCAGCTTCTGCCGGACGGCCTTGTAAGGCCCCAACCACACGGCCTGCTGCCCTCCGTAACCGGAGAACTCGCGGTATAGGAATGGCCGGGGCTTCTGCGATTCACCGAGCAGCGTGGGCGCGAAGCTCAGTCCGTCGGCGCAGTCGGGAACGTGACCCGACTTGCCGATCAGGTCAAGCAGCGTGGGCATCCAGTCTTCGAAGCCGGTGATTCGATCACTGATCGAGCCGGGCTTGATTCGCCCGGGCCAGCGGACGATCGCCGGCACGCGCAAGCCGCCTTCGTAGATCGAGCCCTTCAAACCGCGCAACGGCCCGACACTCTGGAAGAACCGGTAATCCACGTCGCGCAGGTAAGTGGCGCCGTTGTCGGATGAGAACGCCACGATGGTGTTATCCGCGAGGTGCAGTTTGTCCAGCAGTGCGAGTATGCGGCCAACCTGCTTGTCCAGGTAGCTGATCATGGCTGCATAGGCGGCGCGCGGCGTTGCGTGCGGGGTGTAGCCGCCGCGCCCGTCGAAGGGCTTGTCCTCCCATTGGCCCATGTACGGTTTGAGTTCATCATCGGGGACGTGAAGGGCCAGGTGCGGGATGATCGTCGGATAGTAAGCGAAAAAGGGCCGCTCGCGGTTCTCGCTGATGAAGGCCAGCACCTCATCGGCGATGCGCTTCGGTGCGTAATCATTGCCCTTGTATTTCTGGTACGCGGCCGGGTCGCTCAAGTCAGCGGATGCGGGCAGTTGCCCATGGCCTGGCGCGGGCGGCTTGTTGTCCAGTTCGATGCGCTTGTCGTTGTCCCACAGGTAAGCCGGATAGTAACTATGGGCGTGACGCTGGCAGTTGTACCCGAAGAACCGATCGAAGCCCTGCTTGAGCGGGTCGCCCGTCGAGCCGACCGGCCCGAGCCCCCACTTGCCGAACGCGCCGCAGGTGTAGCCGCGCCGCTTGAGCAGTTCTGCAATCGTAGTCTCACCGTCGGGGATGGGGTATTGGCCTTCGGGCTTGACCTCCTTGTTATTGCGAATGAAGGCGTGCCCGGGGTGTTTGCCCGTCATCAGCACGCAGCGTGAAGGCGCGCAGACCGGCGAGCCGCTGTAGTGGCGCGTCAAACGCATGCCCTGCCGGGCCAGTCGATCGAGGTTCGGTGTCTTGATCTTCTTCTGACCGTAGCTGCCGAGCTCGCACCAGCCGAGATCGTCAGCCAAAATCAGCACGATATTGGGTCCGCGAGCGCCGCCGGTTCTCGCTGCCGCCGCTATCGCGGCCGACAGTCTGAAAGGCCCAGCCCCCGCCGCTGCCACGCCGGCAAAAGCACCGATACCCGCCCTTAGAAGCCCTCGTCGAGTAAACTCAGTGCCCATAGGCATATTGCAGGTCCTTCGCTCTCGGCGACCTCCGCTTCCTGAGCGTGAGTCTTGTTTTCCGCCGGTCAGAACATTCCGACGACCTGGCCGTTCTCGTCGAGGTCGATATCCAGGAAAGACGGTCGGCTCGGCAGACCGGGCATGGTGCGCATCGTGCCCAGCAGCGGGCAGAGGAAGCCCGCCCCGGCCGAGGCACGGACCTCGCGTACGGGAACCGTAAATCCAGTTGGCACGCCCTGATGGGGCTTCGGGCTAATCCACACTCGGTGCCGGGAATGCGAAGCGATAGGTTCCCGAGCCAACCTCGAAGACGGTCTCGCCGTTTTCCGAGCGCAGGAGGACGACGCCCTCGGCCTGGGTGCATGAGACGCCGCACTCGGTAATTTGCTCGACGTCCCCCGCCGGGATATGGACCGTCGCGGTGCTGTTGGCCGGGATGGTGAGGGTAAGGAACGCCGTCTCGCCATCCCTGCGCCAGGCCGAGACGATTGTGCCCCGCATGGTGCGCAGGGACGCCCTCGCCCACGGCAGGTCCGCGGGCAGGTACGGCTTGAAGATGATCTTCTCGTACCCGGGTCCGGTTTCGTCCGGCTGGATGCCCGCAAGGCCCCAGTAGAACCATTCGTCTATCGCCGCCCCCAATGCGGTATGGCAAAGCGAGGCGGCGCCGTGCCAGTTTTCGGTGATGGTGGTCCGGATGGGGTCGCGCAGCATGTAACCCCAACTCGGGTAGTCCGTGGCGATGGCCCGGTGCCAGACGGCGTCGTTTCGGCCGGCCAGAGCCATGGCGTGGATCGCCCACTTCGTGCCGGCGTACCCGGTCGTGAGTCGCCGCTGACGGAAGTCCACATTGCTGCACAGATAGTTCGAGACCCTTTCGCGGTGCTCCTCGGGAACCATCCCAAAGGACAGCGGCCAAGCTTGGGCGCTCTGGCAGCCCACGTCGTAGTAGCCCCAGTTGGGGTCGAAGAAACGCTCGTTGAAAGCGTCCTTGATCTTCCCGGCCAGCCGGTGGTATCTCGCCGCGTCTGCGTCCCTGCCGAGAATCTCGGCGATCCGGGCCATGGTGGCGACATCGAAGTAGTAGAAGGCCGTCGCGATCGAAAGGGGCTGATTCTTGCCGAATCCCGACGCGCCCTCACTGGTGGCCAGGTGATCGCCGAACCTGGCAATCTGCAGGTAGCCCCGGTCGGCTTCGGCGGGAAAGCGGTCTTCCTTGCTGCACCGCCACCTCAGTTTGTTGGCCAAATCGCCCTCCGACGGAAACGTGGAGATTTCCCTGGTCCCGGTAGCTTCGAGATAGCTGATATACCGCTGCAAGGCCGGGTAGCTCTGCTGGAGAAGCCTTACGTCGCCGCAATGCAGATACTGCATCCACGGCACCATCACGAATGCCGCGCTCCAGACCAGATCTTCGTCCGGGACCGGTAGCGGGGTGATAAAGCCGATCATCCCCAGTTCATCCTGCTGATCGCGGCAGTCGTCAATCCACTTGGCGTAGATGCGGGGCATCCAAAGGTTGTAGTAAGACTCGTTCGCCATCGCCCAGATGTCGCCGCACCAGCCCAGGCGTTCGGCACGCTGGGTGTCGTCGGTGACGACGCCCATCTGGATGTTGCAGAGTTGGGACTGGACGGTGCAGTGGTGTATCTTGTTGATCAACTCGTGGCCGCACTCGAAGTCGCCGATCCGCCCCACGTCGGCGTGGGCGAAGCAGCCTTCCACCGTGTCCAGTTCCGGCGTGCCGGGGTAGCCGGTCAACTCCACGTACTGGAAACCGTGGTAGGTGAAGCGAGGCTCGTAGAATTCCTCATCAGCGCCCTTCATGGTGTAGTTGTCCGCCTGGCGGGCGCCGCCGGCGGTTGCGGGGTTGAGCTTGCCGTTGTCATGGATCCGCTCGGCGAACCGCAGTTGCACGGTCCCGCCGGAGACACCGCCGACAATTCTCAATCGCACCCATCCGGTCATGTTGCGTCCGAAGTCGTAGACGTACACCCCCGGTCCGCTCTCCCACATGGAGACCGGCCTGAAGGTCTCGACCACTTTGTCCGCTTCGAGTGCAGCCGGTGTGAGCGCACCGCCGGGGCCGGGAACCACATTGACCTGCCGCCACGCTGAAGCGTCGAAGCCGGGATCGTCCCAGCCTTCCTGTTCGGCCCGGGCGTCGTAGTTCTCGCCGTCGTAAATGCAGTTGAACGTGATGGGTCCCCAAGCCCCCTGCCAGGACCCATCGGTGACGATGCACTGCGTCACGCCGTCCTCGCGTTCGATTACGATCTGGACAATGACCCGCGGCGAACCGTACCAGGGCATCTGCCATTTCCAGTACTTCTTCTGCCCGTTGAACCAACCGTTGCCGAGAATCAGTCCGACGGCATTTTCGCCGGCCCGCAGGTTCGAGGTCACGTCATGGGTGGCGTAGAGCGCCCGCTTGCGGAATTCCGTCCGAGCCGGCACCAGCACGTCGTCGCCGACCTTCGCCCCGTTGATCCGCAACTCGTAGAGCCCCAACCCGCAAACAAAGGCTCGGGCCCGTTTGATCGGGCCGGCGACGGAGAACTCCTTCCGCAGCAGCGGCGAACGCAAGTTCGGCTCCAAGGCCGCAACTTCCGACGCCAGTTTCTTGTACTGCTCGCAGTCCACACCGTCGGCGCTGTTGCCGCTGGTCACCCGTGTCGCCGCCAGTTCCCGCACGAACGCCTCGTGGTCGCAAACCGGCTCGTCGGGATCGCCCAGTCCGATCCATTGCCCCTTCCAGTCGGCTTCGTCGAAAAACGCCGTGCCGAAGGGTTCAACCTGGCTGAAACCGGCCGGACTGTCGGCCTCGTCCCAAACCCGGACCTTCCAGAAGAAGTCCGTGTTGCCAGGCAACTCCGCGCCGGCGTAAGTGACGTTCACGGACTGCGAAGAGCTGACCTTGCCGCTGTCCCACAGGTCCGCCCGGCCGGGAACAAGCAGTTCGGCCGCGGAGGCCACAAGGATTTGGTAGGCAGTTTGGCGCCGGCCGCGTCCAGACAAGGGAACTTCCCAGGAAAAACGCGGCGTTCGAGTGCCGATTGCCACCGGTGCCGAGGCGAATTCGACCATCAAGTTCGTTTTCATGCTCATACTAATCGGGGTTTCCCGGATAGCCTCCAGTCGATGACCACTGTGGGCCTTTCTACCGATTCCAAAACCGATCACGTGATCGGCAAGTAGCAATTCAGCGATCCAGAACCTTGATCGGAAAAAGCTTTGACGACTCGTGTTGCGCGGCCATGATCCGCTCGGTCTTCTTGACGATCTCGGGATGATCGGCGGCGACGTTCTTCGATTCGCTGATGTCGTCGCTTAGGTTGTAGAGTTCGGTGTCGATCCGGCCTTTTCCCAGCTTCTGCCGGACGGCCTTGTAAGGCCCCAACCACACGGCCTGCTGCCCTCCGTAACCGGAGAACTCGCGGTATAGGAATGGCCGGGGCTTCTGCGATTCACCGAGCAGCGTGGGCGCGAAGCTCAGTCCGTCGGCGCAGTCGGGAACGTGACCCGACTTGCCGATCAGGTCAAGCAGCGTGGGCATCCAGTCTTCGAAGCCGGTGATTCGATCACTGATCGAGCCGGGCTTGATTCGCCCGGGCCAGCGGACGATCGCCGGCACGCGCAAGCCGCCTTCGTAGATCGAGCCCTTCAAACCGCGCAACGGCCCGACACTCTGGAAGAACCGGTAATCCACGTCGCGCAGGTAAGTGGCGCCGTTGTCGGATGAGAACGCCACGATGGTGTTATCCGCGAGGTGCAGTTTGTCCAGCAGTGCGAGTATGCGGCCAACCTGCTTGTCCAGGTAGCTGATCATGGCTGCATAGGCGGCGCGCGGCGTTGCGTGCGGGGTGTAGCCGCCGCGCCCGTCGAAGGGCTTGTCCTCCCATTGGCCCATGTACGGTTTGAGTTCATCATCGGGGACGTGAAGGGCCAGGTGCGGGATGATCGTCGGATAGTAAGCGAAAAAGGGCCGCTCGCGGTTCTCGCTGATGAAGGCCAGCACCTCATCGGCGATGCGCTTCGGTGCGTAATCATTGCCCTTGTATTTCTGGTACGCGGCCGGGTCGCTCAAGTCAGCGGATGCGGGCAGTTGCCCATGGCCTGGCGCGGGCGGCTTGTTGTCCAGTTCGATGCGCTTGTCGTTGTCCCACAGGTAAGCCGGATAGTAACTATGGGCGTGACGCTGGCAGTTGTACCCGAAGAACCGATCGAAGCCCTGCTTGAGCGGGTCGCCCGTCGAGCCGACCGGCCCGAGCCCCCACTTGCCGAACGCGCCGCAGGTGTAGCCGCGCCGCTTGAGCAGTTCTGCAATCGTAGTCTCACCGTCGGGGATGGGGTATTGGCCTTCGGGCTTGACCTCCTTGTTATTGCGAATGAAGGCGTGCCCGGGGTGTTTGCCCGTCATCAGCACGCAGCGTGAAGGCGCGCAGACCGGCGAGCCGCTGTAGTGGCGCGTCAAACGCATGCCCTGCCGGGCCAGTCGATCGAGGTTCGGTGTCTTGATCTTCTTCTGACCGTAGCTGCCGAGCTCGCACCAGCCGAGATCGTCAGCCAAAATCAGCACGATATTGGGTCCGCGAGCGCCGCCGGTTCTCGCTGCCGCCGCTATCGCGGCCGACAGTCTGAAAGGCCCAGCCCCCGCCGCTGCCACGCCGGCAAAAGCACCGATACCCGCCCTTAGAAGCCCTCGTCGAGTAAACTCAGTGCCCATAGGCATATTGCAGGTCCTTCGCTCTCGGCGACCTCCGCTTCCTGAGCGTGAGTCTTGTTTTCCGCCGGTCAGAACATTCCGACGACCTGGCCGTTCTCGTCGAGGTCGATATCCAGGAAAGACGGTCGGCTCGGCAGACCGGGCATGGTGCGCATCGTGCCCAGCAGCGGGCAGAGGAAGCCCGCCCCGGCCGAGGCACGGACCTCGCGTACGGGAACCGTAAATCCGCTCGGCACGCCCTTGAGCGTAGGATCGTGGCTAAGCGACAGGTGCGTCTTTGCCATGCAGATCGGCAAATGGCTGAGCCCGGCCTTTTCGTACGAAGCGATCTGCTTGTCGGCCTCCGGGGAATACTCGACTGCCCCGGCCAGGTAGACCTTCTTGCAGATGGTCTCGATCTTGTCCTTGATGGACATATCGTCGGGATAGAGCATCTTGAAGTCCGACGGCTTTTCGCAGGCCGCGACAACCGCCTCAGCCAAGGCTGTCGCCCCCTTGCCACCTTCGGCCCAGTGATTCGAAACGACGGCGGCCTCGGCACCCGCCTCCTCAGCCGCCTTGCGAGCAAGCTCCAACTCCGCCGGCGTATCGGTCGGGAACTGGTTTATCGCCACCACCACCGGCACGCCGTACATGCGGGCGATCTCTATGCAACGAACCATGTTGCAGACGCCCTTTTCCAGCAACTCCAGGTTCTCCTGGACGTATTCCGCCTGCAAAGGCTTACCCGGGGTGACCTTCGGCCCGCCACCGTGCATTTTCAACGCGCGAATCGTGCTGACGACCACAACGCAGTCGGGCTGCAGCCCGCTGATGCGACACTTGATGTCGAAAAACTTCTCCATGCCGATGTCCGCACCGAAGCCGCTCTCGGTGACAACGTAATCGGCCAGCTTCAGCGCGATCCGGTCGGCGATGATCGAACTGTTGCCCTGGGCGATGTTCGCGAACGGGCCGGCATGCACGAACGACGGCTGGCCCTCGATGGTCTGCATCAAGTTAGGCTTCACCGCATCCTTCATCAGAACCATCATCGCACCCGCGCAGCCGATCTGCTCAGCCGTGACGGGGTCGCCCTTGCGGTTCATGGCAACTATTATCCGCCCGAGGCGCGCTCGCATGTCCTTGACATCGGTCGCAAGCGCGAGAATGGCCATCACCTCAGACGCCACGGATATATCGAAGCCCGTCTTGCGCTGCGGGCCGTCCATCCAGTTGTCGCTCAGGCCGGTCTCGATGAAACGTAGCGTCGCGTCGTTGACATCCACGACGCGCCTCCACGTAATGGTCTCCGGATCAATATCCAGCGTCGGCAGACCCCTGGACTCCCAGCCGGGACGGGCCTCGTGACGCACCCGAGCGTCAATCGCGGCCGCGAGAAGATTATTGGCGATGCTCACCGCGTGGATGTCCCCGGTCAGATGAAGGTTGAACTCCTCCATCGGGATGACCTGGCTGTAGCCGCCACCGGCTGCCCCACCCTTGATGCCGAAAGTCGGACCCATCGATGGCTGGCGAATGCACATGAAGACCTTCTTGCCGATCAAACCCAGCGCCTGCGTCAGGCCGACGCTGGTCGTGGTTTTGCCCTCGCCCAGCGGCGTCGGAGTAATGGCCGTCACGTCGATGTACTTGCCGTTTGGCCTGTCGGCCAGTGCGTCGAGAATGCCGAGCTTAACCTTCGCCTTGACGCTGCCGTACGGCTCGATGAATTCCTGGTCGATACCCGCCGCCTCTGAGACCTCGGTAATCGGCCTGGGAGTTGACGCACGGGATATGTCAATGTCAGAGGGGACGGATGGGGCCATCAGGAAACTCCTTTGTTCACCTACTACACGTATTTTTCACGCAGCCACGCACCCCTTGGCCGAGCGAAATCGCCCAGCGGGCCGTCGATGCCAACTACTTTTCTAGTCTAAACACACCGACAATATCATGCAAGCCAGACAAAATCGTTTTCTGGTGTAACTTGTGTCGGTTCTTACCCCCCACCACCGCGGCCCGAGCATAATAAAGCGAACCCGAACCCGGCGACAACCGGAAAACCTTACCTTGATCGACGCCGATCGCGGGCGTATCGTCTTGGGTAACCACCTTCTCGAAAGGCACTGCCATGACCGATCAAAAAGAGATCCGCCAAGCCGTCCTCGATGTCGCTCGCGATGGCAAGGCCGCATGCAAGGCACTTTTCGAAGTCGCAGACCGCCTCGGCGTCGAGCCCGCCCTCGTGGGTGAGGCATGCATGAAACTGGACATTCACATCTGCCGATGCCAGTTGGGCTGCTTCAAATAGGCACTCAGCCATGACCGAACCAAGCAAACCGACAATCATCTGCGCGATCCGCAAGTACGCCAAAGGGCACTTCATCGCCTGCGAAGACGCCGTCATAGCCGAAGCTCGCATCGAACTTGTCGTCAACGACAACGAACTTCGCCTGGCCATGCTCTGCCTGCCAAAACAGTTGCCGGAACTGGCCGTAGGATTCCTTCGCGGCGAGGGCGCGCTCGCAAGCCGTGACGAACTGGACTCCGTCGATATCGACCCGTCAGGCCGATCCATCCTGGTCCGCGGACGATTCGACCCCGATGCACTCGACGCCATCCGACGACGATGGACGTGGGGCACCGGCTGCGGCGGCGGCGGCACGTCGGCGCAGTTGAACCCGCAGGCATACCAGCCTTTGACTCTGGGGCTGACCGTCGACGCCGAAGACATCGTCGCCCTGGTTCGCAAGTTTCAGGGAACGATGGATCTGTGGAAAAACACAGGCGGAGTACACGCGTGCGCCCTGGCTAGCGCCGCCGAGTTGGCCATAATCGCCGAGGACATAGGCCGACACAACGCGTTCGATAAGGTTGTGGGCCGGGCCGTGCTCGACGAACTCGACACATCCGACAAGCTCATGCTCACCACGGGCAGGCTCTCAGCTGAGATGGTCTCCAAAGCCGTCGCCGCCCGTGTTCCAATCGTCGTCGGCAGAGGTGCCGTCACGGCCCTGGCGATCGACCTTGCCCGAAAGTTCGGCCTGACTCTCGTGGGCTTCGCCCGCGCCGAACGCTTCAACGTCTACACGCATTTCCAGCGAATAACCGGTTAGCAGCCCGTTTGGAAATGGGTCCGCCAGCGAGAGCGAGCAAGAATGTCGAGCATCAAGGAAGAAAACGCAGGTCCCGAAGAACATCGGGGTCGAGTACTTTTTATACTGACGCAGACGCGCAGACATTCGGGCCACTCGCAGCAAGGGCAGTTTTCTAAACGGGCTGCAAGCCCAAGCCAACCGCCCCCTTCCCCGCCGCCTCGCCAGTGCCGCGATTCACGCCCCGATCGCGAACATCCAGTCCCCGCCTCGCCGACCCATCGCCGCCTTTTTGCCTTTTGGAGCACTCCACTGATCTTTGCCTCCCCGCCAAGGTGGTAATCGACAAATGTATAAAAATCCTCATTACTTGCCGCAAACCCCGGATTTGCGGTCCTATACTTTTGCGCGGTTTAGGATTTATTACAGGTCGAGGACTGAGCCGAGCCGCAATAGTGAAGAGAATTGGCTTGAGATTCAGAACCGATCGCATTACTATGTATCTTCCGTTCTAGGGTAACACATCTGCATGACTCGGCGGTGAGAATTGATTATCGACACGGCATAGACTGCGGCGACATATCGGGTGCCCCGCAGGGATGCCACGGCAAAAAGAGTAGATGGATGTTCAAGGGACTTGAACCACGAAAGGACAGATCATGGACAAAAGAAGACTTTGGGCTTTAGCACTTGTAGCGGTATGCGCCGCGGGCCTGACAGGCTGCTGCTTCGAGCCGAACCCGGCCACCCCCGAACCCGCTGTCGCACCGCCGCCAAAGGCACGGCCAAAGGCACCGCCAAAGGCACCGCCAAAACCGATGCCCACGGCGTCCCCTTGCGGACCCGTGGGAACGGCAATGGCGCACATGACCCTGCCGGCCGGGGATAAGGCGTGCGGCGTTGTCCGCATAGAAAGGTCCGCCCCAAAGCAGGTCTTCGCCGGCGCCGACTTCGATTACGTCATCAAGCTTATCAATGTAACCAAGGTCGACCTCAAGGGCGTCAAGCTCCGCGAGAAGCTCGTAACCAATCTGGAACTGGTCGGCACAAATCCCAAGAGCACGATAACAGGCGGCACACTCGAATGGGTTATCGGTACGCTCAAGGCAGGCGAGTCGAGGATGTTCACCGTTCGCGGCAAGGCCCAGAAGCCTGGCCAGGTCGTGGGCTGCGCGTCTGTGGTTTTCGACATGCCTGAGGTCTGCCTGAGCACCATGGCTGTTCAGCCTTCGATCGTAGTCGTCAAGACCGGACCCGCAGAGGCGATTCTTTGTGACGTGCTCACCTACAAGATCGTCGTCAAGAACAACGGCTCAGGGGCGGCCTGCAACGTTATGGTCAAGGACTCGCTGCCTGAGGGGCTGACTACTGTCGCCGGTAAGAAGCTCGTCACGTTCAACGCAGGCAACCTGAATCCAGGCCAAGCCCGAGAGTTCTCCTTCCAGGCCAAGGCCGCCAAGAAGGGCAAGTTCACCAACACGGCCACCGCAAGCGCCGACCACGGCCTGGCGGCCACGTCGGCTCCGGTGACCACGTCCGTGCTCAACCCGGAACTCAAGGTCGTCAAGACAGGCCCGGCTTTGCGATACATCGGCAGGCCCGGCACGTATAATATCGTCGTGACAAACAACGGCGATGCCGATGCCAGGAACACCGTTCTGACCGACACGATTCCAGCCACCACCACACTGGTTTCCGCCGAGGGCGCCAAGGTCACCGGCAACAGCGTCGTTTGGGCGCTTGGCACGATCAAGCCAGGCCAGTCCAAGAAGGCCTCCCTGACCCTCAAGTTCAATGAGACCGGCGCCGTCCGAAACGTCGCCAGCGCGGCAGCATACTGCGCAAGCGCTTCCGCCAGCGCGGCCACGGAAGTCAAGGGCATCCCGGCGATCCTGCTGGAATGCATAGACCTCGACGACCCGATCGAAATCGGCTCGACCGAGACCTACCAGATCACTGTGACCAACCAGGGCTCTGCCGTCGGGACCAACATCGTCGTCGACTGCACGCTGCCCGGCGAGCAGCAGTTCGTCAGCGCAGACAGCCCGACTAAGGAAACGATAAAGGGCAAGAGCGTCACATTCGCACCGCTGGCCAGGCTGGCTCCGAAGGCTCGGGCCGTCTACAAGGTGACGGTCAAGTGCCTCAAGGCCGGCGACGTCCGGTTCGCGGTCAGCCTCAAGAGCGACCAGATGGACACTCCGTCAATGGAAACGGAATCCACTCACATCTACGGCGGCGAATAATCGCCCCCAGAAGTACGACAGGTAGCAATGAAAGGGACGCCTCATTGAGAGGCGTCCCTTTCTTCGTTCTTATCAACCTTACGAACCATGCGCCTGTCAAAACGCCTAGGCACCTGGGATAATCTGGAAAACTACGCGACCATTAACTCCCCGACGATCAACCCGACCTCCACGCCCTCGACGTCAACGATCAACGCGTGGGCGATGCCCTTCCCGCCATCCGGACCAACTGAAAGCGGCATGCGAGTGTCGATCAACGGCACATGACCCTTACCACGCAAAACCACGCCCTTAACGAGAAGATGATTAGAGGGAATGTCCGAAAGCTCCAGCAAATCCAGTATGGGCTTGGACTTAAGAATGTCCACGGGGCTGGCCTGCAAGACGATATCCCAAGCCGCGTTCCCCATCTTGCCGCAGCCGGCGAATCTCTCCGTCCTTTCGCACTGGTATTCCATTATTGCGCCTTCAAGTTGGACTCGAAAAACCGTTTGGATACCGATCGCTAAGCCCTGAGCATCCGTGATTCTTGTAATTCTCACAATTCCACGATTACTCAAGCGGCAGGCAAAAAACCATAATCACTTAACACCGTGATATCACTAAGGTTGTCTGCCCTCTCTGTGTTCAAAGTCTCCTTTGAACACTGCGACCACTTAGAGTATAGGGTGTTTCCCCTACAACAATCAAGACAATTATGGGAATATTAGGGTTTTTGCTATTCCTCCACCACCTCGCCCTCGACCTGCTCGGCCTGGCCATTGGAATCGTCCACGATGGTCGCGGCCGCGTCGGGCCGCTGGCCGATGCGGAAGATGAAGCCCTTGGCCTGGGCGTCCACCACGACGTGCTGGCCAGGTTCGACCTCGCCGGCGAGGATCTTCGTCGCCAGCGGGTTCTCCAGCTCCTGCTGAATCGCGCGCTTCATCGGACGGGCGCCGAACGCCGGATCGTAGCCCAGCTCGCTGATGAGCTTACTGGCTGCACCGGTGACCTCCAGAGAGATATTCCTGTCAGCCAACCTCTTGGCCAATTCGGCGATCTGTATCTCGGCGATAACCGCGAGGTGCTCGGCTGCCAGCGTGTGGAACACAACCGTCTCGTCGATACGATTGAGAAACTCCGGGCGGAACGTCTGCTTGAGGGCGTCCTTGAGCCTCGCCTCGATCTCCCATTCCTCCGCGTTGTGCTCCGAAAGGTCCTGGATGACCTGCGACGCGATGTTCGACGTCAACGCGATAAGCGTGTTCTTGAAGTCCACCGTCCGCCCGTGCCCGTCGGTCAGCCTGCCGTCATCGAGCACTTGCAGTAGCACGTTGAAAACGTCCTTGTGGGCCTTCTCGATCTCGTCGAAGAGAATCACGCAATACGGCTTTCGGCGTACGGCCTCGGTAAGCCGGCCTCCCTCGTCGTAGCCGACGTACCCGGGAGGCGAGCCGATGAGCCTGGCCACCGAATGCTGCTCCATGAACTCGCTCATGTCGATGCGGACCATGGCGTCCTCGGAGTCGAACAGCAACTCCGCCAGGGCCTTGCACAGCTCGGTCTTGCCGACGCCGGTAGGCCCCAGAAACAGAAAGCTGCCGATGGGCCTTCGCGGGTCGCTCAGTCCGGCCCGGCTGCGACGGACTGCATCCGACACGGCCCGAAGTGCCTCATCCTGCCCAACCACCCGCTTGCGAAGCTGATCCTCCATGCGAAGGAGCTTGTCGCGTTCGGACTCCATCAAACGCGTCACGGGGATGTGCGTCCACTTCGCCACGACCTCGGCGATGTGCTCGGGCGTGACCTCCTCGCTGATCATCCCCCCGCCGGCCTGCATCTCCGCCATGGCCTGCTCGCCGCGGGCTACCTCGGCCTCCAGCTCGCGCAGCTCGCCGTATTGAATGCGGGCCGCCCGCTCGAGATCGCCGGCTCGCTGGGCCTGGTCCAGTTCGGTCTGCTTGGCCTCGATGCGCTCCTTGACGGCCTTGAGGTCCCGGAGAACCGCGTGCTCGCTGTCCCATCGGGCGTGCCGGGCATCGTAGTCCGCCTGCATGTCGGCAAGGTCTTTCTCCAGGACTTCCAGACGGTGCTTGCTCGCCTCGTCGGACTCCTTGCGAAGGGCCTCGCGCTCGATCTGCAACTGCATGATCCGCCGCCGAAGTTCATCCAGATCAGACGGCATGGAGTCGTTCTCTATCCGCAGCCTGCTTGCTGCCTCGTCTATCAGGTCGATGGCCTTGTCGGGCAGGAACCGCTCGGAGATGTACCGATGGCTCATCACCGCCGCCGCCACCAGGGCAGAGTCCTGTATCCGCACGCCGTGGTGGGCGTCGTAGCGCGGCTTCAAACCGCGAAGGATTGCGATGGTGTCCTCAACGCTCGGCTCGTCCACAACCACCGGCTGGAACCGACGCTCCAGCGCGGCATCCTTCTCGACGTGCTTGCGGTACTCATCGAGCGTCGTCGCGCCGATGCAGCGAAGCTCGCCGCGAGCCAGGGCGGGCTTGATAAGGTTGCCGGCCGAGATGGCACCCTCGGCCGCGCCGGCGCCGACTACCGTGTGCAACTCGTCGATGAACAAAATGATCCGCCCATCGGACCCGGTAACTTCCTTGAGCACGGCCTTGAGACGATCCTCGAACTCGCCGCGGAACTTCGCCCCAGCCAGCAGGGAACCCATGTCCAAAGCGATCACCGTCTTGCCGGACAGAACCGTCGGCACGTCGCCGTTGACGATCCGCTGGGCGAGGCCCTCGACGATGGCGGTCTTGCCAACGCCCGGCAGGCCGATCAGCACGGGATTGTTCTTGGTCCGCCGGCTTAGCACCTGCATGCAGCGACGAATCTCATCGTCGCGCCCAATGACGGGGTCCAGGCTGCCCGCCCGGGCCATCTCGCACAGGTCGCAACCGTAGCGCTCGAGGGCCTGGTACTTGTCTTCGGGGCAGGCGTCGGTGACGCGCTGGCTGCCCCGGACGTCCTTCATGGCCTTGAGGATGTCGTCGCGAGACGCCCCCAGCGTCGAGAGCACCTCCTTGGCGTTGCTCGGCGCGTCAGCCAGGGCCAGCAGCAGGTGCTCGACGGATATGTACTCATCCTTGAGCTCCTCTGCCTCCTTGGCGGCACGCACGATGACGCCATTGAGGGCCGGATCCATCGCCATGCCCGCCTGCTGCGATTGCGTCGGCAGCCTGCCGAGCTCGGATGTGACGATCGGGCCAATCCGATCACCGGGTATGCCAACCTTCGCCAGCAGCGACCCAGCCAGGCCGCCTTCCTGCTTCAAAAGGCAGTCCAACAGGTGCAGCGGAGTCACGGCCGCATTGCCGGTCTCCATCGCCTCGCCCTGAGCCGTAGCCAACGCCTCCTGGGCCTTCACTGTCCATTTGTCCAAACGCATATCAATACCTCCCAAGGACTATCCATTGCAACAGACGTGCCATAGTCTAAGCCATTCAATATGTGGGCTTTACAAAACACGCCCCCTGCCAAAGACTTCCCTCTCCCGCCCGGAAACCGTCATTTCGGCAGATGAATGGATTCGCCGATGCCTTACGGGCCGATGAGGTGGACCCAGCCGAGAAGGTCCTGGGCAAGGTCCTGGTCCACCCAATAAGCGACGTGACCTGGCCCTGCCTACCGTAGCCTCGGCGAAGGCAGGTCAACCGCCGAGCCGACTACAACCGCTCCCTCGACGCCCGCACCACCGCCAATGCCCAGGCCGGCATCAAGAACGCCACCGTCCGAACTAGGAGCAAGTCTTACGCCAAGGCCAGGGACGCTGGCCTGACGGATATCCCGTCCCTTACACCGCCCGCAAGCTGACCCACCAGCAGCAGGTGGCCATCCAGCTCTCTCACAATGCCATCGCCGGCCAGGACGACCTGGCCATCCTCCGCGAGCCGCTCTACGACGAGATCAACGATGTGGCCCTGAAGGAATACTCGGGCCTCGACGACGTGGTCCTTAGCAAGCTCAACCCGCCGGGCCGACTACGACCGCTTCCTCGACGCCTTGACCGCCGTCAAGGCCCAGGCAGGCATCAAGAACACCGCCACGGCCTTCGGCCTGCTGCTGGATGCGGCCGAGAAGCAGATGGTTCAAGTTCCCGTGGGTGAATCCAAGGCCAAAGCGTGAGAGGGCAAAGCAGACATTTATGGTGTTCTCAGCGGGAGCCAGGCCTTCCTGTCGGTCCGCGAAATCTGCCTGAACCGCCGCCAACGGTTCTGACCCTTGGGCTCAAACCTGGCCGGCAGGACAGTCTGTCAGCAGTTGCCGCCGGAGAGGTCTTGAAGCACCGGATCGCTCGACCTCTTCCAAGGTGAGGTCCCCGACCACCCCACAAACCAGAAGGTCCGTTTCTTCCGTTGACCTTCTGGCGGCACGGCGACCCGATACCCGGACCACCATATCCCGCCGGGGACTCTGGAAATCCTCGCCTCTTTCAGTGCGGACTTGGGGATAGCCTCAAAGCTGAATGCCCCCACAACGATAACGAGCTCATTGACCAGATATACGGACTTCATTCGGAAGTAGTGCGCGCAAAGGCAAGTACACGTCAGGTTCGTAACAAGCAAAGCGATGGAATCCACCGCGTTCCAGGGACAATTATCGAAATCAGCAAGAATCCACAACCACGGCGCCCATGCGAGAACCAGACAAACCACCGCAGCTGACCTGATTATCGCCATATCGCGGGTACTGACCCTCTTGACAGCAACCCGCCCACCTGAAGAAGGGGAGAATGACTCGATATTATCCTGCGGGTCTTTCATGCTGTTGTCCTTGTCTTCTTCGACCGGAGGAAGCTCGTCTTGACATCCCACCATAATAGTACCAACGATGCCTCCAACTGCCAAGCGACAACACGCCCGCACCGTCTACCAGAAGGTCAAAGCCCGCGCCAAGGCCCGGTCGGCCGCGGTCACGCTGACCGGGCAGGACATCGGCGGCCTGCCGCCGATCGCTGACCGTGTGCGCCGCAGCCGGGCGGATCGCGACTTCAAGCCTGCATGCTGGCAGGCAGGTTCTTTTGCGAGACGTACTTTCCGCACCTGTTCACGCTGGCTTGGTCGGTGGGCCCATTTCTAAACGGACTGCTAATTGCCCGAGTACCTGTAATTGAACCTTCTCTGAGGGGCACTGTCGCCGTTTATGGCGAATTCCACGATATCGCCCAGTTTCTGAACGTTGTCGGCCCAGTGAAAATCCATATTGACGGCCTTGCCCTTGCCCAAGCCAATCGCACTTTTGGGAATCGCCAGTTCGACCTTCGGCCCCGCAACGGCATATTCGATATCCATGACCCTTTGGGGGTTCCATGTTGACCCCTCTAATGAGTGCAGGCTTGTCGTATGACGGTCTTTGACTTCAAGGTTCACAACATAATCGTATCCATTCCACCCGGTCTTGAAATCCTGATCGGCATCGATGAACAGAAGCATCCAATTGGGGTCTTTGCAGGATGATACGGGCCTATATGTCCTTGCATAGAAGTACACGTGATCGGCATTTCGGGCGACTTTCATTGTGATGAAGTCATTTCGGCCCGTCGTGTTCGTATATCTGCCCGCATCGCCCCATCCCTTCTCGTCGCGATGCTCCACATCACCTGCGTGATCGCGAAACTCTGGCTCCACATCATCCCATTCCCTCGAGAAGCTTCCGTCAATCGTGATTTTCTTGGGCTCCGAAACCTTCAGAGGCTTTCGGACGCCCTTGTACTTACGAATCCCCGCGACCATCTGGTAGTAATAGTTGTCGCCGTATCCGCCTTCCATCGGTTCGATGTCCCGGCTGTATTCGCGCGAATACGCGTCAACGAAGAAACTGTCGCCGGGCTTGAGGTGCCTGCCGAGCAGGATATTGTTCGGCGGCTGGCCGTCCTTGTTGATGAACCGGCAGGCAACCCACTCATTCCAGCCGGTGATGAAGATGAACTCTGGATCGATCTCCAAGGCCCGTTTCCACTGCTGAGAAAAGTACAGCCCCTTGTGAGTGTCCTTCGCGACGCAGATGCCGTTAACCGGCGGCTGTTTGCCTTTGAAGTTGCTCCTGCCCAGATTCGTCGTCGCGTGCTGTGCGACGCAAACGCTCGCCTCCTCGGGCTTCTTCGGGTCCTCATGCCACGCGTACCGTTGCGGATAGTTATCGAGCCACTGCCACATATCCTTGCCATGAGACCACGCCCAGCAATCCCGCATTGTGAAGAAATTCCGGATCTTCGGGGGCAGACTGCCGGGCTTGCCGAGAATCAAAGGCTTGCCCTTCCAGCGAAACCAGAGATGGCGGTACAGGCCTTTGGAATAGAACTCGCCATAGAGTTTGGCGATGGTCTTGTCCGGCGCGCTGTGGGTCATAAACATGACGGCGGGTGTATGCTGGCCGGCTTTGCGAAGCCTGTGGAATTCCTCGCAAAGCGCCATATAGACAGCGCGATATGTGATGGCGTTTGTGGCGTCGAATATAAGGACATCGACACCCGCGTCGGATAGTATGCGGGCGTGTTTGCGAAGAACGTACCGGCTGTCGCTTGTATAATACCCAAGCTCGGGTTTGCCCCAATGATGGTAAGTGAGAACGGGGCCGTATTGGGGGTTATTCGGATCTTTCCGCAGTATTTGAGTGATATCAAAAGGTCCCTGGGTACCGTGCTGGCCCAGCCAGAGGAAGTAGAACAGGCCGACCGTTCTGTTCGGGTCGGGCGGGCCGCATTGATCGTATCCGGGCAATTCGCGCCCAAGGGCATCCGTTGCGACCCACGTGTCGGAGTACAGATCGCGGCAGGGGCCGGCGATGGCTGTCTGAAATGTCACGAACAACAGAGCAAGTGCAATTACCCCAAAGGCTGTCTTATGGCTCATCGATTCACTCCTCGCGTGCCGCGTAATACTTCACCCGTTTGCAGCGAACCTGCCACCGGACAGGCAGATTCTACCAACAACGGGGGGCAGTTGGCCAGTGGTCAGGTAAACCCGCAAGGCTGAGGTAACAGTCGCCAGAGGATCATGGCCACGCAACTTCTTGCCGCGATGGCGGGGACTGGCTGGCGTTTCGCTCCGACCGAGACTGGTTCAGCAAAACTTCCGCCCTGCCATGCTCACCCCAAACCCATAAATACCCAAGTCCGCTTTGCCTGCGCAAGTTCTATATTCTACGCTTCTTGTAGAAGGAGCTTAACCCGTCTCTGCCGGCCTGAGGGGTCGTTGAGATTCGGGCTGGCGTCTACAATTCTACTGGAAAAATGGAGGAAGGCGATCATGTCGCTAAACGGATCGCGTGCGCCCGAGTGGCGCGGAAGCGGAGTTGGGCGAGGTCAGTTGGTGCTGTTCTGCGTGCTGGTCGTGCTGCCGATCGGGTGCGATGAGCGGGTGGTCATCAACGCCGACGGGGCCGACCGGGGTCTCGTCGTCCTCATGCCCGGCATCGACGGGCGGAGCGGCTATAGCGAGGCCGCCTGCCGGGCGCTTTGTAGTGATGAGTTTGCCCTTTCCGTCGAGTTGCGGGACTGGACGTCGCCGCTGGGCTTGCTCAACCAGATGGCCGTCGGCCGCAACCGCGCGGTCGCGCGAAAAATCTCGGCCCAGATATCGGACTATCTACGCCAATACCCAGATCGGCCCGTATACCTGATAGGCCACAGCGGGGGCACAGCCATGGCGGTATGGGCGGCTGAGAGCCTGCCCGACGGCGAGAAGGTCGAGGGCATCATACTGCTGGCATCGTCGCTGTCGCCGGGCTACGACCTTTCGGAGGCACTGGCCAGGAGTCGCAGCGGCATCGTGAGCTTCTACTCCCCGCACGATGGCATTCTAGGTGCGGGCACGTCGTTGATCGGAACGATGGACGGCCAACTCGGCGCGTCGGCCGGCAAGGTGGGCTTCGACACCAGTCCCGGCGGCGGCTATGACGTCTATAGAAAGCTCTACCAGGTCCGCTGGGATCGCTCGATGGCCTCGGCAGGCAACGGCGGCGGGCATTTCGGCTGCATGGCCGTGCGGTTCGTGGGTACATACGTCCGCCCGCTGGTGCGGCAGGGCCAGTGGAACGGCGACCTGATCGCAGCCGTCAGCGCCGGTCGCGGCGATACGCTCATCGACGCCCCGCCCGCTGAAGGGGTTGACCCGCCCTTGGTAGCAACCCGAGCCGACCCGGCCGACACCGGCGACAGCCCAGCGATCGACATCGCCCCCGACAGCGATGCCGACGACAGCCCGGACTCGAACCCGCAGGGGAGAGATGGCAACGAGTGTGCTTCGGCCCGCTGGCTGGGCGGAGATAACGACTACTGGCTGGGATGGCACGATTACTACCGCTTCACCTCCCCGCCCCCTCAGGCCGACGATGAGACATCCGACATAATCGTCGTTTCCGGGAAGTAGTCGCCAAAGCCATATGAAGCGAATCGCCATTCCGTCTGGCCTGGAGATAAGTATCCGTCACGGGCAAGTCGCATAGCGCAATATTGCACAACACCTCGGCGCATCAAAAAACCCCTGTTTTCGCAGGGGTTTTTTGATGGGCGTTACTGGACTTGAACCAGTGACTTCCTCCTTGTAAGGGAGGCGCTCTAGCCAACTGAGCTAAACGCCCGCGAAGTCGGTAGTATACAGGCAACGATTTCGCCCTGCAAGACACTACGACAGGCTTCGGCGAGTTTGCCGGCCGGCAGTCGAAAAAACGCAGAAAACGGTCGCGAGGCCCCCTGTTTCTTGATAGGCTGCCAGCTTCAGGATACCGCGTGGCGCGGGGCCGCGTCGAACGGTGGCGGGGTAGCGGTGCAGGTGCCTGGGGATTTTTGTTGACTGGGCTCGTAAGGTTCCTATAATCTGTAATCTGCTTAGTTAGCGATTGTTGCAGGCACCATCCTGCTCCCGAGGTTCTGGGCCTTCTTGGCTTGGGAAACGCGGGGATGGGGGTGGTATCTACTTCGTTCGCATAGTTTTGTTTGGTAACGAGTTATGTTCAGGCCGCACGTCTGGACCGTCAGCAATCGTTGCTGCGGCCCATTGGTTCGTGCGGATAGTGATGGCGACAAGAACCGTCGGGCCAGGAGTTCGTAAAATAATGTTGTTCCTGACCAGGATCCAAGCTGGTGTCACGGCTTAAGGCCAATATGGCGCTTGCCGCAGTGAGAGGCTTCCACGGAAGGCTCTGGCTGAGGCACGTTTTGTTCGGTGTGTGGAAACCGCGCCGGGCTCCGTAGGAATTTGCATTCTTATTACGGGCCCGGAGGGACCGGACCCCGAGACAAAATGAGGCGGAAGCTTGGAAAGTGGGATAGGCGACCCACTTTTTTTGTTGCCTGTATGGCGGGCCGATTCGCCGGGCCCCCAGACGACCTGGAAAACATATGAGCCAAGAACTTCTGCGTATAGTTGACGGCCTGGCCAGAGACAAGAACATCGACCGCGAGGTTGTCCTTGAGGACCTCGAGGCCGCCATGCTATCGGCCATTCGAAAGCAGAATGCCACAACTGAGGACATCACGGTTCATATCGACCGCCAGAACGGCGAAATCTCCGCTACCGTCGACGGCCAGGCAATGAGCGTTCGCGACCTCGGCCGAATCGCCGCCCAGACTGCCAAGCAGGTGATGATCCAGCGAATACGCGAGGCCGAGCGGGGCAGCATCTACGAGGAATACCTCGAACGCCGCGGCCAGATCGTCACAGGCCGCACCGCACGGTGGGAAGGTGGCTCTCTGATCGTCGACCTTGGCCGGACCGAAGCGATCCTGCCCAGGGGCGAACAGATCCCCGGCGAGAGCCACATGCCCGAGGAACGCATCCGCGCAATGGTGCTGGAAGTTCGCGAACAGCCCAGCGCCGTCAAGGTCATCCTTTCCAGGACTCACCCGGACTTCATCCGTGCCCTGTTCGACCTGGAAGTACCCGAGGTCGCTGAGAAAATCATCGAGATCAAGACCATGGCTCGCGAGGCCGGATATCGGACAAAGGTGGCCGTCAACAGCCTCGATGCGAAGGTCGATGCCGTCGGCGCCTGCGTGGGCATTCGCGGCAGCCGAATCAAAAACATCGTCGACGAACTGGGCGGCGAGAAAATCGACATCGTCCGCTGGAACGACTCCTCGAAAATTCTCATCGGCAATTCACTCAAGCCGGCGGAGGTCGCTGAGATCGCCCTGTGCTTCGAGCTTGGGCGAGCCACGGTAGTTGTCGTCGAAGACCAGCTTTCCCTGGCTATCGGAAAACGAGGCCAAAACGTTCGTCTGGCAGCCAGGCTGACCAACTGGGACGTCGACATACTTACCCCCGCAGAGTTCAACTCGGGCTTGGACCTCCTGGAGAAAAGCCTCCGCGAAGTCGAGGGGGTAGACTCCACGACAGTTGATCGCGTTATCGCCATGGGTATGGTTAACGTGCTGGACGTCGAAGAGGTCGGCCCGGAACCGCTCGTCAACGAACTGGGGCTCGACAGGGCCCTGGCCAGACTGATAGTGGTTCGCTGTGCCGAGGCCGCCAAAGAGGCAGCCGCGGCCAAGCAGGCGGCCGAGAAGCTCAAAAAAGCCGGCCCCCGCCCCACTGGCGGCGAGAAGGCCGACTCACCCGCCTCCGAGCCGCAGGCGACAGACGAGGCCAAAGATGATACCGTGGGCGAATCCACGGATGAAACCCAGAACGAAAATGATGTAAATGACAACGTGGCCGGGCAAACCGACGACGCAGCGTCGCCCCCCGCCGCCGAAGCACCCGATCCCGAGCCCGAAACCGAGCCCCGGACCAAAGACGATACCGCCGACGCATAAAACGGTTGAGTCTGTTGGGTGAGCAGCCCGGTCGATCGTTTCGGCCTGGGCTTGAAGATGATAGTGGTTTTTATATCTGCATTGCCGGGAGGCTTCCTTGGCAACACGCGTTTTTGAACTTGCAAGAGAACTCGGCGTAAAGAGCAAGGCAATGCTCGAGAAGTGCCGCGCCGAGGGGCTGGAAATCAAGAACCACATGGCTACGCTTTCGGCCGGTCTGGAGGCGACGCTGCGCGAATGGTTCAGCGCGGATGCCTCGCAGACAGCCGTGGAAACGAGCGAGCACGTGGACCTCAAGAAAGCGCGAGCTGAGGCCCGCAAGAGCCGTCGGCATACCGAGCCCGAGCCCGTGACTGAGCCCGAGACCGAAACCGCGCCCGAAACTGAAACCGTGGCAGAGACCGTGGCAGAAGCAGAGGCAGAGGCCGCGCCGGTCGAGACTGAGCAACCCGTCGAAAGCGAGGCAGAGCAAGCCCCCGCCGTCGCCGTGGCAGAATCCCCGGCCACCGAGGTCGAAGTACCTCCCGCCGTAGAGCCAGCGCCGACAGTTGAAGCCGAAGCAGAGGTCGAAACCGAAGCCGCCGCCGAGGCCGAAGCAGAGCCCCAAACAAAGCCGCCCGCTCAAGTGGCGGCCGAACAGGCCGACAACACGAAAGTCGAAGCGCCCGAGACAACCGAAACCCCGCAAAAGCCCGCGCCCTCCAAGCCAGAGATAATGCCGGCCGGGCCACAGGTTGTCCCCCGCCCAGCCAAACTTCATGGTCCGCGTATCGTTCGCATCGAGGCCCCGGACCACGTCGCCGCCCCGCGTCGTCGCTCGTCGCCTACCCCAATGGGCGTAGGACCGAGCGTCGTAGGCCCCGGAGCGGGAACATCTCGCGCAGGAAGCTATGGCAGCAAGACCTTCGTGGGCGATGACAAGAAGAAGGGCAAGCGGCGCAGCCCGCGCCGACGCGCTGGCACCGGTCGCAGCGCCACAGGTGGCGGAGGCGACAAGCTCAAGGAATGGCGAGAGCGCGACCTCCAGGAACGTTCCGCTCGCCTGGCCGCTGCCGCGGGCGGAGGCCTGCGAAGACACAGGGCATCCGTCGGCCGCAAAGGTGGACAGATGCGCCCCACCATCAAGGTCGGCAAGGTCGAAATCGACGAGCCAATCTCTATCAAAAGCCTCTCTGCCGCCACCGGACTCAAAGCGGCTGAGATCATCCGCAAGCTCATGGAAATGGGTACGCTGGCGACAACCAACCAGACGATCACAGTCGAACTGGCCGAGGCAGCCGTTGCCGACTTCGACATCGAACTCGACGTCCGCCGCGAACAAACCGCCGAGGAGCAGGTCGTCGCCCAAATGGAAGCCCGCGAGACCGGCGAGATGGTCAATCGGGCGCCTGTCGTCACATTCCTCGGGCACGTCGACCACGGCAAGACGTCGCTGCTGGACCACATCCGTCACACCGGCGTCGCTAGCGGCGAGGCAGGCGGTATAACCCAGCATATCGGTAGCTACCGCTACGACGTGGGCGACAAGCACGTGGTATTCCTGGACACCCCGGGCCACGAGGCCTTCACCGCCATGCGTGCCCGCGGCGCCAACATGACCGACGTGGTCGTGCTCGTCGTGGCCGCCGACGATGGCGTTATGCCACAAACCATCGAGGCCATCAATCACGCCAAGGCAGCCAAAGTGCCCATCGTCGTGGCACTGAACAAAGTGGACCTGCCCAACGCCAACGTCCAGCGGGCCATGGCCCAGCTTGCCGAACACGAACTCCAACCGAGGCAATGGGGCGGAAACGTCGAAGTAATGGAGACATCCGCCACAACCGGCAAGGGTATCGAAGAACTTGTCGAAGTGCTCAGCCTCGAAGCCGAACTGCTCGAGCTCCAGGCCGAGACCGACGCCCCGGCCACCGGCTACGTTATCGAGTCCGAAATGGACACCGCCAGAGGCGCGCTCGTAAGGCTGTTGATCCGCGACGGCTCGCTGAAAGTCGGCGACATCGTCCTGGCCGGGCAAAGCCACGGCCGAGTGCGCCAGATCCTCGACGACAAGGGCAATAGAATCGAGTCCGCCGGACCCAGCACGCCGGTGGAAATCGCCGGACTTGACTGCGTCGCCGAAGCAGGCGACAAGTTCTTCGTCGTCGCCGACCTCGATCAGGCCCGCACCGCAGCCAACGACCGGCGACAGCAAAGCCGCACACGCCAGTTGTCCTCAGGAGCCAAAGCCACTCTGGAAAGCCTGCTCAGCGGCATCGAACAGGGCCGAGTCAGCGAAGTGCCCCTGATTATCAAGGCCGACGTGCAGGGCTCAATCGAGGCCCTGACCGGATCGTTGGAAAAGCTCAGCACCGCCGAAGCGAAGGTGAACATCCTCCACGCCGCCGTCGGCGGGATAACCACCGGAGACGTAACGCTCGCCGAGGCGTCCAGTGCATTGATCATCGGCTTCAACGCGGTTTCGGACTCGTCCGCCCGACACTTGGCCGAGGAAAAGGGCGTCGATATCCGCCTCTACCGTGTCATCTACGATATCGTTGACGACGTCCGCAAGGCATTGGAAGAAGGCCTGACCCCAGAGATCCGCGAGGAAACGCTGGGCAGAGCCGAAATCAGGCAGGTCTTCAAGGTCTCCCGCGTCGGTTCAATTGCCGGTTGCATGGTGCTCGATGGCGTGGCCAACCGCAACGCCCGCGTCCGCGTCACGCGAAATAACATCGTTATTGTTGACGAGCGGACACTCGAAAGCCTCAAGCGATTCAAAGATGATGCCAAGGAAGTCCGCTCGGGCATGGAGTGCGGGCTGAAGATCGCCGGCTTCGACGACATCAAGGAAGGTGATACTCTGGAGTTCTACAAGAAGGTCGAGGTGGCGAGAACCCTCTAACGTCCCGGCCAGGCCGCTGGCTGGCAAGAAACAATGAAAACAAGCCTGGGCCTGTTGCATCTGGAGTTTCACATTCTCCAAGCCTCAAGCCTTAAAGACAAAAGAAGACTGGTCAAGAGCTTCAAAGATCGCGTCGCCAGGCGGTTCAACGTGTCGATATCCGAGGTCGACGCGCAGGACAACCGACGGCGGGCGGTATTGGCCGTAGCCATGGTCGGTAGCGACCCTGCATACTTGGCCGGGGCTCTGCAGCAAATCGTCAACGCCGCGACGACGAACAGGGATATGATCCTGGCGGCCAGCGAGGTCCAGTGGCTCTGAGCCCGCCTGCCCCCGTCGGCACGCAGTAACTGCGTGCCGGCCTGGCATACCTGAAAGACAGCTTCGGATGAGTCGTAGAACACAACGAGTAGCCGCCCTCATGCGTCAGATCGTGGGAGAGTTAATTTTAACCAAACTTTCCGACCCACGCATAGACCGGGTCCGGACTTCGGTAACGCGCGTCGAGGTCACCGAGGACCTGCTAACCGCCAAAGTTTATGTCTCAGTCATGGGTACCAAGGGCCAGCAGAACCGCACGATTGCGGCACTGTCTCACGCGTCCGGGCACGTCCAGGAACTCATGGCGAAGAAAATATCGCTTCGTCACACCCCCATACTGACCTTCGCCCTGGATGCCGAATTCAAGAAAACCTTAGATACGTTGGACATCATTCAGCGCCTGGCCGAAGAAGTAGCGCAGAAGGACCAGGCCCGCATCGAGGCCGCAAACCAGACCAGCCAAGCTCAGGGCCAGCCAGATGAGCAACTGCCCCCGCCCGGCAACACCAAACAGGACCAGCGGTCATGAAGAACGCCACCAAGTACCAGAAGAAAATAAAAAAGTTCCTGTCCGGCCTGCGAAAGTCGGTCACGCCCCCGCCGGTTGATCAGGACCCGTTCGCCGTGATGGTCAAAGCCATCCTGGCTGCCGATGCGCCCAAGCAGGCCGCCAAGGCCTTCGACACCCTGGAAAAGGAGTACGTGGACCTAAACGAACTCCGCGTCTCGCCTGTTAAGGAAATCGCCGACACGCTTGGGCGAGATTTCCCCCACGCGCGACGAAAAGCCGAGGAAATCACCTCGGTAATGAACGCTATCTTCACCAGCCGAAATAACCTGAAACTCGACTACGTCGAGAAGATGCCCAAACGAGACCTGCGGCGACACCTCCACGAACTGGGGCTCACCCCCTTTGCAGCCGCGGTGATGATGATGCAAATATTCGGTGGCCATGCAATCCCCGTCGACCAAGGACTCGTCGACTGCCTGGAAATGGACGAATACATAGATCCAGGCAGCACCATCGAGGACGTCCAAGCCTTCCTGGAGAGGATAATCCTCCAGAAACAGGCCCACGCCGCCCATGAGTTCTTCCGCGAGTACGTCGCGAAGAATGACAAGATGCTGACCAAGAAACGCAAAGCCGCCGACGCCAAGGCTGAGGCGCAAGCCGTCGCCGAGGCCGCCAAGGCCAACGCGAAAGCCGAAGCAAAAGCCGCCGCCGAAGCCAAGAAAGCCGAGGCCGAGGCAAAAGCCGCCGCCGAGGCCAAGAAGCAAAAAGCACGCAAGCGACCTATCGCCAAATCTACAAAAAAGGCGACAACCCAGAAGAAGGTCAGCAAAAAGGCCACAAAACCAGTCGCCAAAAAAGCCGCCAAGAAGACCACCAAAAAAGTCACCAAAAAGGTCGCCAAGAAAACCTCCCGAAAAACCAAGGATAAGTAAGTCAGACTAAACTATTTACCCGCAAGCCCAACAGGCCATACTGGCCAATACGGAGCTTGAGAGACCCACTCATGGAAAAGCCGCAAGATAAATTCGTACTTGGCATCCCCAAGGGCTCGCTGCAGGAAAGCACGCTGGACCTCTTCCAGCGGGCTGGCTACAACATAAACGTTTCCTCGCGAAGCTATTTTCCCACCATCGACGACGACCGAATCGCCGTGATTATGTTCCGCGCCCAGGAAATCAGCCGATACGTCGAGGACGGCGTCATCGACGCCGGACTGACCGGCTACGACTGGATCTGCGAGAACGGCTCGGACGTAGTCGAAGTCGCCGAACTCATATACGCCAAGCAGAACCTTCGCCCCGTGCGATGGGTTCTCGCCGTTCCTGAGGAAAGCGATGTGACCAAGCCCGAGCAACTCGACGGCGGAATCATCGCCACCGAATTGGTCAAGGCCACACGAAAATACTTCCAAGACAAGAACATCAACGCCAAGGTGGAGTTCAGTTGGGGCGCGACCGAGGTCAAGGCCCGCCTCCTTGACGCCATCGTCGATGTCACCGAAACCGGGTCCAGCATCAAGGCCAACAAGCTCCGCATAATCGACACGCTGCTCACCAGCTCCACGAGATTCATCGCAAACCACAAAGCCATGAAAATCGACTGGAAGCGGCAGATGATCGAAAACATGGCCCTGCTGCTCACGGGCGCAATCGACGCCCGTGAAAAAGTCGGGCTCAAAATGAACGTGCCCCGCTCCGGACTCGATAAGATAACCGCCATTCTCCCGGCCGAGAAGTCCCCTACTGTCTCCAATCTACACGATTCGGAGTGGGTCGCCGTCGAGGTGGTAATCGAGGAAAAAATCGAGCGAGAACTGGTGCCCCAGCTCAAACGAGCCGGCGCCACGGGAATAATAACGTACCCACTTAACAAGGTGATTCCGTAACAGGTGGCGAGGTTTAAATGACTATCCCCCTGACGCGTTTAGCCGCGATAGCGTTGGCAGCTTCGATGATGCTGGCATTGGGGTGCGAGGACCAAACCGACGGACTGTCGGCTGGTCCGACAAGCCAGCCTGCTCCGACCACGCCCGCCGCCACGACTGCGGACACATCACTGCGGCCTGGCGAAGCGCCAATCGAGCCAATCCCCGCCAAGGCCCTGCTGGGTCTGCATGAACTGACGCCCAGTATCGAGCCGCCAACGAGCAAACCCGAAGACCATCCCCTGCCCGAGCCGGTCCGCGACGAGGTGGCCCAGGCGAAAACCCTCATCGCACAGCGGAGTTTCGCCAAGGCCGTGGCAAAGTTGGAACGGGCCTCCGGCTTCGCGCCGGGAAACGCCCAAATCCTCCGCCTGCTGGGGCGGGCCTACATCGGTTTGTCAAACCGCGGCAAGGCAGAGGTGAATCTTGCCGCGGCCGCCAAGGCAGCCGGAGACGACCTCGAAACGCACCTTCTGCTGGGTCAGCTCGCGGCCTCCCAGCAGCATAGCGAGCAAGCTATCCGCCAAATCCGCACCGCGATGCTCTGTTCGGAGGTGTCGCCGGAAAACCCGCGCGCTGCCGAGGCGCTGCTGACGCTGGCGCTGCTGCTGGACAAAGAAGGCTACTGGTCAGCCTCGCTCGAGGCATACCGCAAGTTTGGTGATTGGGCCAGCCTGCATGGCAGAAACTACGCCGAGCGGACAACCTTGCGTCTGTGGGTACTTCGCCCCGAAAGGCTTCTAAGCCGGCAAGGGGCACTGCTGCTTCTGCTCCGTAAAACGCCCGAGGGCATCGCCCTGCTTGATCGCGCCTATCGCCGTAATCGCACCAGCACCCGAACCGCCAACCTGCTCGTCGACGCACTGCTGAGCGAGAAGGAATATGACCGCGTCGAGGCAATGCTGCTGGACATGGTCAGCCTGCCCGCTCAGCGCGGAAACCTGCCGCGCATGCTCAGCGCCCTGTGCCGCCAGTGCGGGGACCGCAAGCTGCCCGAACGGTTCTGGCAAACGGTGGCAAAACGTAATAAACAGGGCTCCGACATCGCCGTAAGCCTGGCCAGGACAGCCCAGCAGCTTGGCTGGACCGACGAGGCCATGACCATCCTGCTGTCTGTCGTGACAAGCCAGCCCAACAACGCGGACATCTGGCGAATCCTTGGCAGCAACTTCGGCCGGGGCGGGCGATACGACGAACTGATGGACGTAATGGACCGTGCCCTCTCGACCGACCCTGCCAGCGTGGGCGCAATGGCCCAGAGCATGCCGAACCTCGCCGCCACCGCGGATAAGCCAGGCGTCGAGCGAGACATTGCCGAACTGGCCCGCAAGACCGAGTCGAAGAATCAATACGCCCTTTTTTACCTGGCTGGACTGTTCGCCACAGCCAAGGACAAAGACCTGCTGGCTGGGGACCTCTATCAACGATCGATTGAGAAGAAGCCGAACTTCTACCGGGCCTACGAGGCCCTGCTTGAAGCCTACCTCGCCCAGAAGCGAGACGACCGCGTGGACCGCCTGCTGAGCCGCATGGCCCAAGTGGCCAAAGATACCCACCTGCCCTACTACCTCCGAGGCAAGGTCGAACTCAGTCGCGGCAAACCAGATGAAGCCATAAAATCGCTTGAAGAAGCCCGGCGACACAAGAGCGACGACCTACCAGTTCTCTTGCTGCTAGCCGACGCTTACTCCGCGTCGGGTCGCCTGCGAGAGGCGGTCAGCACCCTCCGCAGAGCCCTGATGCAAAACCCCGACAACAACCAAGTCGCTAGAAAACTCTTCGACATCTACTTGGCCTCTCGCAAAAACAACGAAGCGAAACTCTTGGTCAAACAGTTGGTGAAGAAAGACCCGGACAACCTCCAAACCCGGCTTATGCTGGCTGAACTGGCACTGATCGCCGGCAAGCGAAAGGAAGCGAAGGCTCTACTGGACCAACTTTCCAGCATCGCGCCCGAAAACGCCGACGTTCAGGCGCTCACCGTACGCGCGCTGCTGGGACCCGTCCCCGGAATAATCAGAAAGAAGGACTTCGACGCCGCAGCCGAGAAACTAAAACGCATCACCCAGACTCAGCCCGGCAACCGCACCGCTCGCAGAGCACTGGCGGAGCTGTTTACCGCGGTCGGAAAGACAACCCGCGGGGCTGAGTTCTTTGGATCGCTGTTCAATGAAACCCCCGGCGACGCGGACCTGGCCCGCCTGTACGTTGACGCCCTGGAGGACGCCAACGAGCCTGGGACCGCCCTTGCCGCCATCGAAACATTCCGTGCCCTCAAGGACAAGCAAGAGGATCTCTGGGGCAGGGTCCGACATATCCAACTGCTCGGACGGATGAAGCGGTTCGCCCGAGCCAGCACACTGGCCCAGCAATGGATCGCCGACACGCAGGAAGACAACATCCAGACCCTCTACCGCCAAGAGTTGCTGCAAGTCATGCAGGACGGCAACCAGCAGGACGCGGCCCTGAAGGTTATGGACGCATGGATCGCGTCGAATCCGGGCGAGCCCACACTGCGACGACTCCGATCGCTGCGAGTGCATCTGCTGGGCATGGTCGGTCAGTACGACAAGGGCCTGGAACTGGCCCTCCAACTCAGCAATGACGATCCGCTGAACTTTGCCGACCAGATGCTGACCCTGGCTCCCAGCCAGCGGCTGGCCCTGGCGGCGATGGATCGTGAGGACTACGACAAGAGCATCGAACTGCTGGGCGGCAGCCTCGAACGCATCCAGGCCTTCGCCGGGGAGCTTGCGGCTCTCCGCAAGGCCGTCCAAGGCCTTCAGGCCTCCAAGACCATGACCGATGACGCCTACGCCGAGGCGCTTAAGAAGATGCCACAAACTGTGGTGTCCATGGTCGCCCGAGCCGTCAGCCTCGCCCAGTACGACAAGGCCCTCGTTAACATCGACACCTGGGCCAGTGCCGCCGATGAGATCGTCTGGAACATCCACGCGATTGAACTGGTTGTCCTGGACAAGGCCAAGCGGAACCCGCAGGCCCTGAAGCTCGCCGAGCAATGGGTCGCCGACTCGCCTGAACTCCTGGCCCCGCGAAGACTGCTGATCGGGATGCTCGCCGACGAAAAGAAGATCGACCAGGCCGACCGACTCCTGGATAAGTGGCGAAAGCAGAAGATATTCATCCAGCCCACGACCGCCAGCAAGCCCGATACGCCCAACGAGGCCTGGAAATGGCTGGGCGAGATGTCGGTGCGAATGAAGATCGCCGCCGGCAAGAACGGCGATGCGCTAAAGCTGGCCGAGGAGTTGATCACAACCGATCCGACAAACCCCGAGTTGCTGACGCTTAAGAGCAACATTCTCGGCGAAATGGGCAGGTCCGATCAGGCCGCCACCGTCATGAAAGCCGCACTGGCAATCGCCCCCACGGATGCCAGCGCCAACAACAACATGGGGTATATGCTGGCCGTTCGAGGCGAGCGGCTGGATGAAGCCGAGAAAATGCTCCGCCTGGCCGTCGCTACCAGACCGGGAGAGACCGCTTTCGCCGACTCGCTCGGTTGGGTATTCTACAAGCAAGGTCGATTGCGAATGGCAGGACGCGTGTTCCAGCGACTGATCGCCTACCCAGGCGCCAACAGTCCCAGTCATGGCGTAATATTCGACCATGCAGGCGACACCTACTGGCGTCTGGGCTGGCACGACAAGGCCGTCGAACTGTGGAGCAAGGCTCTGGAACTCGGCAAAAAGATAGAAGACCCCATGCGCGAAGATCGCCAAATGCTCGAAAACACGCCGGGTAAGATCCAGGCTGCGCGAAAAGGCCTCCAACCGAAGGTTTCAACTTTGGGCGACAAGACCTTGCCCGACGATGACTATGACGATGTCTTTCCTATAGGCCCGGCCACTGAAGGCAACGGGCCATAAGCGTTTTCCTGTTCACGGAGATTTCCGAGTATGTCCGGACATTCACATTGGGCGACAATCCGACGTTCCAAGGCCGCTAACGATGCCAAGCGAGGGAACACCTGGAGCAAACTGGCTCGGCGAATCATCGTGGCAGCCAAGAGCGGCGGCGGAAACCCCGACGAGAACCTCACCCTGCGATACGCCATCGATGATGCCAAGGCAGCCAACATGCCTAAGGACACCATCAAGAAGGCGGTCCAGAAGGGCTCCGGCGAGTTGGCCGGTGAAAGCTACGATGAGATCACCTACGAAGGCTATGGGGCTGGCGGAGTGGCATTCCTCGTCGAATGCCTCACCGACAACCGCAACCGCACCGCGCCCGAGATGCGAAAGCTCTTCGAACGCGCCGGCGGACAGTTGGGCTCCACCAACTGCGTGGCATGGATGTTCGAGAAAAAGGGCACGTTCGTCATCGCCGCCGACCAGGCCGACGAAGACACGCTCATGGAAATCGCCCTCGATGCCGGTGCCGATGACGTTACCGCCGATGGCGATATCTTCGAGCTCACCTGCCAGCCCAACGTATACTCTGCCGTCAAGCAAGCCTTGGCGGACCGTGAAGTTCAGACCGCCTCAGCCGAAATCGCAATGGTCCCCACGACCACCGTCAGCGTGGAGGGCACCAAGGCTCGACAGGTGCTCAGACTCATGGAAGCGCTCGACGACCACGATGACGTTCAGAAGGTCTCCGCTAACTTTGACATGTCCGACGAAGCATACGCTGAAGCCCAGAAAACCTGAGCCACAACGAAAGCTACTCGAATGATAATCGGCATAGTCTCGGACACTCACGGTGATGTTACGCAACTTACGCATGCCGTGGAGGTGTTCTCCCACCACCAAGTCCAAGCAATCGTCCATTGCGGCGACATCGGCAGCATCGAGTGTCTTCGAGTGCTCGCCAAGGCCGCTCCGAAGGTGTACATGGTGGCAGGGAACATGGACCAGCACGTGGAAGAACTCGCCGACGAGGCACAGCGTCTGGGAATAAACTTCTCATGGGAGGCCATCCAGGTGCCGCTGGATGACAACAGGGTCCTCGTGGCCACGCACGGCCACGACCACAATCTGCTCGGCGAACTGATCGCAGACCGACAGTTCCCTTACGTCTGCCACGGCCATACACACAAGACTCGAGATGAAGTCATCGATGGCATTCGCGTGATCAACCCCGGTGCCCTCCACCGCGCAAAAGTCCACACGCTAGCCCTGCTGAATACCGAAACCGACGTCCTCGAACACATCATCGTGCCACTCTAAAGCACGATGCATTAATCGCAAATCTCAGATATAAAATCTCAAATCTCAAATCCCAGCCCCCAATCTCAAATCTCAAATCCCGCCCCCTCCCTACCTCACCGTATGCACCACAAGCGTATTGGCGCTACCAGCTTGTCCAACAGGTCGTCCGCTGACGACTACTATCCTGTCGCCGCTACCGGCGGCGCCCAGTTCCAAAGCGAACTTCTCTGCAAGCTCAAGCACCTCGCGAGTATGCTCGGGCGCCGCAGCCTGCCGGGCCGCTACGCCGTAGTACATGCACATTCGACGAGCCACCGCCGCACTGGGCGCAAGGCCCAGTATCGGGCAATTCAGTCGGCTCTTGGCGAACAGCCTCGCAGTCGTGCCCGTGACCGTATAAACCGCCACCGCCGCTATCGGCTCGACAGCCATGATCTCACGAACCGCCGACGCCAGCGATGCAACCGTCTGGCCCCGCGAGTAGCTGACCCTCATCGCCCCGCACGTCTCATCGTAGTAAGGCTGGACGTTCTCAACGATCTGGTTCATCATCCGCACCGACGCCCCGGGGAATTTTCCCACGGCCGTCTCGCCCGAGAGCATCACCGCGTCGGTATGGTCCAGAACGGCGTTGGCAACGTCGGATACCTCCGCCCGCGTCGGCGTCGGCGAGTTGGTCATGGATTCGAGCATCTGCGTGGCGACGATGCACAACGTCCCCTCGCGCCGACAAAGATTGGCGATGCGCTTTTGCGCCACCGGCACTGCCGGCAGGTTCATCTCCACGCCGAGGTCACCCCGCGCGACCATTACCGCGTCGGCGACCTGGACAATCTCCTCGATGTTCTCGACGGCCTGGGGCTTTTCGATCTTGGCGACGATCCTCGCATCGGACCCAGCCGCGTCGAGCAGCTCGCGCAACTGCACCACATCCCCTGCCGTACGCACAAACGACAGCGCGACATAGTCGAACTCCCGTCCCGCGATCCATGCCGCGTCGCGGCGGTCCTTTTCCGTAAGGGCCGACAGCGCCAAGTCCATGGTGGGCACGTTCACGCCCTTGCCACTGCCGAGCACCCCGCCGCGAACCACTTCGCACACGATCCGCTCCGGCGGCTCGGCCCGCACGACCTGCAATCGCAGCTTGCCGTCGTCCAGGAGGATGATCTGTCCTTCGCGGGCCGCGTCTATGAGTTCGCCCAGAGTCGTCGAGATTCTTTCCGTGTTGCCTTCGACGATATCGCGCTGGATAACTAGTTCCTGCCCATCGCCCAGCAGAACGCCTCCGCCGACAATCGCCCCCACGCGGATCTTCGGCCCGCACAGGTCCCCCATTACCGCCAGCGGCTCGCCGAGTTCCCGCTCGACTTCGCGGATGTTGGCCAGGAACTCCTCGCGTTGCTCATCGGTGCCGTGCGAGAAGTTGATTCTGAACACGTCGCACCCCGCCCGGGCAAGCTCCCGCAGCCGCTCCACGCTCCCACACGCCGGCCCGACCGTAGCCACAATTTTCGTACGAATTATCATGCTCTTCCCTATTTGATTTCCCGTGCCCCGCGCCGGCAGGGCTTGCGGGCTTTGTAGAGTTCGATGCGCTTTTCTATCCGCCCGGCCTGGCCGACGTCGCCTCGCTGCATTGCCAGCAGGCGGGCCCTCTGGGCCGTCAGCAGCGCCTGGCCGAACTGGCCTGCCTCGGCAAGCGAGGCCGCCATCGCGTCGACAATCGCCGCAGCCTTCCATTGGGTCAATTCGCACGCCTTCTGAGCAAGGCGGACCGCCTCGCCGCCGTTGCGGAGTTTCTCATCGTCAGCCGTCGCCAGCACCCAGGCGCACTCCGACATCGCCTCGGGCCAGGTCGGTTTCAACTGCAAGGCCTGACGAAAGTTCATCAGCGCCTCCCGGTCGCCCCCGCGACGCACTAACTGCGTGGCAAGATTGTAATGACGAAGCGCCGTCGGCTCCAACTGGACCGCGGCTGAGAAGTGAATAATCGCCTCATCCAGCTTCCCCGTTTTGGCAAGCGCGACGGCAAGGTTGTTGTGTGCGTCGGGAAGGTTGGGCTGGAGTTCCAGCACCTTCTTGTACTGCTCGATCGCCTCGGGAAGCTTCCGGCCTGCCATCAGCGCGTAGGCCAGCCGCTCGCGAGCAACCAGATCCGTCGGATTGAGGTTCACAGCCCGGGCCAACTCCACAATCGCGAGTTTCGCTTTTCCCAACCGCCCAAGGGCCGAACCGAGATCGCGATGTGCCACGGCAAGACCGTCGTCGATCACTACCGCCCGTCCGAGCCGATCCGCCGCCTCGGCGTATCGCCGCGCCCGTAGCAGCGCCTGGCCAAAGGCCAACTGCGCCCCCGCCGCGTTCGGAGCCATTTCCGCGGCCCGGGCGAAGTGCTCCATCGCTTTATCGCTTTGCTTCCTGACTTCGAGAAGTTGGCCCAGGTCCACGTGCAGCATGAAGTCCTCCCGCGTCACAAGGGCCTTACTGTAAAGTTCGATGGCCTCATCGACCTTTCCCTGGCCGGTAAGCAGCCTGGCGAAGTTACGAAGTGCTCCGACATGCCCGGGGGTCTTGGCGAGTACGGTCTGGAACTGACTGGCCGCCCCGGCTTGGTCGTTCTTGCTGGCTAGGGCAATCGCGAGATTCGCCCGCGCGTCTGCATGGTCGGGATTGGCTGAAAGCACCTCGCGGAAACACACGCCGGCCTCTTCGATACGCCCCATACGCAACAGCGACGCACCGAGGTTATTTTGAGCATTGAGGTCCCGCGGCAAGACAGCCAAGGCCTGACGGAAATACTCGCTCGCCTCGTCCAGCTTTCCCTGGCCCATAAGTGTCACCCCCAGTTCCTTGGCGTACTGGGCGTTGCCTGGCATGCGTTTGAGCAGTTCGCCCCACTCCCGGGCCGCGGAGACGGCATCGTCGAAACCGTAAAGGCACGTCGCGTAGTTCGCCCGAAGCATCACATCGTCAGGCCGAGCTGCAAGAGCCTTCAGGTACTGACCGAGAATCACCGGGCGAATTTCCGGAAGCGTGAACATTCGCAGCCGCTCCACCTCGGCCCGCTGAGCGGCGAGGCGACTGTCGCTGTCGAATTGATTCGTAAACGGCGCCAGCGCCATCTGCGCCGCCAGGACCTCGGCAATTCGATATCGATCCCAACCTGTTATCGCGAGACGCCGGGCGAGGTGCTTCTCGTCGAAGCCGCCCACAAGGCTGCCAGCCGGCGCGGTCGCCACACCTGCCCCGCTCGCCGGGCCAAGCTTATCACCCAGCAATCGCTCCGCCTCGGCCAGCACCGCCGCCGCCAGCCGACAGTTGCCCGCGAAGGAGAAATGAACGTGGTCAATCAGCGTTTCGCTGCCGGGCAGGCCATCGCGGGTGATCGCGTCCACGGCCAGGAGTTTCTCGAAGTCCACAAAGCCGTCGTACTGCTTGCCCGCCCGGCGGAGGATTTCGTTGATCTTCGTATCAGCGCGAAAACGCAGGGCGTCCAGGTCCCGCGCCCTTAAGAGATGTTCGCGAGCCTCGTCCGCAAGGCCCGCCGACAGGCAGCACTGGCCCATCCAGTACTCCAGGTTGGCCGAGTTCGCGTCGATGTCCGCGGCCTGGGTGAACTGGTCCATCGCCTGCTCGTGCTCGCCCGTGGAAGCCTTCGCTCGCCCGGCCGAGCATAGCTCATCGAACCGGGCAAGATCAGCCTTGCTAACCCCCGGCCTGGACTGCAGCAGAAACGGCGGACAGTCCCGCAGGTTCGACGCGACGGTGCAGACAATTGTCCGCGCATCAGCCCACGTGCCGGCTTGGCAAATCGCCGAAAGGTTCGCCGCGAAGTTGTCGTACATCGTCGAAAGCCGCGGGTCGTCAGCCGCCACGCCGGCCCCTACGAAATTCTCCATACCCTTCCACACCTGATCGCCCCGGCCTGACATGCTGTCAATCAGGCGTCCGACCATCTGCCCGGTGCGAGTGGACTTCAGCCAAAGACTGGCGCGAATGGTCGTCAAGTTCGGCGTGTAGCCCCGGAAAACATCCGATATTCCGTAGGGTCCGACCACCTCGTTGTTGCCCATGTACACCACGAACAGGTCCGGCTGAAGCTCGGCTGCCTCGTCGGCAATCACGCGCGAAACGTGCGAGTTCATGCCCTCCATGGCTGTGACTATTACCTCGAACTTTCGCTGGGGGTATCGCTCGGCGAGCATTACCTCCAGGATGCGTCCGAAACTCTGGGCGGGCTCGGGCGAACCCATCGCCGCCGATCCGCCGAAGACGAATATCCGCACGTGGCCCTGTGCCTTGGTCGAGCCCAGCCGAACCGGCAGCGGTGTCTTGGCACCTGTCGGCGGGTAGAACCGCCACGCGAACCGCTGGTTGGCCTCCAACTCCCCAACCGCCCCGGCAGAAGCACCCGCCGTGGCCGGCGTTTTGGCGGGGATGAAGTACCGCGTGTCATAGCCGAACCCAACCAGATTGAGTACCAACTCCAGCAGCAGGAAGAACGCCACTGGAATGACCGTTACGGCAATCAGCCGAAACAGCCACCTTCTCGCCCGCGACGGAGTTTCCGTCCGAGCTTCATCCGCGGCGTCCGCGGGTCGATCTGCACAGTTCGATTCCACTGAGTATGATTCCCTTTTCCACGTCCAAATCCGATCGCCGCACCGGTGCTGGTAAAGCGTGGATTATAACCGAATCATCCCCCCACGTCCCACACCTGAAGCCCAGGGATGTCAATCCCCGAACGCCCGCGCCGAATATCACATCCACCTCAGCCCCCCTGCAAAGTCCGCACCGCATCAAGAACCCGCGCGACCGAAATATCATCCATCGTTTCCGCCGCAACACAACGAACGCACCGACCCAGCGGCGAGAAGTGCGTCTCGCTCGTCGGGCCAAACAATGCCACCGTCGGCGTCCCGATGGCAGCGGCGAGGTGAGCTACGCCGGAATCGTTTCCCACAAACACCGCCGCCTCCGCCAAAACGCCCGCCAGGCGCGTCAGCGGAGCACCCGCCAGAATCGCACCGGCATCGCCCAGTCGCGATATTCGTTCGCCAGACCACCGATCCAATTCGACCGCACCGAGCGCGAACACAACGTTCAGGCCGGCTTTTCGCAGCTCGGCCGCGACTGCGATAAACCGCTCCAGCGCCCAGCATTTGTCCGGCGCGCCGGCGCCAGGATGGATGACGACGTACGCCCCGCCGCTACCTGGGTCCAGTCCCTTCATCGCCCCGGCCGCATCAGCCCGCCACGACAACGGCACGGTCCAAGTCGCGTGCGAAACGCCCCCGGCCAGTCCAAGCTGCCGCCGCCAGAGGTCCGTCAGGTGCCCGTCGAAATCCGTCGGCGGACGAATCGGCAGCGCTGCAATCTCCCCAGCCCCGCACATCCGCACCAGCCGATTCGCCGCAGCCGAGTCAGCCTCGACAAAACATTCCACGACCCGATCATGTTTGCCCAGCATCGACGCAAGCCGGCAGCTATCGGGCGGCACATCCGTAAACAGTTCGTGTATCGGCAGCGAGTCGAAATCCATCGCCACATCAACCACGCCCGCCCCCGCAAGCAACCGGGCTTTCTCGCCGCCGGCG
Source organism: uncultured Planctomycetaceae bacterium (assembly GCA_964564285.1). Lineage (GTDB taxonomy): Bacteria > Planctomycetota > Phycisphaerae > SM23-33 > SM23-33 > JAUWQU01. Next base: position 19,273 of record CAZMBZ010000001.1, on the reverse strand, counting down.
ACAAGTGTGACGGTCGGAACCCGCTCGCCCAAGCCAGCCAGCAGATGACCGAAGAGTATCACGTCGCCAAGTGCGCCGGGGTGAATAGCCAGGATGGATGTTCGCCTTTGGGTCATTGGCCACAATCAATCAATCCACCCGCCGCCAAGCAGTCGCTGGTCGTCGTAAATCACGACCGCCTGGCCGGGCGTTATTGCATGCACCGGCTCGGCCAGTTCAACGGCGAAGCTCTCGGCTCCGCTAAGCGTAACCCGCCCGCCCGCGCCACGATGGTTGTAGCGGATTTGCACGATCGCGTCGAACTCGCTCGGCACTTCGGCGTGCCAATTGGACCCGCTGGCGGTGAGGGAAGTGCCCAACGTCTGCTCGCGCGGGCCGATGGTCACGCGGGCCGTGGCGGGATCGATGTCCGTGACGTACATCGGCACCCCGGCCGCGACGCCAAGCCCGCGCCGCTGCCCGATAGTGTAGCGTGCGTAGCCTTCATGCATGCCGAGAACTCGTCCGTCTGAGTCCACAATCTCGCCAGGCCGAAGCGCCTCCGGGCAACGCCGCTGAAGCAGCGACGCGTAATCATCATCCGGCACGAAACATATCTCCTGGCTGTCGGGCTTATCGTGTACGTTGAGCCCCAAAGCCAGCGCTCGCGCGCGGACCGTATCCTTGTCGTCGATCTCGCCGATCGGCAGCAGTATCCGCTCAAGTCGCCGGCGAGGAATCTCAAACAAGGCGTAGGACTGGTCCTTGCCCCAGGCAAGCCCGCGAGCGATGGCCTCGCCGCCGGCGGCCCGCACAATCCGCGCGTGATGGCCTGTAGCAATGTAGCGAATGCCGAGCGAGTCCGCCCGGTCCATGAGCCTGCCAAACTTGATCCGCCGATTGCAGTGGATGCACGGATTCGGCGTCCGTCCGCGAGCATACTCCGCAACGAAGTTCTCGATAATCGGCTCGAACGCCTCGGCACAATTGAGCACGAACAGGTCGATCCCGAGCGTATCAGCCACGCGGCGCGCGTCGGCCGCGTCGTCAGGCGAGCAACAGCCCTGGGAGCCTGCCTCGCCGGCCCCGGCCCGGCCAAGACACATGAACACACCGGTGACCTCGTAGCCCGCCTCCAGCAACAAACTGGCAGCGACGGACGAATCCACCCCGCCGCTCATCGCGACGATCACTTTTTCCTTCTGTCTGGACATCGTCGCTATTCTAACGAAAAACCGCCACCAACGTCCCGCAACTCTTTGCGACGCATCCCCGCATTTGACAATCCCTGGAACTGGAATCCACCCATCGCGACCCGGGCACACGCCAAGAGTGTTCCAGAAACAGTGCGCCTCTTCGACATCACGGGCACATTTTGATACAAGAAGGCAACACGCAAAGCAGAAACGTCGAACACGAAGGATTAAACCATGAACGCAAGACACTTCCTGCTGGCCTTGGTCGGGCTGGCTGTATTGGCTTTCGGACCAGCCAACTGTCCCGCCGCCGACGCCAAGGGCCTGAACAATCCATTCTTCACGCTGGATAACGGCCTGCGAAATGCCAGGAACAATACTCCCAAAGCCCGTGCCGAGACGTTGGTGATGTTCGGCTTTGCCGGCTCGGACATATCGGGCACCAAAGGCATTGATAAGATGGGCAAGGCCTACGACGCCAAGGGCGTCAGGCTTTTCGCCACATACAACTGGCTGGCTGCCGACCCGAGTTGGCAACCCGACGAGGGCATGAAGCAGGCCATCAAGACGCTCAAGGGCCACGACGGGTGGATCTGGGTGGCGATGCATAACAAGAAGTACAAGCCATCGAACCCGGCCGGCGACGCCGACGCCCTGCCCATGCTCCGCCGCCTGGCCGACCTGGCCGCCAAAGACGGCGTGCGAGTGGCACTCTACCCACACGCCAACGCCTGGGTCGAGCGGACCGAGGACGCCATCCGCCTGGCACGCAAGACCGGGCGAGACAACGTAGGCGGGACGTTCAACCTCTGCCATTTCCTCCAGGTGAACGGCGACACGGCGAAGCTGCCCAAACTACTCAAGAACTCAATGGACAAACTCTTCGCCGTGACCGTCAGCGGCGCCGACGCCGACACCAAGGGCTGGCCCAGGCTGATCCAGCCGCTAGGCCGGGGGACGTTCGACATGGATCGCTTCCTCCGTACTCTCCGCGACGCGGGCTACAAAGGCCCTGTGGGCCTGCAAAGTTACGGAATCAAAGGCGACAGCCGAAGCATTCTGGGCGAATCGATCTCGGCATGGAACTCGCTCAAGGTGCAGGTCATGTGTCCGCGCGTGGATTTTATTCAGCCGTTCGTGCCAGTGCCCGATGGGGGGACCTTGGTGGTTGCCGGCACCGTCATAGCCGTCGAAGCCGAACGCGAAATGGGCGTACCGACCCATCTCCTGCGCTTTGCGGGGGATAGAGGCGATTGGCTGACAGTGGGCGAGGTCATGCTGGACCCCAACAACAAAAACCGCCTCATCTGGCAGGCCGGCGCCGATGCTGTCGTCAATGGCAAAAAGGGGCGGACCAGGCACCTTGTCACCAAGGCCGAGCACGGCGACTGCCGGGCGCACATCGAGTTCATGGTGCCCAAGGGCTCGAACTCGGGTGTTTACTTCCAGGGCCGCTACGAGATACAGGTTCTGGACAGTTGGGGCGTAAAGTCCCCGAAACACGGCGATTGCGGCGGGGTATACCAACGTTGGAAGAACAACAAGGGCTACGAGGGCAGGCCTCCGCGAGTGAACGCCTCGCTCCAGCCGGGTCAGTGGCAGACATTCGACGTATGGTTCCGCGCCCCGCGATTCGACAAATCGGGTAAAAAGACAGCCAACGCGTGCTTCGTCAAGGTCATCCACAATGGCAAGGTCGTTCACGAAAACCAACCGGTCACCGGCCCGACGAGGTCGGCCATGTTCAACGATGAAAAGCCGCTGGGGCCGATGATGTTCCAGGGCGACCACGGCCCGGTCGCCTATCGCCGCTGCTGGATCGTTATGGGCGACATCCCGGCCCCTTCGGGCCCCTCGCCGGCCGTGCCGCTGGCCGGGCGGGTAAAGTCCGCCAATGGCAAGTGATTTGTGTTTTGCCCATTGCCAAGCCCCCCCGGACGCGGTAAAATACCGGTCTTTGCTACAGGGAAATATCGCACAAGACATACAAGGAGCCCGACATGGGACACCGTAGAGAACGACTTGATAACCGGCTGGAAAAGCAGAAGCTCACGCGAGAGAAGAACTCCGCCGTCAAGGCCAAGGAGCAAGTCCGCCGCGAGGCGCGCCTGGTCGCCCGCGATGAGCGGCGCAAGGTCAAATAGCTCCAGCCGCATCCGAAGCACTACTTCCAAAGCGCGGCGTCCCAGCCCGGAAGGACTGGGACGCCGCGCTTTTCTTGCACCCTCACCTACGGCCAGAGGGCTGAGAATATAATTACGATCCACATGACAAAACCGATGCCGAACTTCATAGCCACCGCTGCCAGACGCCCCACGCCGGCGCCAACGCCAACGCGGGCGGAATGACCCGCCGGCCTGCCGGCAAGCATCTCAAGAAGTATGGCCCCACCGGCGGCCCCGGCGCACGCGCCTATCAGCGAGCCAAACAACGGCACGGGAATGACGAACGTGCCCACGATCGCACCCAGCACGCCTCCGACAAAAGCGCCGAAACTCCCCCACCGGCTTGACCCCGCACGCTTGGCGCCCGCCGACGAAGCGAACGCCTCCAGCAACTCGCCAACCACCGCCAACGCCAGCAGAGCCGTAAGCGTCCACGGACTGATCATTCCATTGCCCAACTGAAGCCAGGCCACCAGCGCAGTCGCCGCCAGCATCAGCCAGGTTCCCGGCAAAGTCAGCAGCACCGTCAGCAGGCAAACAAAGCTCACCGCGATCAGCAGTATGGCCCACAATATCGTCATGGTTTGACTACATTGTCGTAAAGGAGGACGGGGTATTTCGTGAAATATGTTCTTGGACTTCCGTGGCTCTGCGAAACTGGGGGAATCCTTTTTGACCTCGCCAGGCCGGTCAGATCCATTTCTTGCGGCGGAAGAACCAGACCATCGCCCCACCCACGACCAACATAATCACCCACACAGCCAGGTAGCCGAACCGCCATCGGAGTTCCGGCATTTTCTCAAAGTTCATGCCGTATATTCCCGCGATGAACGTCAGCGGTATGAATATTGTCGCTATGATGGTCAGAACCTTCATCACCTCGTTCATGCGGTTGGAGGCGCTGGACAGGTACATTTCCAGCATGCCGGTGATGCTGTCGCGGAGGCTTTCCATTGTCTCGATTATCTGGATCGCGTGGTCGTACAGGTCGCGGATATAGAGCGTAGTCTCCGGGCGGACCAGCCCGTTTTCGTTGCGTTCCAGGCTCGCGACAATCTCACGCACCGGGCGGATGTACTTGCGAAGCAGCAGATATTCACGTCGGGCAGCGTATATCTGCTGAAGCAAGTCCTGCCCGGGTTCCTCGATGAGTCGCTCCTCCATGGCGATCACGCGCTCGGACAGGTCGTCCAGGACCGCGTAGTATCCATCGAGGATGGCGTCCAGAATGCAGTTGGCCAGGTAGTCCGGGCCGAACTTGCGGATGCGTCCCTTCGAACCCCGAATGCGGTCGCGAACAGCATCCAGCACATCGCCTGGAGCCTCCTGAAACGTGATAACGCAGTTGTCGCTGACCAGGATGCTGATCTGCTCGAAAATCACCTTGCTGCGACTTGTCTGCATATCCAGCATCTTCAGAACGACGAACACCAAGCCGTCATAGGCCTCGTACTTGGGACGCTGGCGGGTGTTCACGATGTCGGCCAGAACGAGCTGATGAATGTCGAATATCCGCCCCGTGGCCTTTATCACCTCCATGTCGTGAATGCCGTCGATGTTGATCCACGAAACGCTTGGCTTGTTGCGGTACTCGCCCGTCTGTTTTACACTGTCGAGTACGGTCTCATCGCAACGTTGCTCGTCGTAGTCCATTACGGTGATGCGGACGTTTTCAATCTTCCGTTCGCCGATGTGAACCAGGCTGCCGGGCGGCAGGCCGAACTTGGCGGATTTCTTTCTGCTGGACTTGGCCATGTGCGTATCTCCCTGTCCCCAAGGGACGCATGTATTCTAGCTTCAAGCAAGGACGCCGGACAGAACGAAACGGTGCAACAAAGGTTATACTAATCAGAGTCGCATACCAGTTCCACCGGCCAGGCCGGTAACACTGAAACTTTCAACCAGGAGAAACTCAAGCATGTCAAAACGATATCTCATTACCGCTCGGCTGATCGCCGCAATCCTGGTAATCATAGGCTCGGCAGGAACGTACATCATGGCAGCACCGGCGAAAGCAAAGCCAGCCGCGAAAAAGCAGCCCCGTCCCAAACCCTACAAGAAGATCGCTAACAAATTCATTACCACGATCGCCGAGGGCAAGCCCAACGAGGCCGTCAAGGCCGCCAAGGCAAAACTGCTCGAAATGCCCGGCGATCTCGAAACACTCTACAGCCTGGCCGTGGCGTACTCTGTCCTCAAGCAGACCGACAAGGCAATGGAATACGTCAAGCAGGCCGTCGATGCAGGGCTGCCGTTCGCTCGATTCCACGCCGGGCCGCGAAATCTTCTGGCCCCCCTGACCAAGAGCAAGGCCTTTCGCGACTTCGCAGCAGGCCATCCCGTCGGCCTTATCCACGGGCCCATGCTTGGGGCCATGACGGACACCAGCGTGAAAGTCTGGGTCCGTTGCGCCACCGAGATGCCCGTGCAGGTAATAGCTTCGACAGGCGCGGACACCAGCAGCGCCGTCAAGTCGCCATTGGTCAAGGCCCAGGCGTCGCGGGACTTCACCGCCGTGGCCGAGCTGACCGGCCTGAAGGCTGACACTACATACCATTACCAACTTATTATCGACGGCAAGCCGGTGAAGATCGACCCGGCACCGACGTTCCGGACCTTCCCGATCAAGGGGTCCAAGACGAAGTTCCAGGTTATCTTCGGCGGCGGGGCCGGCTACACCCCCCAATACGAGCGGATGTGGAACACGCTCGACAAGCATCGCCCGCTGGCGTACCTGGCCATGGGGGACAACGTGTACATCGACCGACCCACGAGTCCGGAGACGCAGAAGTACTGTTACTACCGCCGCCAGAGTCGCCCCGAGTATCGCAGGTTCGTTTCCCGCACGCCGGTATTCTCGATCTGGGACGACCACGACTTCGGCAAGAACGATTGCATCGGCTCGGCGGGCATTGATGACATTCCATGGAAGGTCCCCGTCTGGAACGTCTTCAAGAATAACTTCGTCAACCCGTTTTACGGCGGCGGGGACAAGCAGCCCGGCGTCTGGTACGACTTCGCTATCAACGGCGTTCACTTCATCATGCTCGACTGCCGTTACTACCGCACCAGCCCCAAGCTGCCCTCGCCGACAATGCTGGGGCCGGTTCAGAAAAAATGGCTGTTCGAGACGCTCAAGGCATCGAAGGCTTCCGGCGCCACCTTCACCGTGCTGGCCTCGTCCGTGCCGTGGGCCAAGGGAACCAAGGGCGGCAGCAAGGATACGTGGGACGGCTTCCCCGAAGAGCGTGAGGAGATTTTCTCGTTCATCGGCAAAAACCACATCGAGGGCGTGTTCCTGATCTCCGCCGACCGTCACCGTTCAGACGCATACAAGACCGAGCGACCCGGCGCCTATCCGCTGTACGAAGCCAGCAGTTCCAAGCTCACTAACGTTCACACGCACCGGCTGATCAAGACAGCCCTGTTCGGCTACAACGCCAAGTGCTCGTTCGGCCTGCTGAGTTTCGACGCGACGGCACCCGATCCGAAGCTGACGTACGACATCTACAATATAGACGACGAGAAGATCCACACGCTCAAGGTTAAACGCAGCGAGCTTTCATTCAAATAGCAACCCGGAACCGGCATCCAGCCAAACCGTGTGAACGCATACTAACCTGCCCGCGATCATGGATCGCGGGCAGGTTAGTGTGATCGGCTTCTTGCGCGATGACGCAGCGCCGGCGGCAGCGACAACTTCTACTTTAGCGGGTCGCTGTCGGCCCGGAAGTAAACTGGTATCCGGCTGAGCTCGGCCTTGGCGACATACTTTCGCCCGCCGACGTACTCCTTGCCCGTCCATGCGTCCCGCCAAGTCGTGCCAGCGGGCAGGTAGACCGACCGGCTGCGAACGTCTTGCTCGACTACCGGAGCGACGAGGATGTCAGGACCAAACATGTATTCATCCTCGACGGACCATGCCTTGGCGTCATCAGGAAAATCGAAGAACAGCGGCCTCATCAGCGGATGGCCGGTCTTCTCGGACTTGCGCATCTGCTTCATAATGTAAGGCCGCAACTTCTCGCGAAGATCGAGCTGCTCGGTGAGGATATCGCAGACCTCCTCGCCGTAGGACCAGACTTCGTTGGGGGCCCACTCGCCTTCTTTCTTGTCCTTGGACCGACGCACCCCGTGCAGTCGGCAGACCGGGCAGAACACGCCGAACTGGAACCATCGGATCAACAGCTCGTGGAACTTCGGGTCGGCGATGTCCCCTCCGTAGAACCCGCCGATATCCGTCGTCCACCACGGAATGCCGCTGAGTCCGATGTTGAGCCCGCCGGCGACCTGGCGGCGGAGCGAATCGAACGTCGAGGGGATGTCCGCCGACCAGACCAGCGAGCCATAGCGCTGGCTGCCCGCCCATGCCGACCTGCCAAGCGTGAGAATTTCCGTCTCGCCTTCGGCTTGCAGGCCTTCGTAGAAGCCCTGCTGGTGGCATTTGGGGTACAAACATGCCACTTCCAGCCCGTTTCCGAGGTGGTATCGAGTGTTATCCTGCTCCAGGGGGATGAGTTCCGGCTCCATTGTGTCCAGCCAGAACCGCTTTATGCCAAGCTTGCAGTAGTTTTCGCGTATCTTCTTGAGCAGAAACGCCCGCGCTTCGGGGTTTGTCGAGTCGTAAAACGTCTGCAGCCGGCTGCCTTTGTTGTCCTCGCTGGAGTTCTGAATGGGCATGCCGCGCTCATTTCGCACCAGCATCCCGTGCGAATTCATGTACGAATAGTTCTCGCTGGTGGTGTTTACCGTCGGCCAAACCGACACCATAACCTCAATTCCCATCGCTTTCAGCTCTTTGGCCATCCCGGCCGGGTCCGGCCAGTTGTCCGGATCGAACTTCCAGTCGCCCATTTGGGTCCAATGGAAGAAATCGATCACGATTACCGAGATAGGCAAGCCGCGCCTCTTGTACTCGCGGGCAACATCGAGGACTTCCTGCTGAGTCTTGTAGCGAAGCTTGCACTGCCAGAACCCCGCCGCCCACTTCGGGAACTTCGTCGGGAATCCCGTCACCTCCGCGTACCGCTGCATGATCGCAGGGATGGACTTATCGGTGACGATGCAGTAATCGATCTGCCTGGCCGCCTCAGCCACCCAGCGGGTCTCGTTCTTGCCGAGCTCCACGCGACCGACGCCGGGATGGTTCCACAGGAACCCATAGCCCAGGTTCGAAACCATAAACGGAATCGCCACCTCCATGTTGCGATGGAGCATGTCCACGACACAGCCCTTCTGGTCGAGGTAGCCGTGCTGGTGCTGGCCGAGGCCGTAGAGCTTCTCGGTGTCGTCGGCATAGAAACGCTGCTCGATCTTCCAGACGCCCTTGGACGGAATGAACGTCCGCCCGAGATACTCGTTGGTGTTCTTGACGCACTCCTTCAGCAACGTCTTGCCGTCGGACGTGCGGATGAAAGTCACGTTGCCTCGCGGGGTAAGCTCCACCTTGATCTTGCCGTTGGTCAACGTCGTGAGCTTCTCGCCGATCTTGACGCGAGCCTTTGCGGGCTTTGCCGACCCGGCCGGCTTTTCCAGCAGGGCCTGCGGTAGGTCCAGAAACTCCGCCTGCTGCGTGACCCGCACCCGCAAGCCGTTGGTGCCCCAGGGCACGATCCAAAGCTGCTCGTGACCCTTCTTGAACATCAGCCCGTTACCGACTTTCTTGGCGAATTCTTTCATGATCCTCTTCGATCCTCGTGTCAAAGCCTTGCGAACACCAGCCGTCGGAAGCCAAGTAGCCATCCACGGCAAGTCAAGTCGAGCAATAATAGTCCCCATCCGGTGGTGGGGCAAGTGGCGCATGGCGGGATTCACGAACAAAGGCGCGGGCTATAACTGAAGAAACCCTCGGATATGCTTGCCGGGCCGGTAAGCACTGCACCGACCTTACGCTATCTCGGGGTCTGCCCGTGAGGCCGTTTTGTCGGTTCCTGAACACCCTCGTTAGGATCCCTCATTCGTGCCTGACGTCTCTATGTGCTTAGGATTGCCAAACTTTGCGAGAAGGTCAAGCACCCTCCTATTGCCCGCTGCGACATCGAAAGAAGTCCTGCCTTTCGCATCTCTCGTGTTCGGGTTAGCGCCGTGTTGTAAGAGCAACTCTACACTACACCTATCCCCGTACGTAACAGCAAGTAATAGCGGGGTTCCGCCGTATGCGTCGCGTATCTCGGCGCAAGCGCCAGCGTCGAGCAACGCCTTCGCGGAAGCCCTATCCATCATCAAGACAGCCTGGTGAAGCGTGGTCCTTCCGTTAGCATTCCTTGCCCCTATATTGGCCCCATTATCTAGCAAGAACTCGATCATCGATACATGCTCATGGTAAGCAGCCACATGCAGAGGCGTATGCCCACCAGTAACATTTGAGGTGCGATGGTTGACGTTGGCTCCGTACTCTAGGAGCACTGCAACACATGGAATGGAACCGTACTGGGCAGCCACGATCAGGGGCGTCATCCCCCCTGGACGAACAACATCCGGGCTCTGTCCAGCCATCAACGCCCGACGCACCAAGTCAGCATCACCACGTTGGACTGCCCTGAAGAGATCTACTTTTCCTGACGGCCTTAGGCATATTCCCAATACTACCGCCATTATGACTAGCATGCTTATCGCGACTGGTACTATGCATTTCTTCAACATTCGCAAAAGCCCCAATCAAGGTTGAGACCACAGGCATGTTTCCCAAAACCAATCTCTCGCGGTTCATGCTTCCGTCGCAGCAAGCATATCCGGCTGTTTCTCTGCCGTGTGTACGGTCCAGCGCGGCCATTATGCCTGTTCAGAGTTACCATGGTTTGGTCAACTCCAGCACTTGCTGTGTCTCACAACGCTTGCGGCTTGCCATGCGGCAGTTCGTACCCCATGGCAAGAACGATAACAAGGTTACCCGGGGATTCAAGAACAAAGGCTCGGGCTACCACCGGCCAAACGCCCCGGCCGTGCTTGTTGGGATGACAGTACGGCACCACATTGGGGAGAGACCGTGTCATCTGCTTCAGCGTCGTCGCCGGCCCAGCAGGGCCAGGCCGGCTAGGGGCAGCAGGGCGAGCGAGGTCGGCTCGGGGATTATCTCTAGCGTGCCTTCGGTGATCATGACGAACGCGGGGGCGAAGTCCGTTGTGCCGTTTAGGGTGTGGCCCAGTTCCAGCGTCCAGGTCGCTCCGGGTGTGGTGAAACCCGTTGTGTCTATTGTGAGCGTTGCGAGCAGACCGTCGGCCGGGACCGTTCCGCTGGTGGTTACGATGCTGTATGTCGCCAATTGCGCCAGCGATCCGAGATCGCGCTGGCCTGTATTGTTGTCGGCGAAGATTGTCCCGGCCTCCATCTCCACGGCCGTGATAGCCGGGCCGAGCTCGCCACCGTAGGCCGGGCCACCGCCGGCAATCTCAGCGTTGAAATTGCAGCCACCTACCGTGTTGCCGGCGTCGGTGGAGACCATGAAACGGACGGTCTGTCCCGGTGTGTCCGGCAGGAGCAGGTGGTTGCCGACGTCAATGTACATGTCGGCAGAAACGCTCCCGGCGGCGATCAATACGACGACGGCGGCGATTGCGGCGAGATGTTTTGCTTGTTTCAACATTCGTTCATACCCGCATCTTTCGCTGCCTGCCTCGGCCCGTTCGCAAGTCGTCCTGCCATCGAATCGCTCCCAGTCGCCCCAGAAGCGGCTCGACGAGCGGGTCGGCGGCTGTGGCTTGGTCGTGGACACTGGCGGAGAGGTTCGCCCAGAGACGGGCATCGATTGACGGCTGGGCCGGGCTCGATCCGGCGACGGCACTCGGTTTGACGACGGTCGGGGCAATAGTGTAGATCGTCAACGCAGCGGCGCTGACTGTCCAGGTGTCCACCGGTGTCGATTCGGCGGTTGGGACGACAGTCAGAACGTCCAGTGTGTTGCTCAACAAGCTTGCCATCGCGGCAGCCACTGGCGTTTCGACGGGCGTGGGAGCAATTGGCAAGGCTGTTTCCATCACCGCCGGGGCCTCGGCCGTGTCGGCAACAGGGGCCGGGACGGGTATGGATCGGCCGAAATTGCTTTTCAGTGTGATGTAATCCGCAACATCCACGTCGCCGTCGCCGTCGAAGTCCCCCTGGGACCACGTTGCATCGACAGCGCCGAAGTTAGCCCCCAACACCTGCATGTCGGCCCCATCGACCCTGCCATCCATTGTGGCATCGCCCGGGAGCGTTTCGGGCACCGGCGCAGCGCCGATGGGCGCCGGAGCGGTTATCAGTTTCAACTCCGTCAGGAAGGTCGTCTGGTTGCTCCGAGCGATAAGTTCATCGGCGCTGTAGGGGCTCACCTCGCCATCGCGGTCGAAGTCATACGCATCGTGGATCCGCGCCGGGTTCGAGGCAGTGTGGATGTCGCCTCGCGTGCCCAGTTGGTCCGTGGCGTTGACCTTGGCGTTTGCCTGGCTGTCGCCCGTCTCGCCTATAGCGTTGCCGAAGTAGAACACATCATCTTCGGCCAGGCCGAGCGATCCGCCGCTGGCGTCCGAGAGCACCATCACCTGCAGCCATTGTCCCGAGATCGCCCCATCCTCGCGCTGCGGCGTCAACGGATCGTCGTCGGCCCATATTATGGTCACGCGGTCGCTTCCGCCGCCGCCCGCGCCGCGGCGGACTGTCACGCTCAGCGGAGCCGGCGCCGCGGACCAATCCGACATGTCGTCGGAGTTGCCGACCATAAATGCGAAGTCGCCCGCCGTGACGTCCCGCCCGGCCAGGTCGGCGATATCCACTATTACGCCGTTAATGCCCCGGCCGTAGCTGGTGTAATTGACAAACGATGCAGTTTCGCCTGGCAGCAAGGCCTGCTTGCCGATCTGCTTGTCCAGTTCATCAGCGTCGTATAGCGACGGCGGCGGAGCGATTGCAGCGTCATCGTCAGCATTGGCGACCGGGCTGTAACCATCGAATATGCTGTTGTTGTAGAACACCTGCCGCCCAACGACCTCCGGGTTGCCGAAGGACGTCCCCGTCACCAGCACGTCGTCGATGTTCCATCCGCAATACCCCAGGCCCCCATCAGTTGGGCCGACGCCCCAGCGGATTTTCACTTCCGCCTGGTCGTATGTCGAGGCCGGCAGGACAAAATTGCGATAGGACCATCGTGATTTTGTGATGTAGGTATCGCCGGCGTGATCCCACAGCGTGATCCAATTCGATTGGTTCCAGACCTGGATGTTGACATGGTCGTAGTCGGAGGATTCCACGCTCAGCCATACCCGAAACTCCAGCGTAACGTCCGTGTAGCCGACGGTGCTGAACGCCGGCGTGGTCGCGTACTGCCTTGAGGTCATGGAGTTCTGGTATCTCCCCTCCAGATTGTAGCCGACCACGCTCTCACCGGTGTAGGCTTCCGACGGATTGCCCACCAGGCCGCTCGGCAGACCGTACTCCCATTGGTACGGGTCCGTGCCCGCGTCGAAGGTCCACCCCGGATCGACGTTCATGTCGGCTGCGTATATGACCGGCGAACTGGGAATGATCGTGAACGAAACACCGTAGCGGTCATCCTCAGCCTCGCCGCTCGCGCCGTCGCCATCGGTATCCATCGGGTTGACGCTCGGGGCATTATCGGTAATGCCCGGACCGATTACCATCGTGTAGGAACCCGGGGCGGTTTGCTCGGCAAAATGGATCTCAAGCGTCTGACCGTCAAGCCATGTATAGCCCGTCACCTCCGCCTGCAGGTCGCCACCCGGACCTGTGAAGCTGACCACGTCGCCGGCAGGGCTGAAGCTACCGGTGTCCATCATCTCGTCGAAACTAAACTGCACCGCCCCCTGCCCGCCCGTCACTGACGACGCGGGCCAGTGCCCTGCAACCTTCGGCCCGACGACATCAGAACCGTCCGGCATGCCCCATACCATCACGTCGTCGATGTTCCAGCCGCAATAGTTCACATACTTGTCGCTCGGACCCATGGCCCAGCGAATCCTCACTTCCGGCCTGTCGCTTGCCGCTGCCGGCAGGATGTACTGAACGTATGACCACGACCCTGCCGAGACGTTATCTCCAGTGTGTTCCCACACGACCGTCCAGACCTCGCCATCCCAGATTTCGATACCTGCCTGGTCGTACTGTGCCGCTTCCACGCCAAGCCACTGCCAGAATCCAACCGTGATATCGGTCTGGCCAAGGGTGCTGAACGCCGTTGAGGTCGCGTACTGGGGGGTTTCCATCTCGTCGGGATAGTTGCCCTCGAGGTTGTAGCCGATCACGTTGTCGCCGGTGTGGCCTGAAGATGGGTCCCCCTCATTGCCGGCAGGCTGTCCGTACTGCCACTGCTCCGGGGCCTCGCCGCCGTCGAGCGACCAGCCGGGATCGTCGCTCATGTCGGCCGAGTACAGGACAGACACACCCTCGAATGTCGCCGAGTAGCAATCGTCCAGGACTTCGCCGGGCTCCTCGTCGTTGTCCTGGTCCATCGCCCTGCCGTCGTCGGCTGAGAGAATCGCCGGGCCGATGGTCATCACGTAAGATCCCGGCATTGTTCGCGGCGTGAAGGTTATCCGCAATGTCTGGGGATCATCCCACGTCGCGCCGGTAATGAATGGCTTGAGGTCGGCGGCGCTGGGACCGGTGAAGCTGACCACGTCGTCGGCGACGGTAAAGCTGGCCTGGTCAATCGCCTCGTTGAAGGTAAAGGTAACCTCGCCGACCGGTATGCTGATCGGCCCGGCCGGCGCCGACGATACGGTCACCGGGTCGGAACTCGGCACCTCGAACGCCTCGACCACCTGGTACGAATTCGCGCTTCCCCCGTCGGAGGCACCCAGCCCCATGCCGCGTCGGGCAAAAGCCTCCCAAATGGTTGCCTGGTTAGCCCCGCCGGTGAGGATGAGGTCGGCCTGGAGAAGTGCGTCGCGCCCGTCCAGAAACGAAGGATTGGCGGGCATCAGCTTTAGCGAGTCCTCGACCAGCTTGAGCGCCAGATTGTTGCCTCCACCCTGACCGGCAACGGCGGGGTCGTAGCCTTGGGAGATATCCTCGCTGTAACCGTACTCGTCGATCAGCAGCCAGCTCATGTCCCACAGGGCCGAACACCAGATCACGCCGGCGTCGTAGACAGCATGGCTGTTGTGGTAATCTCCATAATTCGCGGGGTCGATCGACATGTCGAAGCTATAGGGAAGTCGCCTCAAACCCGGGCCGTCGGGCGGCTGACCGAGTGCGTACGTACCAAACGAATACGCCTGAAACTTCGCATCAGTGGGTTTGAGAGTAAACATCAGTGCCCACCAGTCGGACCACCCCTCGCCCATGGCCCTGCTCTGTGTTGCATCCAGGGCGCTGGCGTTGGCGGGTCCGCCAATCAGTCGGTTCGTCACGCCATGGCCATATTCGTGGACGATAATCTGACTATCCAGCGAACCATCACGCATTGGCGTGGTGAGCGCAAACAGGTACATCTGCATCCGGGGCCTCTGGCCGTCCGGAGGGGTGGAGAAGTTGGCGTTATTGTAAGACGACCCATCCTGTGCATCAGCCTGGACCGCATCGCCGCCGATGCCCAGACCGGTGTAGTTGGTCATCTGGAAATTGCCCGAGACCTCGTCGAAACCGTACTGGTAGTGAACGTCGTGAAGATAATTGTTCCAGTAGAACAGGTTCGCAATCGCCGCGCTTCGATTTGCACCGGGCGACCACGCCAGGTCCAGCGAGTAGTCAAAAGACAACTCCTCACCGCCATCGGGGCGGAATCCGCCGGAGTTGTCGTCGTCGGCGTCTTCCTGGGCATATACGTTGTTGCCGCGCGTATCCGTGTACTCCGCCCCGTCAACGCCATCTGTGTCGTGCCATCCGTATGGGGATGCCTCCGTGTCCGCCGGATCGGTCACCAGCGTGCGGTCGCCGTCAGCGGGGCCTGCCGCCGGCCCGGGGTAGACGTTGTACGTGGCGGCGTCAACCCAATCGCTCACTTGCAGGCACTCACCGGTGTCAGCGTCCACACTCACCTCGTACCAATGTTGAAGATCGACCGTGCGCATCACAAGATTCCACGCCAGCGAGACGCCCTCCGGCCCGGCAACATAATGAAGCCTCGCCGGAATGGGGTCCAAAGACAGATCATCGTTGACCAGCACAACCGTGCTGGCAGGATCGGGCGACGACGATACAACCAGGCAGTCCGTGGTCGATGACAGGCCAATCGCCGCCGCGGCCAGGGACGTCGCGGCCGGGGCGGTCATGGATGGATCCACCGCCAGGGCTGAGAGATCCGCCAGGGCGGAGACGAACCCTCCGCCGACATTGATCACGCGTCCATCGGCGGCGACGTTGGCGCTGATATTGGCGTTGACGATCTCCAGGCCGCTTAGCTGCTGGCGAAGATAGATATGCGTCACGCCGGTATCGCTGCTGGTGTAGTAGTCCGTTACGATCGACTGGAGGATGTCCGCGGGATTGAGGCCAAACTCGTCGGCGTTGTCGGTCAGATAGGACAGCGCGATATCCAGCGGCTCGCCCGGGTTGGCATCGGTGAGGAACCCGCCCGGCTGGGACAGGAAGAACTGCTCCGGCAGGTAGGGCGCAAACAGGTCCGCCCCCGCAGTTGAACTGAGCAACAAGCGAGGCTCGAGGGCCTCCATGATGCTTGGCGACATTGGCTGCGGGCAAGCGCGGCCAAGGCGTTTGCCCTCCTCGATCAACATGCGCTATCCTCCGAATGCCTACGCGCGGCGATGAAAAATGAGCGGCCTTGCTCCGCGCTAAAACGATTCCGGACCTCCGCTAAGGCCTTTGGTCGGCGGGCAGTCCACGCCTATATGATACCGCAAAACAGCGGTTATAGTCAAGGTGGGCATCCTCTGTCGCGGCACGCGATTGCTGTACGTCAGGCCAAAGCTTTGCCTACGGCTTCCTTCAAGGCGCGCAACTGCGTTAGCAGGCCCTCAACACATCGCACGCACGCCGCAGAACCGGCCGTCCGAAGAATCCGGCCCTTAGCGTGCGGAACGGATCAGAGGCACGGTGGCCACCGGCCGAATCTCGGAATCTTTCAGATCCCCAAACGGGAAATCGAGAGCGCGGAAGTCCACGTCGTCGTTATACCAGTCGATGGGACGAATCTGGATGCGGTTGCTGTCCGGCGGGGCCGGGGATTTGTCGGGGGTCTTGTAGGACACCGGCCTCGGCCAGAGACCGTAGGCAAGCGGCCTGTTGGGGTCGAGTTTCACGCCCGGGCAGACCTGGGCGACGGCGAGCATCCAGCGGCCCCGCACGGTCTTGGGCAGGCGCGGGTCGGCGCTGCGGAACTCCGCCAGACCGATCGACCTGGGATTGTCTCGGTTTGTCGCATACTCACCAACGGCGGCCATCTTCCCGTTGGGGTCGAATGCCATTACGCCCGCAGTTCCCAACGGGAAGCCGGGGCGGATGTCGCCGAAGACGACCCGATTGCCTTGCTTGCGGTGCCAGACGACGCCCCTGGTCAGCGGCCCGGCGGCTTTCGTCGGTGTGGCCCACAAGGTGCCGGAAAATAGATTGGTATTTCGCTGGGGGTTCCAATCAATCAGGCTCTGCATGCCGTCCGGCATCGCAATGATGAACAGTTCCGATCGAACGCTGCGATACAGGCGAACGTCCCGGGTCCGTATTTGCTCAGTGAACCGATCGTCTCCGGCCGCGTCGGCACCGCGCGCCCGGGAGACGGGCTGCGTCGCCGCGGCTGAGCCATTGGGTGCTTCCTGGGCACCCGAAGGCTGGGTGGAAGACGGCTGGTCGGCCCGCGGCTCCGGCGGCTCGCTGGGTCTGAGCACACCGCGATGGAAGGGATGCTCCGCCTCCGCGAAACGAAATTCGATGTCGTCCAGGTCCTCTAGGCCGCCATCGAACGCCCGCAGGTCAACCGGCGCCCCGTAGAAGTCGATGGGCACCACAAACGCTCGCCCAGCCGGGGGGCGCATGAACGCCCGGCCCATCTCGGCACGAGTGAACAAACCGATCGGGTGGTTGGCGTCGATCGACCGTTTGTAGCCGAGTTCAGCCAGCGCGGGCATCCAGCGGCCACGCATGTTGGCCGGGAGCTTCTCGATGCTGCTGCGATACTCGACCAGGGCATACGGCCGGTGCATCGGTATGCCCCGCATGGTATAGACATACCGTTGTGTGGAATGCCGCGAGCATTCCCCCACGCTCACCACCCGCAACGACTGATCGAACACGAAACAGTGCGTGCGTTCAATCGGGGCGAAGGCGTCCGTAAGGCAGACAAGCTGCTTCTGGCCACCGTGGCCCCAGACAGTCGCGGCATAGACAAGGTCGCCGCGGCCGAACTTCCGCTCGATCCGGCCGGGCGACCGATCCGTCACAGCCGCCCAAAGAGGCGAGTCCTTCCGCGAGCCCGCGCCGTGCTTGCGAAGCAGTTCGACGGCCTTCATGGCCGTGCGGACGACCCCGTCGGCGTCCCGTGGCGTGGCGGAGTTCTGGGACCAAAAGTACGCATGACCCTTCCAGTAGCCGATGAGCCCCTGCCCCCAGTGCGGTGAGCAGCTCTTGTGCTGGATCATCCGGTTGACGTAAAATTGTATTTCCGCGTGGACTAGGGAGACGTCCTTCTCCATCTGCGTGACAGGCCGGCCGAGCACCACCTTCAGCCAGCCCGATTCGTCGCAGTAGTGCAACGCGTCGTTCCCGTTGGGGTCACGGACGTTTGGGTTGGCTCCGGCAGCCAACAGGATATGGACCGCCTCGGTGTCCGCGTCGATGGCCGCCTGAAACAAGGGGCGGCAATCCGGTTCCCCGTCGGGTGAGACTCCCGCCGCCAGCAGCTTCCTGACCTTTGGCATGTCCCCTTCGTATATGGCTTCCATGAGGGAAACCAAGTTCGGGTCGGTCGGCCGTTCGGCCCGCGCGAGTCCCGCGACAGCCCCCAAGCCAAGAACCATTCCCGCGAACATTGTGCGGCAAATCAAGTGACTGCTCATTATTGCGTCTCCTTTCTTCGCGGCGGACCGCCTGCTCCGGCGCGGCATATGAGAAGGTGATCTCAAAGGTACGACGATCTAGACCCGGGTTTCTTAGGTGGTTCCTGAAACCTTCAGTGAGACCGCAATATGCACTATGCTACCTACCACCGCTCAGCTAAGCGGTCCGCCGAATGCCCAGGGGCGAATTCACCGACCAAGGAGCCCGGAAGATGCCATGGACAATCGACCAGGCCGCTACAGACCCTCCAAACCCCAGAACTATACCTTGTGCCTTAGAATCCAAGGACTCCCCTGCCCCGGGACTTGTCATCGAGCCCCCGCCCTGGAAACGCGGCAGTGAGCGCCTCTTCCGCGTTGTCTACGTCATCGACGCGAGCGCCCCGGCCGTTCTCGAAGCTGCGCGGCAGGCGCATCGGATAATGATCGATCCCGAGTCCATGCCGCCCGTCCTGGAGATTCTTGACCACAGCGGCAAGGTCGTCTCTATCGACCTGTCGGAAGAGGCATCAGGCTGAATCAGCGCCGAGAAGGAGATTCCATGCCAAAGAAACAACCCATCACACACCTGATCATCGACACCTCCAGCAGCAACGAGTATGACGACGGCGACTGCGATCACTGTCTGGTGCCCATGACGGCCGAGTATGTCGGGTAGAGGTCCGGCTACTTCCGCTTGCGTTTCATCACTGCCAGCCCGCCCATGAGGTCCACGTCGCTGACCGGCTAGACTGCGTAGCGGGTCCAATGCGACCGCCTACGCCAGCCGTGGAGACACGCCTGTTCGGCAGAAGCATTTCTCCCCGCATTCCTTGAGAAACAGCAGGGGTTCCATGATTCGTCCGAGGCTACGCCGCGTCCCCGACGACCGTGCGTGGCGAAAAGCGTGGCGGAAAATGCTTGCAGGAGCCCCGGTAGAAGAGACAATGGAATGGAAGGGAAGTGGCCCGCCGTGGTCGCGGGCCAACGTCATCTGGGAAATGTCGGAGCAAGA